>DASVBK010000191.1:0-4756 GCA_036375875.1 Candidatus Nanopelagicales bacterium
CCGATTCCTACGTCGCCAGCCAGGCCCTGGCCGCCGAGCTGCTCACCGACGGGTCCCTCGGGGTGGTCTACCCCGCGGTGCGGGACCCCGGACGCGATGCCGTTGCATGCTTCCGGCCCGCCCTCGTGGGCAACGTACGCCCAGGCGCCCCCTACCGGTTGCGCTGGTCGGGCAGCCCCCAGCCCACGATCACCGAGCTGCGCCGCCGACGGGCGGCCAGGGGCTGACCCAGCGCCCACCCGCCGGCGCGGCGAGGTCAGCTGCTCGTGGGGCGCGGCGTGCGGGGCCCGCCGTTGTCGCCGGCACGAGCGCGCTCGGGCTCGGCAACTCGGGCCGGGTCGTCCTGGACCCCGTCCGGGTCCAGCCGCGCGGCCTGCTGCAGGTGCGACTGCGCCTCTGCGCGCGCCCGATCGGCCTGGCTGGCGCGCTCACGGGCCTCCCGCTCCAAGCGGTCAGCCTCGTTGCGCGCCCGCTGCGCCTCCGCCTCACGCACGGCGGCATCGGCTGCCTGCTCCTTCGCGGCCAGCTCGCGCTCCTGGCTGCGCGCGCGCAGCTGCACCGCCTGCTCGCGTCGCTCCACCACTGCCCGCTCCTGCCGGCGGTTCGAGGCGCGGGCGGCGACCACGATACCCACCACGACGATCACGGCCAGGATCGCCACGACGACCCACATCCACGGTTCCACGTGCACTCCCTTCGGCGGGACCGCCGAGCCCGGCGGCCGAGCCGGATGCCGGCCGCCGGGCGTCAGCCGTCAGATGGTTCGGTGCAGGCCCTCGTCGTCGACGCTCACCGCGGGCAGGTCCTCCCCGGAGGTGGCGGGGTCCCGGACATCCACGACCTCGTCGCCGAGCACCGCATCGGCCGGCTGCGCCACGCCGGCGAGGCCAGCGGCATGCAGTGGCGAGATGGAGGTGTCGACGTCCGAGGCCGCCGAGGCCGGGTACATGCCCGAGTCCTGGGCGGTGCCGTCGACGCCAGCCGAAGGCATCGTGGAGACCTCGGCCGAGCCGATCGAGACCTCGGGCGTCACTGGACGGTCAGGCTGCTCGTCCTCACCGTGCTTGCTCGCCATGGCGGCAGCCGCGGCGACACCAGCGGCGGCGGCGCCTGCTGCGGCTGCCTTGGCCACGCCACTGAGGCCGGCCTTGCCCGAGTCGCCCTGCGATCCGGCGGCGTCGGCCGCGGTGGGGGTGCGCAGGTTGGCGCCGGCATTGATGGAGCCGCGCCACGCACCCGTCGCGTAGCCCTCGTCCTCGATGAACGCCTTGAAGCGCTCGAGGTCGGCCTCGGCCTGCTTCTCAACGATGTGCAGCTTGTCGCCGACCTGCTCGACGAGGCCCTCGGGCTCGTACTCGAGGGTCAGCGAGATCGAGGTCTGGCCGCCGCCGAGGTCCTCGAAGGTGACCGCGCCGGCGTTCGTCGCGCCGCTCGTGGCGGCCCATGCCACCTTCCGGTCCGGGACCTGCTCGAGGATGCGGGCCTCCCAGGTCCGGCGCACGCCGGCGATCTGCGCGACCCACTCCAACCGGTCGTCGCCGAGCTGCGTCACGCGCTCGACGCCGCCCATGAAGTGCGGGAACTCCTCGAACTGGGTCCACTGGTTGTAGGCCGTGCTCACGGGCACGTTGACCAGGATCCGCTTCTCAACCTTCGTCGTCACGCGAGGACTCCTCGTAGTACAACAAGCGGGCTCGGCATCTCCGAACCCGTGCTGCACCGGTACCCGGTCGCGCCCCCGCGATACGCAGACCCACTCGCCAGGGTGCCCCCGGCGAATCGGTCTGCCCGACTTCCTCCTGGCGCGCGCTCCCGTCGGTCGTCGCGCAGCAGGTCAGCGCGGCTGGGCCGACCGGTACGGCCGGAAGAACTCCCGGAGCTCGTGGGCGTAGAGCTCCGGCTCCTCGAAGGCCGCGAAGTGCCCGCCCGTGGGCGGCTCCGTGGCGCGCACGACGTTGGCGACCCGGTCGAGCCAGGCCCGTGGCGGGCGCACCACGTCGCCTGCGAAGATCGCGAAGCCGGAGGGGACCTCCACCCGGCGCGCGTGCTGCTCAGGGGGGATCGCCGCGTTGGCCCGGTACATCCGCATCGAGGAGCCGATGGTGCCAGTCAGCCAGACGATGGTCACCAGCGTGAGGACCTCATCCTTGGTGAAGCGACGCTGAAGGTCACCGTCGCAGTCGCTCCATGCCCACAGCTTCTCGACGATCCAGGCCGCGAGTCCCGCCGGCGAGTCGTGCAGCCCGACCGCTGCGGTCTGCGGCTTCGTGCGATGCATGGCCGCGTAGGCGCCTTCGCCGGCGCCCCAGGCCATCGCACCCTGGATCCAGGCGCGCTCGGCATCGGTGAGGTCATCGGGGTCACCGGTGTAGATGGGCAGGCCGGCGTCGGTGCGGTGCACGGCAACGACCCGATCCGCGTGGTCGAGGGCGAGGTACCTGCTCACGTGGCTGCCCATGTCCCCGCCGGCGGCACCGAAGCGCGCGTAGCCCAGCTGGCTCATCACCTGGGCCCAGAGCCCGGCGACGGCCATCGTGTCCAGTGCGGTCGGCGGAGCCTGCGAGTATCCGAACCCCGGCATGTCGGGGACGACCACGTCGAAGGCATCGGCAGGATCGGCGCCGTGCGCCGCTGGGTCGGCCAGCAGCGGGATGAGCTTGGTGTAGCGCCAGAAGCAGTCGGGCCAGCCGTGGCACAGGACGAGCGGCAGGGGCGTCCCGACAGGCGCGACGGCCCGGGCATGGACGACGTGCAGGTCCATGCCCTGCACGGGGACGACCCACCTGGGCAGTCGGGCGAGGGCTGCCTCCTGGGCGGGCCAGTCGAAGCCGTCCGCCCAGTAGGCGACCAGCTCACGCAGGTAGGCGAGGTCGACGCCCATCGACCAGCCGGCACCCTCGGGGGCATCCGGCCACCGGGTGGCACGGAGCCGGGCCCGCAGGTCGTGCAGGGCCGCAGGACTGGCCCTGGCCTCGAACGGCCGCACGCCGTCGGAAGGGACAGCCATGCGGGGGAACTACCCCGTGGGGCGCGCCCCACACCGCCGGGGGCGGGGCACGCTGCGACGACCCGTGTGCCAAGCAGTGTCGCCGCGAGCCGCCGCCCCCGCCAGGTCAGGCCGCAGTGAAGGTGAGCATCTGGTCGGGACCGACGAACAGGTCGAGCAGGCCGTTGCTCACCGAGTACCCTGTGACCTTCCCCAGCATGTCGAGGTACTCAGCCTCGAGCTTCATGGCGGCCTCGTCGCCGGCCATCTTGGTGGAGGCGATCGCGGAGAACGTGAGCGTGCCGTCGGCCGACGAGGTGTAGGTGGCGTTGTAGGTGTTCACCCCGGCGTTGCCGCTGGCCTCGGCAGCTGCGAAGTCCAGCGTGATGCCGGAGCCCGACACGTCGTCGGTTGAGGTGGCCAAGCCGGACAGTGCCCAGGTCGTGCTTGCCAGCTCGGCCCCGCCGGTGGGCAGCGGTGCGGTGGCGTTGCCGCCACCGGGGACAGCACTGGCCGCGGCACTGGCGGCAGCGGTGGGCGTGGTGGAGGTCGTGTCGTCGGAGCTGCTGCAGCCGGCCAGCAGGGCGGGCACGAGCAGGGCGCTGCCCACGAGGGCGACGGCGGGCGTGGTGCGGTGGGCCACGGTGCGGCCTTTCTGGTGAGGCGGCCAGGAGCATATGCGACTGATCCGCATCCGGATGGTGGCTGGGAGTCTACAAATGCAGCGCAGCGACGCGGCCCCGCCACTCGCGCGTACCGAGGATCCGTACCTGCTCCGTATACCGGTGGACGCAGCACGCCCGGTGCCTGACCTCACGCCGCCACTGCCACGCGGCGCCCACCCGGTCACGTCGCCGCGTCAGCCCTCCCGTCCGTGCAGCCAGCCTCGGTAGGGTGCCCGGATGCCCGCCACGCCGCCCCCCGACAACCACGACGTGCTCCGCGTGCGCGGCGCGCGCGAGAACAACCTGCGTGACGTCGACGTCGACATCCCCAAGCGCCAGCTCACGGTCTTCACCGGGGTCTCTGGATCGGGCAAGAGCTCGCTGGTCTTCGGCACGATCGCGGCGGAGTCCCAGCGCCTGATCAATGAGACCTACAGCGCGTTCGTGCAGGGGTTCATGCCCACCCTGGACCGACCCGACGTGGACCTGCTCGAGGGCCTGACCACAGCCATCATCGTCGACCAGGAGCGGATGGGCGCCAACGCCCGATCCACCTTGGGCACGGCCACCGACGCCAACGCGCTGTTGCGCGTGCTGTTCAGCCGCCTGGGCCAGCCGCACATCGGCTCGCCGCAGGCGTACTCCTTCAACGTCCCGTCGGTCACCGGGTCGGGGATGATCAAGGTCGCCAGGGCCGAGGGCCGCACCGAGCGCACTGCCCGGACCTACACGGTGGTCGGCGGGATGTGCCCTCGCTGCGAGGGCATGGGCTCAGTCAGCGACATCGACCTCGGCCAGCTGTACGACGACACGAAGTCGCTGGCCGGCGGCGCGCTCACGATTCCCGGGTACACGGTCGACGGCTGGTACGTCCGCATCTTCACCGCCTCGGGCTTCCTGGACCCGGACAAGCCGATCAGGGACTACAGCCGGCGCGAGCTCGAGGACTTCCTCTACAAGGCGCCGACCAAGGTCAAGATCGACAACATGACGATGACCTACGAGGGCCTCGTGCCCAAGATCCAGCGGTCGTTCCTGTCGAAGGATCCCGACTCGATGCAGCCCCACATCCGGGCGTTCGTCGAGCGGGCCGTCCGGTTCACCA
>DASVBK010000140.1:0-26133 GCA_036375875.1 Candidatus Nanopelagicales bacterium
ACGGCGTCGTGAACTACTGCGGATACAGCGGCCCCTGGACGCAGCAGTCCGCTGACGCTTTCGCACGGGCGTTTCGAGCGTCGTAGCCGCCGCAATTCAGCCGGTGGCACGGGGGTTCGCCAGTAGAGCGCGGAGGGCGAATCCGAGGTTGCGCGGCGCTTCCCCGACGCGGCGGATCACGTAGGGAAACCAGCTCTTCCCATAGGGCAGGTAGAGCCGCAGCCGGTGGCCACTGGCCACGAGGTCCGCCTGCAGCACGGGCCGCACCCCGTAGAGCATCTCGGTCTCCACCCCGTCCTCGGGCCAGCCCTGCGCCCGAGCCTGAACGAGGGCCTCTGTGATGATCAGGTGGTCATGCGTGCCGAGGGTGACGTGCGTGGCAGCCGCGAGTGAACCCTGGGCCATGCGGTGAGCCTGTCCCCGTTCGCGGCGGTCAACGTCATCCGCCCGTCGGAGGAGACGCCGTCACCCCACAGCTTCGGCCACGTCGGTGCCGAGTCTCACAGGGCCCTCGCTGCCCAGCCGCTCCTATCCCTCCTCGCCGTCGGCGCCCACGCCCGCGCGCTGCGCCTGCTCGCGCAGCTCGCGGCCGGCCTCGATGCGCTCCTCGAGCTTGCGCTGGTTCTTCTCCGAGCCCGAGGCGTCCTTGGGTGGCAGCTGGATCGTCTGCTCCGCGACGATGCCGGCCTGCAGCTGCCGCGAGCGCTCCAGCTCGGCGTCCACCTCCGCCCCGAACAGCAGCGCGAGGTTCGTGATCCACAGCCACAGCAGGAACACGATGATGCCGGCCAGTGCCCCATAGGTCCGGTTGTAGTTGCCGAAGTTCGAGACGTAGAACCCGAACGCCAGGGAGACCAGCACCCACGTCACGATCGCGATCGCGCTCCCCACGCTGATCCAGCGGAACTTCGGCTGCCGCACGTTCGGCGTGAAGTAGTACAGCAACGCGATCATCACCATCACGGCCAGCAGGATGATGGGCCACTTCAGCCACTGCAGCACCGTCTGCAGCGTGGTGCCGAGCCCCAGTGCCTCACCGAGGGCACCGGCCACCGGCCCGCTCACGATGAGCCCGCCGAGCACCAGCGCTGCCAGCACGACGAGGCACAGCGTCAGCAGCAGCTGGGTGGGCCGCAGCTTCCAGATCGGCCGACCCTCGTCGATCTCGTAGATGCGGTTCAGCGAGCGGCCGAACGCCCCCACGAACCCGGATGCGGACCAGATCGCGCCCGCGATGCCGATCACCAGCGAGAGCCCGGCGCCGCCGGCGTTCACGAGTCCACGGATCACGTCCTGCACCTGGGGGGGCACCGTGCCGGCCCCCAGCGAGCCGGCGAGGTCGAGGATCTCGTTCACCGTGGCCTCGCCCTGGCCGACCACGCCGAGCAGGGACACCAGCGCCAGCAGCGCCGGGAACGCCGCCAGCACGGAGTAGTAGGTCAGGGCGGCGGCGAGGTCCATGCACTGGTCGCGCTGGAACTCCGCAGCAGCCGAGCGGGCCGTGTACTTCCAGGAGGGCTTGTCGATGTCGGTCAGCTCGTCCGGCTTGCGGGCATCCTCGGGGTCGGGCGCGGTGCGCGCCTTCTCCGCTGCTGCTCCCTCACGGGCCATCGGGTGCTCCTCGGGTTCGTCGTGGGCTCGGCAGCGCCTACCCCGGGCGGGCCCGCCGACACCTGCACCGGCACATCCGCTGCTGGCCGGAAATGGCCCGGGTTGCTCCAGTTCGGCGCGTGAGAAGGATCACAAAGAGCCCCCAGAATTGGCGCGCGCGGCCCCTCATTCGGTTCCCTGCCGGGATGACTCGACTGCTCACGAGGCTCTCCGTCGCCCTCGCCGCGACGCCGCTGCTGCTCATGGCCCCCGTCGCCACCACGGCCGCGACTGCCAGCCCGACGCCAGCCGCGACCCAGGTAGCTGCCGCTCGTGCCGGCTCCACCACGGCCGCCGTCCGCGCCGCCGAGCGCAACCCGAAGGTGTCGCGCAGCATGTACGGCATCCGCTCCTCGGCGTACATCGGCCGCTACTACCGGGCCCGCCACGAGGCTCGGCGCAAGTGCATCGTGCGCCGGGAGTCCGGCGGCAACTACCGGATCGTGTCGCGCAACGGCACGTACCGCGGCGCCTACCAGTTCAATCCCAGCCTCGCCCGCCAGACCGCTCGTCGGATGGGCCGCGGCGACCTGGCCGGCCGGCCGATGAACACGTGGAGCCGCTTCGACCAGGACAAGGCGTTCTGGATCGTCTGGAACAACGGCCGCGGCGCCGGCCACTGGGGCCACGCCTGCTGAGCACCACCGCTGCTCCCGGGGAGCTGCGCCGGGATTGCTGTCGTTGGGGCGCCGGAGGTCCGGCGTGATCCGCTCCGAGCTGCGGAAACCGGGCCCAAGCGGCCGGCCGACCGCGGGGCTGGACCCGCCCCCAGCGGTGTGACACCGCTCACCCTGGCGTTTCCCACTCCAACGGAACGGGCACGACGATGACCATGGCCAAGCGAACTGCTCGATTGACCGGACTGCTCACCTCGACCGCCGTCGCCGGCGCCCTGCTCGTCGCGAGCCCCGCAGCCCCCGCTGCGGCAGCGACGACCGCCTCCGCGGCACCCACTGCCGCGAGCGCCGCCGCCCCGGCGGGGGAGCGCAACACCAGGGTCTCGCGCAGCATGCGCGGCGTGCGCGCGAGTGCCTACGTCGGCAAGTACTACAGCCCCCGCCACGAGGCCAAGCGCCGCTGCATCGTGCGCAAGGAGTCCGGTGGCAACTACCGGATCCGGTCGCGCTCCGGCACCTACAAGGGCGCCTACCAGTTCAACGGCCACCTCGCCCGGTACGCGGCGAAGAAGATGGGCAGGCCCTCGCTGGCGAACAAGCCGATGAACACCTGGAGCCGCTTCGACCAGGACAAGGCGTTCTGGACGATCTGGAACCACGGCAGGGGTGCGAGCAACTGGCCCACTCGGCACGGCTGCTGACCGAGGCGGCCACGGCGACCCAGGTCTCCAGACAGGATTGCCCCATGCTCGACGTGCCCCGTGACGAGTTCGAGGCGCTCGTCGCCGAGGCGCTCGACGAGATCCCGCCCGAGCTCGCGCGCCTGATCAGCAACTGCGTGGTGCTCGTCGAGGACGACGTGCCACCGGGCTCCCGGCCGCTGCTGGGCCTCTACGAGGGCATCCCGCTGACCCAGCGCGGTGAGTGGTACGCGGGCGTGCTGCCCGACCGCATCACGATCTACCGCCTGCCGATCCTGCGGCTGTGCGCCACGCACGACGACGTCATCGACGAGGTGCTGGTCACGGTCGTGCACGAGGTGGCCCACCACTTCGGCATCGACGACGCGCGGCTGCACGACCTCGGCTGGGGCTGACCGGCCGGACGTGGCCGACGGGCGGCGCCACCGTCACTGAGCAGCGCCCCCCGGTGCCTCCGTAGGCTGGACGCACCAGCTCCAGGAGGTTGCCATGGCCCAGTCCGGGGATCGTCGCAAGGCTGTTGCCGTGCTCACCTCGGGCGGTGACTCCCAGGGGATGAACGCGACGGTCCGTGCCGTCGTGCGCACCGCCATCGCCCGCGGTGCCGACGCCTACGCCGTCTACGAGGGCCTGCAGGGCCTGGTCGACGGCGGCGAGCGGATCAAGGCCTTCGAGTGGGATTCCGTGAGCGGGATCATGCACTTGGGCGGCACGGTGATCGGCACCGCGCGCTCCATGGACTTCCGCGAGCGGCAGGGCCGGCTGCGGGCTGCGCGCAACCTGGTGCAGCGCGGCATCGACCGTCTCGTGGTCGTCGGTGGCGATGGCTCGCTCACCGGCACCGACATCTTCCGCGGCGAGTGGCCGGGCCTCCTCGACGAGCTGGTGGCGACCGGGCAGATCAGCCCCGAGCAGGCGGCCACGCACCGCCAGCTCATCATCGCCGGGGCAGTCGGCTCCATCGACAACGACATGGTCGGCACGGACAAGACCATCGGCGCGGACTCGGCCATGCACCGGATCATCGAGGCGATCGACGCCCTGTCGTCGACCGCCGCCAGCCACCAGCGCTCGTTCGTGGTCGAGGTGATGGGCCGCCACTGCGGCTACCTCACGGTCATGTGCGCCATCGCCGGGGGTGCGGACTACATCCTGATCCCCGAGGTGCGTCCCGCCCCGGGTTGGGAGGAGGAGCTCCTCGAGCGCCTGCAAGCCGGCCGGGCCGCTGGCCGCCGCGACAACCTGGTGCTCGTCGCCGAGGGCGTCCACGACCAGTCGGGCAACCCGATCACCCCGCAGATGGTCGCCGACCTGATCACCGAGCGCGCCGGCGAGGACACCCGCGTCACCATCCTCGGCCACGTGCAGCGCGGCGGGTCGCCCAGCGCCTACGACCGCTGGATGCCCACGCTCATGGGGCACGCGGCCGCCAACGAGGTGCTGGATGCGGGTCCCGACCACGTCTCGCAGCTGATCGGCATGCGAGGCACCGACGTGGCCACGATGCCGCTCATGGAGGCTGTCGCGCTGACCCGCGCGATCCCCGAGCTCATCGACGCCGACGACGCCACCGGGGCGATGGCGGCCCGCGGGTCATCGTTCACCGACATGGTGCGGGTGTTCGAGGGCATCTCCAAGCCCGAGCCGATGTTCCCCAGCCAGGGCACCCGCATCGGCGTCATCCACGCCGGCGGGCTGGCCCCCGGGATGAACGCCGCGGTCGCCGGGGCGGTGCGCTTCGGCATCTCCCGCGGCCACGAGATCTCGGGGATCCGCGGTGGCTTCCCCGGCCTGCTGCGCGGCGACGTCCACGCGCTGCACTGGGGCGACGTCGAGGGCTGGGTCGTGCTCGGCGGCGCCGAGCTGGGCACCAGCCGCCGGACCCCGACGCCCGAGGAGCACGGCGCCGTCGGCGAGGCCCTGGCGCGCCACGGCATCGACGCCCTGCTCGTGATCGGCGGCCATCGGGCCTACGCCGCGATGTTCGGCCTGCTGCCGCATGTGGAGGACCACCCCGGCCTGCGCATCCCGGTGATCTGCCTGCCCGCCTCGATCGACAACAACCTGCCCGGGTGGGACATGTCGATCGGCAGCGACACAGCCCTGAACGAGATCGTGAAGGCCATCGACATGATCCGCGTGGCGGCCAGCGCCTCGCGACGCGCCTTCATCGTCGAGACGATGGGCCGGCGCTGCGGGTTCCTGGCCTTCATGTCGGCCCTGAGCGTCGGCGCCGAGGAGGTCTACCTCAACGAGGACCCGCCGAGCCTGGCGCGCCTCAACCAGGACGTCGCCGAGATGGTGGCCGGGTTCCGGGCGGGGCGCAGCTTCCACCTCTCGGTGCGCAACGAGGAGGCCAGCGAGGGCTACACGACGGAGTTCCTGCGCCAGCTGTTCACCGAGGAGTCCCAGGGCCTGTTCGGGGTGCGCGCGCAGATCCTCGGCCACATCCAGCAGGGCGGGGCCCCGACCGCGTTCGACCGCGCCCACGGTGCCTCGCTGGCCGCGCACTGCGTGGACTGGCTCACCGGCCAGGTGCTCGCCGGCCGCCACGACTGGCGCTACACCGCCCGCGTCGAGGGCAGGCTCTCCAGCCTGCCGCTGGCCGCCATGGGCGAGAGCTACGACCTCGAGGCCCGCCGGCCCCGCGAGCAGTGGTGGCTCGGGCTGGCCGGTGTCATGGAGACCCTGGCCAAGCGACCCGAGCACCTGCGGGAGGTCCCGGTGGAGATGGTCGGAGCCGGCGCATGATCCTGGAGACCGCCACGATCAGCGTGACCCCCGGCCGGGAGGACGAGTTCCTCGCCGCCGTCGACGGGCCCGGCCGGGCCGTGCTGGCGCGGGCGGCGGGGTGGCAGGCCATCACCATCCATCGCGGCATCGAGCGGCCCTCGGTGTTCCTGCTCGCGATCGTGTGGGACACCCTCGAGGCCCACACCGAGGGGTTCCGTGGCGGCCCGTTGTTCGCCGAGTGGCGCGGGGTGATCGGCCCGTTCTTCGCCGAGCCGCCGCAGGTCGAGCACTGGGTCGCCCACCAATGACCTGGCGATGACGGGCGGCCAGCCGCCCGACGCCCTGCACGAGCTCGGCGCGCTCGAGCTCGCCGACGCGCTCGCCGCCGGCGGGACCACCAGCACCGCGGTCGTCGGCGCCCTCCTGGCGCGCATGGAGGGCCTCGAGCCGCGCCTGCACGCGCTCATCGCCACGCATCCGCAGGCGCTCGAGCAGGCAGGGGCCGCCGATGAGCGACGGGCAGCGGGCAGGCCGCGCAGCGCGCTCGACGGCGTACCGGTGCTCGTGAAGGACAACATCGAGGCCCTCGGCCTGCCCGGCTCGGTCGGCTCGCTGGCCATGCGCGACGCGCCTGCCCAGGTCGACGCCCCGGTCGTGGCGCGACTGCGGGCCGCCGGCCTCGTGGTGCTGGGCGCCGCCAACCTCTCCGAATGGGCCAACTTCCGCGGCCTGCGCTCGCCCAGCGGCTGGTCGGCGATGGGCGGGCTCGTGGACAACCCCTGGCAGGCCGGGCACTCCGCGGGCGGCTCCTCCTCGGGGTCGGGCGCGGCCCTGGCAGCCGGGTACGCCCCGCTGGCGCTCGGCACCGAGACCGACGGCTCGATCACCTGCCCGGCCGCGCTCTGCGGCGTGGTCGGGCTCAAGCCCACCGTGGGCCTGCTGCCGACCCGCGGCATCGCCCCCATCGCCGCGAGCCAGGACGCGCCGGGGCCGATGGCCCGCAGTGTCGCCGACGCTGCCGCCCTGCTGGCCGTGCTGCTCGGGCAGGACCCCGCGGTCCCGGTCACCGCGCCCGGCGACCGGCCGGGCGGGCCCGTGCTCGGCGCGCCGGCTGCCTGGCGCACCGGCGACGCCGCGACCGACGCCTGCTTCGACGACGCCTGCGACCGGCTGCGGGCCGCGGGCATCCGCGTGGTCGAGGTGGACCTGCCCCGGGCCGGTGCCCAGCTCGAGGATGACGAGCTGACCGTGCTCGTCCACGAGGTCGCCGACGACCTCGACGCGTACCTGCGCCGCCGTCCGGGCCTCGGCCCGGCCTCCCTGGCCGCCCTGGTCGCGTTCAACGCCGCGCACGCGGAGGTGGAGCTGGCGCACTTCGGCCAGGAGTACCTCGAGCGGGCGCTGGCCAGCGGCGGCCGGGCCGCCCCGGCCTACGCCACCGCCCGGGCCCGCACCCTGGCGTGGGCGGTCGGCGGCACGCTCGCCCCCGCGTTCGGCCTCGGCATCGACGCCCTGGTCGCCCCGGCGTACGGCCCGGCCTGGCCGAGCCGCCTCGACGGCGGCGACGCGTTCAGCGGCGGGGCGCTCACCACCGCCCCGGCCATCGCGGGCTGGCCGATCCTCACCCTGCCGATGGGGCTGGTGCACGGCCTGCCCGTCGGGCTGGGCCTGGTCGGCCCAGCGCACGGCGAGGCGGCGCTGCTGCGGGTCGGGGCCGCCGTCGAGGCGGTCGTGGGCCGGCTGGCGCCCCCCGAGCTGGGCTGAACCGCCCACCGGGCACCGGATCCGGGGTCTGCAGGCCCTCGTCGGGACCACTCGCTGTGAGGGAGGGGACCAACGGCCCCCAACGCTGCCCATCCTCCTGTACCGCCGAAATGAGGATGGTGCAGTCTAGGAGCGCGCGCCCGCTCGGGGCGTGCCTGGAACACGATGGAGCCTGGCCCCATGACTTTCGCCGGACTGGAGAATCCTCCGACGCAGAACAAGAAGCTGCTGGAGTGGGTGGAGCAGGTCGCCACCCTCGCCAAGCCGGAGCGCATCGAGTGGTGCGACGGCTCCCAGGAGGAGTGGGACCGCCTCACCGCCCTGATGGTCGACGAGGGGATGGCGATCCCGCTCAGCGCCGAGAAGCGGCCCAACTCGTTCCTGTTCCGGTCCGACCCCTCCGACGTGGCGCGCGTCGAGGACCGCACCTTCATCTGCTCGCTGCACGAGCACGACGCCGGCCCGACGAACAACTGGCACGACCCGGTGGAGATGCGCGGCATGCTCACCGGCCTCTTCGACGGCTGCATGCGCGGGCGCACGATGTACGTGATCCCGTTCTCGATGGGCCCGCTGGGCTCGCCGATCAGCCAGCTGGGCGTCGAGATCACCGACTCCCCGTACGTCGTGGTGAACATGCGGATCATGACCCGCATGGGGGCCGCGGCGCTCGAGCTCATCGGCCCCGACGGCGACTTCGTGCCCGCCGTGCACTCGGTCGGCTACCCGCTGCGCGACGTGGACGGCAACCAGCGCCACGACGTGGCGTGGCCCTGCAACGAGATCAAGTACATCGTGCACTTCCCCGAGACCCGTGAGATCTGGTCGTTCGGCTCCGGCTACGGCGGCAACGCCCTGCTGGGCAAGAAGTGCTTCGCGCTGCGCATCGCCTCGGCGATGGCGCGCGACGAGGGCTGGCTGGCCGAGCACATGCTGATCCTCAAGCTCACCGGGCCCAAGGGCGACGTCAACCACCTGGCCGCCGCGTTCCCGAGCGCCTGCGGCAAGACCAACCTCGCGATGCTCGAGCCCAGCGTGCCGGGCTGGAAGGTCGAGACCGTCGGCGACGACATCGCCTGGATGCGCTTCGGTGACGACGGCCGGCTGCACGCGATCAACCCGGAGGCCGGGTTCTTCGGCGTGGCACCGGGCACCTCGATGAAGACCAACGCGAACGCGATGCGCACCCTGTGGGGCAACTGCATCTTCACGAACGTCGCGCTCACCGACGACGGCGACGTGTGGTGGGAGGGCATGACCGACGAGCCGCCGGCCCACCTCATCGACTGGAAGGGCCGCGACTGGACGCCGGACTCGAGGGAGCCGTCGAGCCACCCCAACAGCCGGTTCACGGCACCGGCCTCGCAGTGCCCGACGATCGCCGACAACTGGGAGGACCCGGCCGGCGTGCCGATCGACGCCATCCTGTTCGGCGGCCGGCGCGCCACGAACGTGCCCCTGGTGAACGAGGCGCGGGACTGGGCGCACGGCGTCTTCATCGGCGCGACCGTCTCCTCGGAGATGACCGCCGCCGCCGTCGGCGGGGTGGGCCAGCTGCGCCGTGACCCGTTCGCCATGCTGCCCTTCTGCGGCTACAACATGGCCGACTACTGGGGGCACTGGCTGAAGATCGGCCAGGCGACCTCGCCGGAGAAGCTGCCGCACATCTACCAGGTGAACTGGTTCCGCAAGGACGCCGAGGGCTCCTGGCTGTGGCCGGGCTTCGGTGAGAACAGCCGCGTGCTGTCGTGGATCATCGACCGGGTGAACGGCGTCGGCGGCGGGGTCGAGACCCCCATCGGCATCGCGCCGGCCCCCGGCGCGCTCTACCTCGAGGGACTGGACCTCAGCGACGAGCAGCTCGCCGAGCTGTTCAAGGTCGACCCCGACAGCTGGCTCAGCGAGTGCATCCTCACCGAGGAGTACTTCGCCCAGTTCGGCGACGCCGTGCCCGCGGAGCTGTACGCCCAGCTGCAGGTGCTGCGCGAGCACCTCGAGGCCGCCAAGGCCTGATCCGCCGCCTGACGGGACGACGGCCCGCCCCCGCACCCAGCGGGGCGGGCCGTCGCGGCGTGCTGGCAGGATGCGCCGCATGACCACCAGCGACCAGCCTGCCGCGGGGACGTTGCCGCACAGCCGGCACGTCGACCTGCGGGGGCGCGACTTCCTGCGCGAGGCCGACTTCAGTGCGGCGGAGCTCGACGCGCTCATCAGCCTCGCCGCGCAGCTCAAGGCCGAGCGTGCGGCCGGTGCCGAGCGCCAGCGGCTGGTCGGGCGGGTCCTGGCCCTGATCTTCGAGAAGACCTCCACGCGCACCCGGTGCGCGTTCGAGGTGGCGGCCTTCCATCAGGGCGCGCACACCACGTTCCTGGACCCGTCCTCGAGCCAGTTGGGCCACAAGGAGACCGCGGCCGACACCGGCGCGGTGCTGGCCGGGATGTACGACGCCATCCAGTTCCGCGGTGCCGCGCAGGCCACGGTCGAGGAGCTGGCCGCCGGCGCGGACGTGCCGGTCTACAACGGCCTCACCGACGACTGGCACCCGACCCAGATGCTGGCCGACTTCCTCACCATGCAGGAGGTCTCCGGTGGCGCGCCGTGGGCCGAGCTCAGCCTGGCCTACGTCGGCGACGCTCGGTACAACATGGGCAACTCGATGCTCATGATGGGCGCGATCATGGGCAGCGACGTGCGGATCGTGGCTCCCCGCGCGCTGTGGCCGTCCCGGGCCGTGCAGGAGCTGGCCCGTGAGCGCGCAGCCGCCAGCGGCGCCCGGCTGCTGCTCACCGAGGACGTGGCCGAGGGGGTCGCTGGCGCCGGCTTCGTGCACACCGACGTGTGGGTCTCGATGGGGGAGCCGAAGGCCGTGTGGGACGAGCGCGTCGCGATGCTGCGGCCCTACCGGGTGGACGCCGCCATGCTCGCCGCCACGGGCCGGGCGGACGCGTCCTTCATGCACTGCCTGCCGGCGTACCACGACGCCCGGACCACCGTGGGTCGCGAGGCAGCCGAACGCTTCGGCCTGCACGACGGGGTCGAGGTCACCGACGAGGTCTTCTCGTCACCGGCCAGCGTCGTGTTCCGCCAGGCGCACAACCGCATGCACACGATCAAGGCCCTGCTGGTGGCCACCCTCACCGGGTGAGCCCAATCGCGGCGACGGCTCGCTCAGGCGTAGCCGAGGGCCTGCGGCGCCACGGCCCGGGCGATCTCCTCGGCGGCTGCCGATGCTCCCTCACCGCGCTGGCGGGGGAAGTTGGCCAGCTCGATGCGCAGGTAGACCCGCTCGCGCTCCTCCTCGGTCATGCCGCCCCACACGCCGTACGGCTCGCGGGCGCGGATGGCGTAGTCGGCGCACTCCACGCGGACGTCACAGCGCGCGCACACCACCTTGGCAGCCCGGTCGCGACGCAGCCGCGCCAGCCCCCGCTCGTTCTGCGGGTGGAAGAAGAGGTCCTGGTCGGCGCCCCGACAGGCCCCCACCTCCTGCCACTCCCAGGTCGCATCCATCGGCACCTGGGACAGCGGCTGCTGGGGCATTGCTCCTCCGTTCTGGGCGCTGCGGCCCACGGCATGGCTCAGGGGACGTGCGGCGGTGCTGCGACGATCAGGGGCGGTGCCCCTCCCGGGCCCTTGGGCCATGGGGCGGGATCCCAGGTGGTGGGATCCCAGCGGTGATGGTCACGCTACTCACCGTGAGGGATCATGTTATCCGCTGAACGGATGAAAAGTCATTAGTATCAACGGACTACTCAATCACGCACCGTGCCGGTGGCCTGCTCGTCCCGGCGCTGACCCGTTGCCTGTCGAGATGGGTCGACTCCGCCGTTGCTGACGTACCGTGACGAAGATCTGGCGCGACGAGCGGGCCTCCGCCCGCGGCCCCGGTGACGCAAGGTGATGAGGCGTAGCATCCCGCCATGGCTGGCGATCCCGACCCCCTGGACGCACCGGATCTCTCTGGCGGCACTGCGGTGCTCGAGCGGCCCGAGACCACCGACGGCGGCGATCACGAGCGATTCGCCCACTACGTCGAGAAGGACAAGATCGTCGAGAGTGCGGTCCTGGGCACCCCGGTGCGCGCCATCTGCGGCAAGGTCTGGGTGCCCGGGCGGGACCCGAACAAGTTCCCGATCTGCCCCGACTGCCAGCGCATCTACGAGGGCCTGCCGCCGGGCCCGTCGGGCGACTGACCCCCACGCGACCAGCGCCGGGCTTGCCTAAGCAGCCGCCAGCGCCTGCCTAAGTCCTGCGCCACGGGGCCGCACCGGGCGGGTGCGGCCCCTGCTGCGTGGGATCATCGCCCCACCGCCGGGCGTTGCGAGCGCCGCAGCCCGGCTCGGGTGCTCGAGCGACAGGGGTGGGGCGGATGGGCGGCCGACTGGATCGGGTGGGATCGGCAGGGAGGCGGCTGCTTCGCGCTGGCGCGCTGCTGGGCCTCGTGCTCGCGCTGCTCGTGCCGCTGGTGGGCCTCGCCCCCGCGGCGAGCGCCGACCCGACGCGTTCCCCGCTCGTGGCCGGATGGGTGCCGGGCTGGGCCACCACGACGGGCGTGGCCGCCATCGAGGGCAACGCGGACGTCCTCGGCGAGGTCTCGCCCTTCTGGTACACCGCCAAGGCATCGAGGAGCAGCGCCACCATCACCGCGAGCGCCTCGGCCGCGAGCATCGCCGCCGTGGTCGGCAGCCTGCGGGCTCGGGGCATCCCGGTCATCCCGTCGGTCGCCGACGGCTCGGCTGCGCGCGCGATGGCCGGCCTGCTCGCCGACCCCGCGGCACGCAGCGCCCATGTCGCGCAGCTCGTGGCGCTGGTGACGAGCAACGGCTACGAGGGCATCGAGCTGGACTACGAGCGGTTCGCCTTCAGCGACGGGCGCACCACTTGGGCGACCACCCGCCCAGCGTGGGTGGCGTTCATCGCGGAGCTGGGCAACGCCCTGCACGCCGCCGGCAAGCAGCTGGCGCTGGCCGTGCCGCCGCAGTACGACAACACCCGCACCTCGACCAGCGGCTACTGGGTCTACGACTACGCCGGCATCGCGCCGTACGTGGACTCGCTGCGGATCATGACCTATGACTTCTCGGTCTCCCGGCCGGGGCCGATCGCGCCGCTGGCCTTCATGCGCCGCACGATGGCGTTCGCCATCACCGTCTTCCCCGCCTCACGGCTGCGGATGGGGATGCCGGCCTATGGCCGACTCTGGACCGCGCGACGCCCCGATGGCAGCCGGTCGGTCACCGGGACCTGCCCGACGACACCGGCCGTGCCCGGCACCCGCAGCTTCACGACCGCCAGCGCCCTGGGCTTCCTGACCGCGGAGGCCGGGATCGCGCCCACCGTGACGTTCGACGAGGCCGCTGGCGAGGCGGTCGCCACGTTCGCCAAGCAGTACCAGGGCACCAAGGCCGACGGCACCCCCACCTCGTGCGTCGTGGACCACATCGCGTTCTGGGTCGATGCCCGGGGCGTGGCTGCGAGGATGCCGCTGGTCGCCGAGTACGGCCTGGCCGGCGTCGCGTTCTGGCACCTCGGCGGCGTGGACGCCGAGTCGTGGAACGCCATGCGCGGCTTCGCCGCCGGGTGGACCCCACCGGTGCCAGCGCCCGTGGCCGGCGTGCCCGCGCCCACCCCGCCGACCACCACCGCGGCCACGATCGTGACCGTGAAGCCCTCGACCCTGACCCCGAAGCCCAAGGCGAAGGTCAGGCTCAAGGTGCGGGTGGCGCCCAAGAAGCGCGGGGTGCTGGTCCGCCGCCAGATGCTGGTCGCGCCCGAGACCTGGCGCACCCTGGCCTCGAAGCGCACGGACTCCAAGGGCCGCGTGACGTTCACGATCCGCTGGCCGAAGAAGCCGACGCAGAACGTCTACCGGATCGTGACCAAGGCGCGCGGCTCGGTCGCCGCGGGCGCCTCGGAGCAGTTCACCATCCGCACCCGCTGACCCGGCACGCGCGGATCCCCGTGGGCGCCCCGGCGCCGCCGCTCACTTCGGCAGGGACTTGTCCAGCGCCCGGATCAGCCGGTCCTGGTGGTAGGTCAGCCAGTCGTAGATGAGGTACATGCCGCGGCGGGGGTCCTCGTCGGACAGCTCGAGATAGGGCTCGTGGCCGTCCTCGCTGACGGCCAGCCGGGTGCCCAGGGTCAGGCGCAGGTCGTTGAGCGCCGCGAGCCATGCGGCGCACTCCTGATCAGTCAGCTTCGTCGGGTCCTTGCGCTCCAGCGTCGCGCGGGCCAGCGCGAGGCGCTCCAGCTTCATCGTGCGCAGGTCGCGCTGGGTGAAGCGGCGGAACTCGTCGGCCGCCTCCGGATCGTCGTAGGCGTCGGGGAACAGCCGTGCCAGGGCGGGGTCAGCCGGGCGGACCGCCGCGGGGTCGATGCCCACCAGCTCCTCCAGCGGGTCGACGGGGGCGCGGGGCTCCGGCGGCTCGAGCAGGCCGGTCAGCTGCTCGAGGAGGTTGCCGAGCAGCTCGCGCTCCTGGGGCTGCAGGTGCATCCAGACCTGGCCGTGGCGGTTGCGCCGGAAGCCGGGCGGGTCGAGCAGGCCCATCACTGCTCCCGGGAGACGGTCGCCCACAGGCCGTACGAGTGCATGGCGGTCACGTCGCGCTCCATCGCATCACGGCTGCCCGAGGACACGATCGAGCGACCGTCCTGGTGCACCTCGAGCATGAGTCGCTCCGCCTTGTCCCGCGAGTACCCGAAGTAGGTCATGAACACGTACGTCACGTAGGACATGAGGTTGACCGGGTCGTTCCAGACGATGCACACCCACGGGGTCTCGACCTCGGACCGGTCGGCGACCTCGACGTCCTCGACGGGTGCCACGCTCATGGGGGCCTATGGTCGCATCCCTCGCTGGCTGCGCGGAACGCCCGCGTCAACCGGCGCCCGCCACCCACTCCGGGGTGCGCTCCACGACCCGGACCTCGGGGCCGAGGAAGCGCCGGCCCAACCGGGCGAACGGCTCGGGATCGCCGGTGGCCAGGAACCGGTGCTCGACGGGCCGTCGGCCGGCATCACCCCCGTCGGACCTGGCCAGCCCGTGCGCGGTGAGCGTGCGGTACACGTCCTTGGCGGTCTCCTCCGCGGAGCTGACCAGCGTGACGTCATCGCCGCACACGTAGGCCAGCACGCCGGTGAGCAGCGGGTAGTGCGTGCACCCGAGCACGAGCGTGTCGATGCCCTCGGCGAGCAGCGGGTCGAGGTACCGGTGGGCCACGGCCAGCACCTCCGGGCCGGTCACCACGCCTGCCTCCACGAGCTCGACGAACCGGGGGCAGGCCTGGGTGCGCACGGTCAGGTGCGGGGCGGCGGCGAAGGCGTCCTCGTAGGCGCCCGAGGCGACCGTGGCGACCGTGCCGATCACGCCGATGCGGCCGTCGCGGGTGGCCCGCACGGCCCGGCGGACCGCGGGCTTGATCACCTCCACGACAGGCACCGGGTAGCGCTCGCGGGCATCGCGCAGCACCGCGGCGGAGGCGCTGTTGCACGCGATGACCAGCGCCTTGACCCCGGAGTCCACGAGGTGGTCCATGACGTCGAGGGCGAACGCGCGCACCTCGGCGATGGGCCGCGGCCCGTACGGGCCCCGCGCGGTGTCCCCGACGTAGAGGATCGACTCGTCGGGCAGCTGGTCGATGATGGAGCGGGCGACGGTGAGCCCACCGACGCCGCTGTCGAAGATCCCGATGGGGGCGTCGGGGTCGCCGACGCCCGGGCCGGCGACCGATGCGAAGGCCGGGACTGTGACGGACATGACGCTGATTCTCCCGGTGCGGGGACTGCGCGTGGTGCAGGGCCGATCGCTAGGGTTGCCCCGCGTGTCGGCACGCCGCGTGCCGGCCCGGGGGAGCGGGGAGGAGGTCTCGTGCAGCTGACCGTGATCGGGTGCGCGGGGTCGTTCCCCTCCCCCCAGTCGCCGGCCTCCTGCTACCTCGTGGAGCACGAGGGGGCAGCCCTGGTGCTCGACCTGGGCAACGGGTCGCTCGGGCCGCTGGCGGCGCATGCCGACCTCCGCACGATCGAGGCCGTCGTGCTGTCGCACCTGCACGCCGACCACTGCCTGGACCTGACCTCGATGTACGTGGCGCGCAAGTACCACCCGGCCGGGCCGCCCGTCACCCCGCTGGCCGTCCACGCCCCCGCCGGGGCGCGCCAGCGCTTCATCGACGCCTACCGCACCGAGCCTGGCGAGCAGGTGGCCGCCGATGCCATCTTCACCTTCCGCGACCACGAGGCCCTGCCCGTGACGATCGGTCCGTTCACGATCACCGTGGCCCGGGTGGCCCATCCGGTGCCGGCCTACGGCATCCGGGTGGCAGCCGGCGGCGCGTCCCTGGTCTACAGCGGGGACACCGGCCCGTGCGAGGCCCTCGTCGAGCTCTCCCGGGGCGCGGACCTCGCCCTCTTCGAGGCGTCGTTCCTCACCGGCCCCGGCAACGCGGTGGACCTGCACCTCACCGCCGCCCAGGCCGGCGAGCACGCCGCGCGGGCCGGGGTGCCCAGGCTGCTGCTCACGCACCTGGTGGCGTGGAACGACCCGGCGACCTCGTACGCGCAGGCGCGGGAGGCCTACGACGGGGAGCTGGCGCTGGCCGCTCCCGGGATGGTGGTGGCGCTGTGACCAGCCCCGACGACGCGGTGCCCGGCATCGCCCCGCGCAGCGACGGCCGCGCGCCCGACCAGCTGCGCGAGGTGACCTTCCAGCGCGGCTGGCTCGACCACGCCGAGGGATCCTGCCTCGTGTCGTTCGGGGCCACCCGGGTCCTGTGCGCCGCCTCGTTCACGGTGGGGGTGCCGCGCTGGAAGAAGGGGTCGGGCTCGGGCTGGGTCACGGCCGAGTACGCGATGCTGCCCCGCGCCACCAACACCCGGTCGGACCGGGAGTCCGTGCGGGGGCGAGTGGGCGGACGCACCCACGAGATCTCGCGGCTCGTCGGGCGCTCCATGCGGGCGATCATCGACGTGGCCGCATTGGGCGAGCACACCATCGTGGTGGACTGCGACGTGCTGCAGGCCGACGGTGGGACCCGGACCGCGGCGATCACCGGTGCCTACGTCGCGCTCGCGGACGCCATCACCTGGGCCCGAGGTGAGGGCTTGGTGCCGAGCGGCGCCGCGCCGCTGCGCGACTCGGTCGCGGCGGTGAGCGTCGGCATCGTCGACGGCCGGGCGTGCCTGGACCTGCACTACGACGACGACGTGCGCGCCGAGACGGACATGAACGTGGTGGTGACCGGGTCGGGGGCGTACGTCGAGGTGCAGGGCACCGCGGAGCGCGCGCCCTTCGACCGGGTGATGCTCGACCAGCTGCTGGACCTGGCCGCGGCCGGGTGCGGCCGGCTCACGCAGCTGCAGGCGGCGGCCCTGGCGGCGCCGGTGACCCATCGCATCCCGGGCACCTCCTGATGGCCCAGCGGGTGGTGCTGGCCACGCGCAACGCCGGCAAGGTCGGCGAGCTGCGCCGGATCCTGGCCGAGGCCGCGCTCGACGTCGAGCTCGTCGGGGCCGACGGCTTCGCCGCGCTGCCCGACGTGGCCGAGACCGGCACGACCTTCGCGGCCAACGCGCTGCTCAAGGCGAGGGCCGTCGCCGCCCACACCGGGCTGCCGGCCATCGCCGACGACTCGGGGCTGTGCGTCGACGCCCTGAACGGGATGCCTGGGATCCTCTCGGCGCGCTGGGCCGGGCGGCACGGCGACGACGACGCGAACCTCGACCTGCTGCTGGCGCAGCTCGCCGAGGTGCCCGACGAGCGGCGCGGGGCGCACTTCTTCTGTGCGGCAGCCGTGGCCATGCCGCCGGGGCCGCACGGCGCCCCCGGGGAGTGCCGCGTCGTCGAGGGGCAGGTGGACGGCTCCCTGCTGCACGCGCGGCGCGGCACCGGCGGGTTCGGCTACGACCCGATCTTCCTGCCGTACGGCTCGGCTCGGACCACCGCAGAGCTGGGCGCCGACGAGAAGGACGCGATCAGCCACCGCGGGCAGGCCTTCCGCGGGCTGGTGCCGGTGCTGCGCGCGCTCCTGGAGCGCTGAGCGGCCGGCACGCCCGGGGCGCCGGGCCGGCGCGCGGCCCGAGGCCAGCGCGTGCCACGCTGGAGCACGAGCGGCGGGAGGCGGGCGATGCGGTCCCAGGGCGGTTCGGTGCAGCTGCCGCCCACGGTCCTGCCGCTGAACCGGGCGACGCCGCGGTACCGCGCTCGCCTCGAGGCCACCGATGGCGTGCTGCGCTGGGAGACCCCCCGGACCCTGCTCGGCCTGCTGCGCGTCGGCACCAGGCGGGTTGCCCTGCCGCTGGCCGACATCACCGACGTGCGCTCCCGCCTCGGGGTACACCCGGCCCGCCTGGCGGTCGGCCTGGCCCTGCTCGCGGCCATCCTCACGGGTCCGCCGGCCTGGGCCATCCCGGTCCTGGCGGCCCCCGCGGGGCTGCTGCTGATGATGGCCCCGGATGCCGAGCTCGTCGTGCGGACGACCGATGGCCGCACCAGGCGGCTGGCGATCTGCGTCCTGCACCGGATGGACGTCGGGCTGGTCGCCGCGGCGCTGGCCGACCTCACCGGCTCGCCGAGGGATGCAGCGGGGCGCGTGCGGCCCTGATCGGCAGGAAGCGCGCTGGAACCCTCGCCCGGTAGCTGGGGTAGTCGGGGTACCGGGCCTCCAGCCGCCGCTCCTCGACGGTGCTCTTGCCCCACAGCTCGACGACGAGCAGCCCGACCAGCGGGAGGGCCCATGGCGAGAGCGCCAGGCCGAAGCCGAGCGCGACGAGGATCCAGCCCCCGTAGATCGGGTGCCGGGCGCGGCCGTAGACGCCGGAGGTGACCAGGGTGGCCCGGGCCGCGGGCTGGGGGTCGACCGCGAACGCGTCCCCGAGGCCGAGGATCGCGACAGCGAGCAGCGCGCAGCCGGTGAGCACGATGACGGCGCCGACCACCACCATGGTGGTCCGCACGGTGCCGGGCCATGGCGCGGCGAGGCCGCCGACGATCGGGATCGCGGCCATCAGCAGCGCCTGGAGCCACACCCAGCCCTGCGCGCGGTCCCCGAGCTCGGGCAGCCTCACAGCTCCATGCTCCCGGCGCGGAACGAAGCCCGGAACGGCCGAACGTCCCTGTCGGTCAGGTGACCGGGGCGCGTACGTTCGAATCGATGTACCCCGTCCTGTTCCACCTCGGGACGCTGCCGGTGCCCACGCATGAGTGGTTCACGGTGCTGGGGCTGCTGGTGGCGGTGGGACTCGTCGCGTTCGAGGCCCGCCGGCGGGGTGTCGCCGACCGCGCGATGGCCACCATTGCCGTGGGCGCGCTGCTGGGCGGGGCGATCGGCGCCCGTCTGGGCAACTGGTGGATCTACCTGGTGCAGGGCGGCTCGCTGACCCTGCCAGGGTTGCTGGTGGACGCCGGCAAGAGCGTCCTGGGCGGGCTGGCCGGTGCCTACGCCGGCGTCGTGGTCACCAAGCGGATCCTGGGCTACCGCGCCCGCACGGGCGACGTCTTCGCGCCCGCGGTGGCGCTGGGGCTCGCGGTCGGGCGGATCGGCTGCTTCCTCACCGAGCAGATCGGCACGCCCACGTCGCTGCCGTGGGGGTTCATCCCGCCGGCAGGCACCCTCGACCGCATCCCGAACTGCCCGCAGTGCCAGCCCGGGGTGGCGATGCACCCGTCGTTCCTCTACGAGGTCGCCTTCTTCGTGGCCCTGTTCGCCGCGCTGCAGTGGCTGCGGCCGCGGGTGCTGCACCTGCCCGGCGAGCTGTTCAAGGTCTTCCTGGCCGCGTACTGCGTGTTCCGGTTCGGCGTCGAGTTCGTCCGCGGGAACCCCGACGTGGCCCTCGGGCTCAGCCGCTCGCAGTGGTTCCTGCTCGCCACCGGGCCGCTGATCGCCTGGTACTTCCTCCGGCAGGTGCGCTCCGGCGCCTACCGGTCACCTGCCACGCAGCGACCGATCCCGGCCGTCGTGGCGCCGATGCAAGGGGGCACACCATGAGTGACGAGATGCCCGACTCCCTGCCGCCCGGCGAGCCGCCGCCGAAGCAGGGCCTGAGCACGGCGTGGATCGTGGTGCTCGTGATCCTCGGTGTGATCCTGCTGCTCTTCGGGGTCTGCCTGGTCGGCCTGGCCATGAGCACCGGCGCCTAGCGATGGCCACTGCGGCGCCCGGGATGCCGTTGCGCTCCTACCGGGTGCATCGGTACGTCACCGCGTTCTGCCCACGCTGTCACGAGGAGCAGCCCGAGGCTCCGCTGGCGTCCGTCGCCCGCCTGTCGGGCTACCTCGCCCAGGAGGAGGGTCGGATCTGGCTGGTGCGCGGCTGCCCGACCCACGGCCGGGTGGTGACCCTCTACGAGGAGCACCCCGAGATCCTGCGCTACCTCGAGGAGTGGACGGCCCCGACCAGGGCCCACATCCCGGACCGGCCCGGCAACTTCGCCCCCATCCCGCAGGCGTACCTGCGCGGCCTGCCGGAGATGCAGACCCAGCACAGCTGCATCCTGCTCGAGGACGTCACCCAGGGCTGCAACCTGCGCTGCCCCACGTGCTTCGCCGACTCCTCGCCACAGGAGGCCGGCTTCGTGCCGGTCGGCGAGGTACTGGCCAGCGTGGACACCCGGCTCGGCCGCGAGGGGGGCAGGCTCGATGTGGTCATGGTCTCCGGCGGCGAGCCGACGACCCATCCCGCGATCACTTCGATCCTCGACGAGCTGGGCGCCCGGCCGATCAACCGCATCCTGCTCAACACCAACGGGGTGCGGGTCGCCCGCGACGACGCCCTGCTCGACTGGCTGGGGGCGCACCGGGACCGCGTCGAGGTGTACCTGCAGTACGACGGGTGCCGGGCCGCGACGCACCGGGCGCTGCGAGGTGGTGACCTGGGCGCGCTCAAGGAGGCGGCGATCGACCGGCTCTCGGCGGCCGGGGTGTTCACCACGCTGACCATGACGGCCGCGCTCGGCGTGAACGACGACGAGCTCGGCGCAGTGGTGCAGCGCTGCCTGGCGACGCCCTACGTCGCGGGGGTGAGCATCCAGCCCATGTTCGGCTCCGGCCGCTCGCCGGGCATCGACCCGATGGCTCGGCTCACCCACACCGGGGTGCTGGCGCGGCTCGGCGAGCAGACCGGCGGGCTGGTCACGTGGCGCGACCTCACCGCGCTGCCCTGCTCGCACCCGCACTGCTGCAGCGTGGGGTACCTGCTGCGCACGGACTCCGGGCAGTGGCGCTCGCTCGTGGCGATCATCGGCCATGAGCAGCTCAAGGCCCACCTGGGGATGGTCAGCAACCGGATCGCCGACTGGCAGCTGGCCCCGCAGCTGCGCGAGCAGGTGCGCCAGTCGCTCATGGGCCTGCTGTCGAACGAGGCGTCGCTGGCGCAACCGCGGGTGTGGGGGCTGCTGCGCGATGTGTGCGACAACTGCGATCTCGGCATGACGACCCTGGTGCGCCTCGCCGGCGAGGGCCTGACCGGCAGCCACCGCAAGGTGCGCGCGCTCATGGCCGAGCGGATCAAGCGGATCACCGTCAAGCCGTTCATGGACGTCGACACCATGATCGAGGAACGGCTCGTGCAGTGCTGCGTGCACGTCGGAACCCGCGCCGACGACGACCTCGACCAGTGCGCGCCCTTCTGCGCCGTGCAGGCGTGGGCGCCGCTGGGGGAGCAGAAGCTGTCGCGCCGCGCCGTCGTCGGCGAGCTGGCGCCCTCGATGGGCCCCGGCGGCGCCGCCCTTGCCGAGTCGCTGCTCCGTGCTGCGGACCTGCCGGTCGGTGCGCCATGACCGCCTCGGACCAGGTCCCGCGCAGCTCCGTGCTGCACGCCGGCGAACCGGGGCCCCAGCAGTCCTGGGTGCAGTCCCACGGCCTCGGCTTCGACCCGATGCGGCTGTGCACGGCCACCTTCGTGGCGATCCTCGCGTGGGTGCTCACGCCGCCGCTGGCGGTCCTGCTGCTGGCAACGTTGGGGTTGCTGGCCCAGTGGCGGGCCCGGCGCTCGGGCCAGGCCCATGGGAACTGCCGGGTGCGCAATCCCAGGAACGTGGTGGTCCTCCTCGCCCTGGCGTGGCTGGCCGCCGCGTGGGCGACGGCCCAGGAGGTCACGGCCTGGATCGGGTGACGGCAGCCACCGTGCGGAAGCTGCCGTCGTCCCGACTGTCAGCCGTCACCGACCTCGATCAGCGCTCGATCCAGATCGAGTCGGAGTAGGTCGCCACGTATCCGGCCTGGGCGGGCACCAGGATCCGGTAGACGCCCTTGCGCACGTTGACGGTCCGCGTCTCGCGGGCGCCCTGGGTCCGGTAGCTTCGCACCGTCTGCCACGACTCGTCGTCGTCGCCGATGCGCCGCTGCACCTGGAACCTCCACGCCTTGCGGCCACGGTTCGGATCGATGTCCAGGCGGATCACCGACTGCCTGCGGTTGGACCCGAGTTCGACGCGAGGCACCTTGAACGGCTGGGCCACCGGCTCACTGGTCGACTCCTGGCAGATCGGGCCCCCGTAGAGCCGCACCCGGAACTGCGTGCCGGTCATCCGGCTGGTCGGCACCCTGATCGCGAAGGAGCCGGAGCGTTCCACGGCGTCGTCCCCCACGTACTCCCAGCCCGAGTCCCCCAGCTGCTCGGCCACGGCGCGACCGTACGTGCAGCCGCGGAACGTGGGGGCGGCGATGGCCGCCGGGGTGACGCTGCCGCTGAACAGGGCGTCGCCGTCGGCCGGGACGATCGAGTCGAGCTTGGTGGTGGTCGCGATCCCGGTGACCGTGAAGGAGGCGCGGAAGGGCTTCCACGTGAAGTCGGTCGCCCCGGTGCGCAGCACGCCCACCTCGCCGACCACGTCGTAGGGCCCCGTGGGGTCAGCGCCGGGGCACAGCATCACGGCGTGGCGGAAGGTGAAGGTCCCCGGCCCCTGGCCGCCCAGCTTGTCGTAGTCCATGAACCAGTTGGGGATCCCACCCCACCCCTCGTCCTCGTCCTGGGCCTCCATGCTCACGTGCACCGTGCCGCCGAAGGACCAGGACTGCACGACCGTGCCGGTGACGACGAGCGTGACCGGCAGGAACTGGCACGACTCGGACGACCACTGGAGGTCCGGGAAGGCCAGGGAGACCGACCAGTCGGCTTCGCCGACGCTGACGGTGTCCGCCGCCGCGGGCGATGGTGGTGCCGCCGTGAGGCCGACGGCGCACGCCAGGGCCGCGAGCGGTGCGAGCAACTTCTTCATGTCACACCCCACTCTTCAGCCGTGCAGGGGTGGCGGGCAGCAGCCTGCGAGCCACCGGGAGCGGCCCGGGAGCACCCGGGTCGCGGTGGTCCCTGGGCAGGGACTGGTGGTCCGGCGCCACGGAGCGTGCGGACCCGAGGCGTCCGTGACGGACGCCTCGGCAACCTCGCGAGCAGGCATGTGCGGACCCCGTTCCCTGCAGCACACGCTCCTGGCATCAGCCTGCGTGTGGACCCGGCCGCGGGCCAGAGGAGAAGGTCCCGGCGTGCGGGTGGCGGGACTCGAACCCGCACGTCCGTGGACACAGGAACCTAAATCCTGCGCGTCTGCCAGTTCCGCCACACCCGCGTGCGCCGTCATTCTCGCAGCCCCCGGCCCGCTGCTCGTGGAACCGTCGCCCGGGGCGGGCACGGTGAGCCACCGGGTTCGGCGGCAGGGGCGCGGGCCCGGCGGTGGTTGGATGGCCCCATGCAGGTCTCGGCGCGGGTGGACTACGGGATCCGCGCGCTGGTCGAGCTGGCCAGCCGCGACGACGGCCACCGGGTGACCGCCGAGGAGCTCGCTGCCCTGCAGGGCCTGCCCGAGAAGTTCCTCGAGGGCATCCTCACGCACCTGCGCCGCGCGGGGCTCGTCACCAGCAAGCGGGGCGCCGAGGGCGGCTACCTGCTGGGTCGCCCCGCCGAGCGGATCACGGTGGCCGACGTGTTCCGCGCGATCGACGGCCCGATCGCGGCCGTGCGGGGCCAGGCCCCGGAGGACCTCGAGTACCCGGGGGCGGCGGAGCACCTGCGCGAGGTCTGGGTCGCGACCAGGGCAGCGCTGCGCCTGGTCCTCGAGCACGTGACGCTCGCCGACGTCGTCCGGGGTGACCTGCCCGCGCAGGCCGCCGCCATGCTCGCGGAGCCGGGCGCGTGGGAGCGCCGCTGAGCGGGGCTCAGACCCCGAGCTCGCGGCGCAGCTTGGCGACGTGCCCAGTGGCCTTCACGTTGTACATCGCCCGTTCGATGCGCCCCTCGGGGTCGATGACGAACGTCGAGCGGATCACGCCCTGCACGACCTTGCCGTAGAGCTGCTTCTCGCCGAACGCCCCGTACGCGGTCAGCACGCTGCGGTCGGCATCGCTGGCCAAGGGGAAGGTCAGCCCGTCCCTGGCGCGGAACTCGGCCAGCTTGGCCGGCGTGTCCGGGGAGATCCCCACCACCGCGATCCCCGCGGCCGCCAGCGCGTCCAACGAGTCCCGGAAGTCGCACGCCTGGGTCGTGCACCCGGGGGTCATGGCGGCCGGGTAGGCGTAGAGGACGACCCGTTGGCCGCGCAGGTCCGCCAGGCGCACCCGCGCGCCGGTGTCGTCGGGCAGGTCGAAGTCCGGTGCCGGATCGCCCGGCTGCAGGCGGGGGGACATGCTGGCTCCTCCTCGGGTGGGTGCTGGCGAGCGTAGCCCGGGAATGCTTGTGCCGCCGGGGCCCGCGTAAGGTGGGCGCAGTCCGCGCTGGAGCGCATCGAGGAGGAACGGTCATGGCCGAGCAGCAGGGCGCCCAGCAGGGCGCGAGCAAGCCAGCCAAGAAGCCGACGCGTCCGCCAGCCGAGATCGAGGCCGAGCTCGTCGCCACGCGCGAGCGGCTCGTGAGCAACATCGCCCAGATCGAGGACTACGTGAAGCCCGCGAACGTCGCCGACCGGAGCAAGCGCAAGGTGCAGGCGTTCTTCACCGACGACGCGAACAACGTGCGCTGGGACCGTGTCGCGATGACCGCCGGAGTGGTCGTCGGCGGCCTCGTCGCGCTGCGGCTGACCACGAAGGGGCTGCGGTGGGCCCTCGGCGGCGGCCAGGGCGACGTGCTCTACCTGCCCGTGCCCCGCTCCCAGGCCGCGGCCATCGCCGCCGCCATCTCGGCGTAGCCGGGCACCGTGAGCCGTCCCGCCCTGCTCAGCCGTCCATCCCGGCGGGCTGGCGGGCCACGAGTTGCGCGATCCGTCGACCGAGCAGCAGCGTCGGGCTGATCGCCCCCACCGCCAGGGCCACGATCGTCAGCGTCGCGATGGTGGCGTCGACGAACACCACGTCCACGACCGAGGCCGGGTCCGCGCCCGCGGTGCTGGTCAGGTCCAGCAGCCCGGTCAGCGCGTCGAACATGTAGACGCCCGGCACGAGCGGGATCACCGGCGCGAAGGCGTAGATCGGGATCGCCTGGCCCGTGCGGGGCGCGACGATCGCGGCGGTGATGCCCACGAACAGCGCGGCCACGAGGCTCGCCGCCGGGAGCGAGGCGCCCTGCTCCAGGCACACGGAGCGCAGCAGGTGTGCCGCGATCGACAGCACCACGATGCCCGGCAGGGTCCGTCGGGGCACCGAGAAGACCATCGCGAAGCCGAGCACCGCCAGGCCGGCCCACAGCGACATCCAGGGGTTCACCGCAGCACCCCCGAGAGCGCGACCGCGGCGGCCAGGCCGATCGCAGCGCTCGCGATGATGACCGCGCTCATCGCCAGCTTGACCACGCCGTTGAGGTAGTGCGCCGTGAGCAGGTCGGCGGTGCCGTTGAGCATGGGCACCCCGGGCACCACGAACAGGGTCACCGCGGCCAGCGCCGGCGGTGAGGTGCTCGTCGTGCCCCCCGCCAGCACGATGCCGCCGGCCACCACGAGCGCGGCGACGAAGGCGGCGGCCGTGACGGCCACGAACGGCTTCTGGTGGCGACGGACCAGCGCGTGGCGCACGGTGGCGCCGAGCGTGCCGCCCACGAAGGTCAGGGCGATCCCGCCGGGCGTGGCGCCGAACAGGGCCGCGAAGGCCGCGCTCGAGGCCCCCAGCGCGAGCATCACCAGCCAGACCGGGTAGACCCGGCTCGCGTGGCGGATGAGCGTGAGCCGCGCCCGGACCTGGGGTGCGGTGAGGCGCTCGGACTCGGTCTCGTCGACGAGCCGCTCCACCGCGGTGAGGGTGCTGAAGTTGATGCCCAGGTGCACGGCGTGGCGCCCCGCGGTGCGCTGGCCGCCCTCGCCGAGCACGGTCATCGCCACGTTGACCGAGGAGACCGCGGGGTGCGCCTCCGTGGCGCCCAGGGCCAGGGCCATGCGCTCCATCTGGTCCACGGCACGGGCGGTGTGGCCGCCGGAGAGCTGGACGAGCTCGCCCACCTCCAGGCCCAGGTCCAGGGCCTCCGCGAGATCGTCCATGGCGGCCCAAGGTACTCCGTTAGGCTCCTGCGGTGCCCCAGGTCCCGACCCCTGCTGCCCGATCCGCCGCGCCCGACCTGACCCCTTCGGCCGATGGCTCGGTGCCGATCAAGCTGCTGCACGACCGGTTGCTCGTCCGGGTCGACACCCCCGACGGCGAGCGGCGCTCCGGGGGCGGCATCCTCATCCCGGCGACGGCGGCCGTGGGCAAGCGCCTGGTGTGGGCCCGCGCCGTGGCCACCGGGCCGCTGGTGCGCGGCGTCGAGGTGGGCGACCTGGTG
>DASVBK010000145.1:0-4303 GCA_036375875.1 Candidatus Nanopelagicales bacterium
GGGGGTCAGGCCCGGCGCAACCGCTGCGCGCGCAGGTACAGCTCGCAGCCGATGCAGAAGTCGAACGCGGCGTTGAGGAAGGCCGCGGCCAGGGCGAACCCGATCGCGCCGAGCGCCAGCCACTGCACGCCCACGGCGAACCCGAGCAGGCCCACGAGGCTGAAGGCCAGGCCACACGCTTGCGCGAACCGGGGGGCCGCGGGGTCCTCCAGATGCGTCGGCGGGGCCAGCCGCGGGCGCACGAGGTGCTTGAACACCAGGCCGTAGGGCTGGCGGGCGGGCCCGGCGATGGCCCCGATCGCGAAGACCACGGCCTGCAGCGCCAGCAGCACCGGGGAGGCGAGCACGAGGGCCGCGGCGAGCACGATCGTGGTGATCGCGGCACCGAACCGGGGGCCGCGGGGGTCGAGGCCAGACGGCCCGGTGGTAGCGGCCTGGCGGGTGGCGTTGGCGTCGGGCGTGACAGCGGTCATCAGCGGGCTCCAAGCAGGGTGTGGGGGATGCGCGAGCGGGCCGAGCAGGGCGGGGCGATCAGCGCATTCGACACAGGCAGGTGCTCATGCGGCCGTGGTCCACGGCCCGCCGCTTGGTGAGGAGCACCCCATGCATGCGCCAAGGGTACCCTGACCAGCCGCATCGCGGACGGGAGCGTCCGGATCGTGAGACGACTGACCTGTGGCAGGGACCAGGGTCAGGTCCCGGCAGCCGCCGAAGCGGGCGCCTCGGGGTCGCTGGGCACCTCCTGGTCCGGCACTGACTCGTCCGGGGCCGGATCGTCGGGGGCCGGATCGTCCGGGACCGGATCGCCCTGGACCGAGCAATCCACCGGGGAGTCGCCCAGCGGGGTGGCTGCGTCGATCAGCCACATCCCCGAGTCCATCCGCATCGTGTAGCGCAGGTGCCAGTCGCTGCAGGTCTGGCCGTCGGGCCCGTCCGCGGCGTCCTGCCGCGAGGTGAAGCGCACCTGGGCCCAGTTCGACGTGCTGTCGATCAGGCCCACCTTCTCGAGCACCACCCCTTCGATCGTGCTCGAGGCGTGGGCATCGGCGAACCCCGAGACGTCCCCGTAGGAGCCCTGCAGGTCGCCGGTCAGCATGCCCCAGGAGACGTCGTACTCGCCGAAGCTGATGCCGCTCACATAGGCGGCGAGCGTCTGGGCCAGCGCAGGGGCATCGGCATGCCTGCTGTCGATCCGCACGATGTCGGCGACAGGGTCGGGGCAGTCCGCCAGTGGTTCGACGACAGGAGCGGTGGCCCAGCCTTCGATCAGGTCGGCGGCCACCCCCGAGCTCACGGCGTAGGCGGTCCCTTCCTCATTGCTGAACTTGGCTTCGACGAGCCCGACCACCTCGCCCCGCGCGTTCACGACGGGCCCTCCGGAGTTGCCCGGGTTGACCGCGGCGTCGATCTGGATGAGGCCGCGTAGCGATTGCCCCTCGAACTCGATACGACGGTCCAAGCCACTGACCCCGCCCGTCTTGGTCTCCAACGGCTTGCCGTGCGGGAAGCCCAGGATGCCAACCTTCTCGGGGATCTCCGGCGCCTCACTGGCGAAGGTGAAGACATGCCCCGTGAGGGGCCGGATCGCCCTGATGAGCGCCACCTCGCGTTCCGGGTCCACGCCGACGACCTCGCCCCGGATGACCGAATCCGCCGTGCGCAGCGACAGCGTGCGCGCATCCGCCACGACATGGGCCACGGTGGCCACGAGGTCGTCGTCCACCAGGAATCCGCTGCCGCTGCCGACCTGGCCGGCCTCGCAGCCGGTGGACTCGATGCGCACCACACCGTCGGAGACGAACTGCACGGCCTCGTCCACCGACCGCGGTCCGGTGGGGGCTGTGCTCGGCTCGGGCGGGGCCGATCCGCTGGCGGCGATCCCGGCGGGCGGACTGGAGTCGCCCCCGCCAGCGCCGCCCCCGCAGGCGGCGAGCGGGCTGAGTGCGAGCAACCCCGCCGCGATGAACACGATCCGGCCATGCATGGTCTGCACCGTCATGCCTCCCCCAACTCGACCCGGAGCCTAGTCATCTCCCCGGCACCGCCGGGGAAGGGGGACAGCCGCTCCCGGGCTGCCCGGCAGGAGCATGCGTGCCTGGCGGTGCTAGGCATGCGGCCATGACTGATGCACGAACGGCCGCCGCGTCCGTGGACATCGACGCACTCACCGTGGCCGACGTGGCGCGGGTTGGGCATGCTCGGCTGCGCGTCACAGTCGGGCAGCCGACCCTGGACCGGGTGGCGGCGGCCCGACGGCACGTCGAGGCGCTGGCCGACAGCCCGCGCCCGGCGTACGGGGTCTCCACGGGCTTCGGCGCCCTGGCCACGGTCGCCATCCCGGCCGCGCGCCGGGCGGACCTGCAGCGCAGCCTGATCCGCAGTCACGCCGCGGGCATGGGGCGGCTGGTCGAGCCCGAGGTCGTGCGGGCGATGATGGCGCTGCGCCTGCACACGCTCTGCTCCGGGCACACCGGTGTCCGCGTCGAGGTGGTCCGCGCGCTGGCCGGGGTGCTCGACGCTGGCCTGGTCCCGGTGGTGCACGAGCACGGCTCGCTGGGCTGCAGCGGCGACCTGGCGCCCCTGGCGCACGTCGCCCTGGTGCTCATGGGCGAGGGCGAGGTGGTCGCCGCGGACGGCACCCGGGAACCCGCCGCCGACGCGCTGGCCGCGGCCGACCTGGCCCCGATCACCCTCGCCGAGAAGGAGGGCCTGGCCCTCACGAACGGGACCGACGGGATGCTGGCCATGCTGTGCCTGGCCCTGGCGGACGTGGCCGACCTGCTGCGGGTCGCCGACATCACCGCTGCCATGAGCGTCGAGGCCCTGTTGGGCACCGACCGCGCGTTCGCCGCGGACCTGCTCGCGCTGCGGCCCCACCCCGGGCAGGCGAGCTCTGCGGCCAACCTGCGGGCGCTGCTCGCCGGCTCGCCCATCGTGGCCAGCCACCGGGAGGACGCCGTGCACCTGGTGCAGGACGCCTACTCGCTGCGCTGCGCCCCGCAGGTGGCCGGGGCTGCCCGGGACGCTGCCGGCTACTGCACCGGGGTGGCCCAGCGCGAACTCGCCTCGGCCATCGACAACCCCGTGGTCACCGCCGACGGCCGGGTGGAGTCCAACGGCAACTTCCACGGCGCCCCGGTCGCCCACGCCCTGGACTTCCTCGCCATCCCCGTCGCCGACGTCGCGTCGATCAGCGAACGGCGGACCGACCGCCTGCTGGACCGGCACCGCAACCAGGGGCTGCCGCCGTTCCTGGCCCACGAGGTGGGCGTCGACTCGGGCGCCATGATCGCGCAGTACACGGCCGCGGGGATCGTGTCGGAGCTCAAGCGGCTGGCCGTGCCGGCCAGCGTCGACTCCATCCCCAGCTCGGCGATGCAGGAGGACCACGTCTCCATGGGCTGGGCCGCGGGCCGCAAGCTGCTGCGGGCGGTCGCCGGGCTGCGGGCCGTGCTGGCCGTGGAACTCGTCGTCGCCGGGCGGGCCCTGGACCTGCGCGCCCCCCTCGTGCCCGGCGTCGGCACCGCCGCAGCCCTCGGCGCGCTGCGCAGCGTGGTGCCCGGCCCGGGGCCGGACCGGGTCGTCGCCACGGAGCTCGCCGCTGCCGAGGCGCTCATCGCCGACGGCCGGCTGCTCGACGCCGTGACGGCGGCGATCGGCGAGCTCGCCTGAGCCGATCCGCACCCACGGCGCCGCCAGCGGCCCGGCGGCGGCGACACGCAGGCCTCGCTCGTGATGGCATGAGGCCGTTCGAGAGGAGTCGAGGATGACCCACGACCTCGGCACGCCCGTCCCGGTCCGCGCCCCGCGCGGCACGAGCCGCACCGCCCTGGGGTGGCCGCAGGAGGCCGCCCTGCGGATGCTGCAGAACAACCTCGACCCGGAGGTCGCCGAGCACCCAGACGCACTGGTCGTCTACGGCGGCACCGGCCGCGCCGCGCGGGACTGGCCGAGCTTCCACGCGCTCGTGCGCACGCTGACCACCCTCAAGGGCGACGAGACGATGCTCGTGCAGTCCGGCCGGCCGGTCGGAGTGCTGCGCACCCACGAGTGGGCGCCGCGCGTGCTGCTCGCGAACTCGAACCTCGTCGGCGACTGGGCCACCTGGCCGGAGTTCCGCCGCCTCGAGGCGCTCGGGCTGACGATGTACGGGCAGATGACCGCCGGCAGCTGGATCTACATCGGCACCCAGGGCATCGTGCAGGGCACCTACGAGACGTTCGCCGCCGTCGCCGCCAAGCGGTTCGCCGGCACCCTGGCGGGCACGCTCACCCTCACCGCGGGCTGCGGCGGCATGGGCGGC
>DASVBK010000146.1:0-9723 GCA_036375875.1 Candidatus Nanopelagicales bacterium
CGGCCAGCACGATCAGCGCGGTCGTCATGGTGCGGGGCAGGCCAGCCTGGGACGGGTTCATCGCAGTGCCTGCTCCTGTCGTGCGGGGTTCCGAGGCGTGGTCGGTCCGAGCGACCCGGCCCTGGCCAGTGGCCGCCGCTCGTCGGACCCAGGCTTCCTGAGGCTGGCGAGGGCGTAGCCGAGAGCAGTGACCGCCAGGCCCCCGGTGATGGTCGCGGCGGGTGCCAGCTCGGAGGGGTCGCGGTGCCGCCAGGTACGGGCCAGTGCCCTCGCGACCCCCTCGGGCAGGGTCGCCCGGACGTAGGCCCGCTCGGAGGCCAGGGCGTCGTCGCGCCCCACGAGCCGAGCGACCAGGGCCTTGGACTGCCCCTCCGCATAGCAGCGGCGACGGAAGTAGGCCCAGGTCGCGCGTTGGGCCGGCACATGGTGGCGGACCCTGGCAGCGGGCTCGAGCAGCACGCGCGCATCAGCTGTCAGGCGACGCACCCGGATCGACGCCTCGGTCTCCTCGCACCCACGCGCATCGGCCCCCTGCCGGCCCACGGCCGTGGAGAAGCCGCCCGCGGCGATCAGCGACGACCGGCGGAAGGAGATGTTGGCACCGATCGCATTGCGGACCTCTCCGAGCACCGTCGGCTGTCCCCGGTAGGAGCACCCGACCACCCAGCCGAACTCCTCAGGGAACCAGCGGGGCTGTGACGTCTCCCACGCGGGCAGCACGGAGCCGCCGACGGAGACCACCGTGGGGTCGGCGTAGGGCGCGACCAGTCGGGCGAGCCAGTCAGGCTCTGCCTCGGCGTCGTCATCCAGGAAGGCGACCACCTCGCCGCTGGCAACGGCCAGCCCGGTGTTCCGTGCGCCGGACAGCCCGGGCGGGCCGGCGCTGGGCAGCACCTTGACCAAGGGCGCTGCTGGGTCCTGGGCCAGGTGGGTGCCCACCCAGTCCAACAGCTCCTCGTTGTGGTCCACGACCAGGAGGATCTCTCGGGCCGGTGGCTCCTGGGTGCGGACCGAGTCGATGGCGGCGGCCAGCCGGGCGGCACGGGCCAGCGTGTAGGCGCAGAGCACGACACTGACCGTGATGCCGAGTCCTTCCCTGAGCTCCGAGGCAGGGTGGGCGCTTGCCTGTGGCCGGGCGAGCGGTGCGAGGGTGCTGTCCATCGTTCCTCAGGCCGACTCGCGGGCAGCGTCGTCGTCCTCGTCCATGCTGCCCCCGTGGTCGAAGGCGCCCCAGACGACCAATGGGTCCGGGCGCACTGGGTGACCGGAGGAGTCGCGCGGCCTCACGGCCTCCCCCTCCAGCGCGAGGATGTCGGCGAGCTCGAACTCCTCCTCGTCGGGTGCGGCGGACTGCTGCCCCCCAGCGTGGACCTCGTCACGGTGCAGTGGGAGAGGGGCGGATGCGGGGTACGCGCCCGAGCGCGTGGACGTGGCCTGGGCCCTGCGCTCGGCCACGAGGGTCCGCAACACGCGCATCCCGTCGGTGCGCGCGTTGAGGTTGCTCGTGCCGTGGATGCGAGGCAGCTCCAAGCTGGGGACCTCGACGATCCGCAGGTCCGCCGTGGCCGCCCGGCAGTTGAGCAGGGTCTCGATCTCGAACCCATCGCCCCACAGCATGCCCCGAGCCCGCAGCGGGCCGGCATGCTCGATCGGGGGCAGCTCGAAGGCGGGGAGCACGTCGCGCCAGAACGCGTTGAAGCCGTAACAGAGGTCCGTGAAGCGCGTGTTGAACAGCAGGTTGGCGGTGTGGAGCAGGGCGACGTTGCCGAGGTTGCGGATGCCCGTGATGTCGTCGCTGCCGCCGGTCTTGAGCCGGCGGCTTCCCTTGGCGAAATCGGCGCCGTCGACGAGAGCCGCCACGAACGCCGGGATCTCGCCGGGGTCGTTCGACCCGTCGGCATCGAACATGACGATGATGTCGCCGGTGGCGTGGGCGAACCCGACGGCCAGCGCGTTGCCCTTCCCCCGGCGGGTCTGCTGGAGGATGCGGATGCCCGGCAGGACCTGCCTGGCCACTGCCGGAGTCCCGTCGGTCGAATCCCCGTCGACGAGGATGACCTCATGGACCGGGGGCAGCCCGGGGAGCACGACCGGGAGGTTGCGTGCCTCGTTCTTCGCGGGGATCACGATGGAGACCCGTGGATCCGGCCGCCGCATCAGGGCAGGGCGCGTTGCTTCGTCATCATGCTCGTTCATGTGCCGCCTGTCGTGAGCTTGCGAAATTGGCGTGGTGAGACATCCCGTCGAGGGCTGCCCTACCCCTAGGAACCGCGGGGATACCGAGCTTCCGCAGGCTGCTACTCAGTGGGTGGGCGCGCGGAGGTCATGGGCGGGCGTCGCCAAGCACGGGACGGCGTGTGGTGTGAGGGGCTGCCCTGACCTGGCCTCGGGCGCGACGGCGGTGAGGTGGGGAAGCCGGCTCACCGCGACCTGCAGTGAGCCGGCGAAGCCGCCTCACACCTCGGGCAGCGGCATCGCGGGCAGCGGCTTGGTCGCCGGCGCCTGCAGGACCTGGCCGTCGGGGCTGAACCGGGAACCGTGGCAAGGGCAGTCCCAGCTGCGCTCCGCGGTGTTCCACGCGACCGTGCAGCCCAGGTGCGTGCACGTGGCGGAGACGCTGTGCAGCACGCCGGAGTCGTCGCGGTGCACCGCGCACTTGTGGCCCTCGACCGTGAGGATCGCGGCCTCGCCGGGGACCAGCGCGACCCGGTCGGCGGCGGGCGGGCGGTGGAGGCGATCCTTGACCCACGTGGCTGCCACCTGCGCGTTCTGCGTGAGGTCGTCGCGGTGCGGCCGCTCCTTCAGGGCGCGCCCAGCATCGAACAGGCTGGTCCATTCGTGCTCCTGGCCCTGCACAAGCGCGGTGAGCAGCAGGGCTGCCGCAGTCCCGTTGGTCATGCCCCAGCCGCTGAACCCGGTGGCGGTGAACACTCGCTTGGTGCCCGGGGCGGTGCGGCCGATGAACGGCACGTGGTCGCTGGTGTTCGTCTCCTGTGCCGACCAGTGGAACCGGACGTCGTTCACGTCGTAGTACTCGGCGGCCCACTGTGCCAGCCGGTCCCACCGCTGCGCGCTGTCGTCGGCGCGCCCGACCGGGTGGCCCTCGCCGACGACGACGAGGTACTGCTCGCCGTCGCGCTGGGCCGTGCGCGTGGAGTGCGTGGGGGAGCCGACGTTGATCGTCATGCCGGCGCTCACGCCTCCCGGCAGGATTCCGGCGATGGCGTACGAGCGCCGCGTCGACGTGCGGGCGAACTGCGCGCCGCGGTCCAGGATCGGGTACTGGGTGGCCACGACGACGTTCCCGGCGCGGACCGAGCCCTGGGTGGTGCTGACCGTGCAGCCCTCGCCGTCCTCCTCGACGTCGAGCACCCGCACCCCCTCGACGAGCGTGCCGCCGGCGTCGGTGAAGGCGCGGGCGAGCCCGAGCAGGTAGCGGCCGGGGTGCAGCTGGGCCTGGTCAGCGAACGAGGCCACGGCCGTCGTCGGTACCGGCAGGGGAGTGCTGGGGGTATCGGCCACGCTCAGGCCGGCCAGCCGCGCGATCCTCGCCACGGTGGCCACCTGCGCCACCTCGTCTTCGCGCTCGGCATACACGTCGTGGGCCAGGCCGCCCTCGAGCTCGCAGTCGATGCCCAGCTCCTCGGCCAGGCGCAGCATGGTGTCGAAGCCCACCTGGTTGGCCCGGGCATACGCGACGGCCACGTCGTCCCCGCGGCTCGCGGCGATCTTGGCGAACAACGCGCCGTGCCCGATCGTCAACTTCACCGTCGAGCGCGCCGTGACGGCGGACTCGAGCAGCTCGGTGGCCTCCAGCACCGCGACCCGAAGGCCAGCCTCCTGGGCGAGCAGGGCGGTGCTGAGGCCGGTGATGCCGGCGCCGGCGACGACGAGGTCGACCGGATCGGCGGGCAACAGGGTTGGCGCGGTGGGCGGGGCAGCCTCGGGCAGGTCACCCAGCCCCTCCATCCAGAACGAGCGGTGAGCGCCGAGTGCGGCCATGCGGGGTTCCTCCCGTCGCCGGCGGCCGGGTGCCTGCCGGTGCCGACGCCTACCCCCGCAGGGGCTGGTCACACCGCGCGTGGACCGGCCGGGTGCCCGGCCAGCCGGAGGGGCCCGCTCGTCGACGTCGGCCGTCACGGGGTAGGTGTCCGGCCGCGTGCGCCTGAGCCCTACACCAGCGCTGCCACGTCCTCCACGGCCAGCGTCCGCAGCAGCTCCGCCGGCGTCGTGTACCCGGCCACCGCCGCCTCGACGCCCAGCCGCAGCAGGGACCGGAACCCGTCCGACGCGGCCGCGGACGCGATCGCGGCCTCGCCCGCACCGGCCATGAGTGCGGCTCGCACACCGCGGGTGATGGGCAGCATCTCGTAGAGCCCGAGCCGCCCGCGGTACCCCGACATCCCGCACGCCCGGCACCCCACGGGCGCCACGCAGGAGGCCGCCTCCACCTCCGTCATGCCCAGGCGCCGCTTGGTGTCGACATCCACAGTGGTCCGCGTCACGCACTCGGCACACGGCCGGCGCACCAGCCGCTGCGCCATCGACAGGGTCAGCGAGGAGGCCACCAGGTAGTTCGGCACGCCCATCTCGACCAGCCGGATCACCGCGGACGCCGAATTGTTGGTGTGCAGCGTCGAGAGCACGAGGTGGCCGGTCAGGGCGGCGCGCACCGCCAGTTCGGCGGTGATCTGGTCGCGGATCTCGCCGACCATGATGACGTCGGGGTCCTGGCGCAGGGCGGCCCGCAAGCCGGCCGCGAACGAGGTGCCCGTCTTGTCAGAGACCTGCACCTGCGCGACGCCGGGCAGCTCGATCTCGACCGGATCCTCGAGCGTGATCAGGTTGCGCTCGTCGTCGACCATCTGCCGGATGGCCGAGTACAGCGTCGTGGACTTGCCCGACCCTGTGGGGCCGGTGATGAGCACGAGGCCCTGCGGCAGGTGCAGCGCGTTCTGCAGGATCAGCTCCTGCTCCAGGCCAAGGCCGAGATCGCTCAGCGACGGCAGCTCGCCCTGGTCGGCCAGCAGCCGGACCACGATCTTCTCGCCGTGCATCGTCGGCAGCGTGGAGACGCGCAGGTTGCGGTCGTGGCCGTCGACGCGCAGGCGCGCTCGGCCGTCCTGCGGCACGCGGCGCTCCACGATGTTCAGGCCGGAGATGATCTTCGTGCGCGCCACGATCGAGGAGTGCCCGCTGCGCGGCAGCGACATGAGCGTCCGCAGGGTGCCGTCCACGCGAACGCGGACCCGGATCCCGTCGCGCATGGGCTCGATGTGCACGTCGCTCGCACCCGCCCGGACTGCTGCGGTGAGGATCTGCTGCACTGCCGCCACCGCACCCGCGTCCTCGCCGGCATCGAGGGACGCGTCGACCTCCTCATCGAGCCCGGAGACGAACTTCTCCAGGGCGTCCTCGGCCACGGCCTGGCTCCACAGCCCCGCGATGCGCTCGCGCAGCTGGGACTCGGGCGCCACCACCACCTCCAGGCGCATGGTGCCGGCCCGCATGCGCAGGTCGTCGAGGGCCACCACGTCGACCGGGTCGGCCACGGCCACGCGCAGGAGGCCGTCGTTCGCGGTCAGGGGCAGCACCACGTGGTGCGTGGCGAGCTTCTGTGGGATCCGCCTGGCGACGGTCGGGTCGATGATCTGTGTGTCGAGGTCGACGACCATGAGCCCGTGCATGTCGGCCAGCGCCGCGGCGACCGCACGGTCGTTCACCAGGCCCGAGTCGATGAGCACCCGGCCGAGACGCCGTCGCGCACTCCGAGGATCGAGCGCCTGCGCCTCGAGCGCGGCGCCCAGCTGCTCGTGCGTGATCACGCCCCAGCCAACCAACGTGTCACCGAGCCGCCTGCGCGTCATGGCAGACCCCCTCTCCTGCGGTTGGTTGTCGGCAGGAGAGGGAGTCGCATTGAGCCGAACGGGGGAGGCGGGTAGCGACGGTGGCCCCGGAACCTCGCTCCCGACCGTGCTGCGCCAGCCGAACCCCTGGTGAGCCAGAACGCGGTCCTCTGCCAGCGCGTCGCCCCCCAAGCCCCGGCCAAGCGCCCGTCAAGCCCGCGCCGGTCCTCGTCGCGCCCCTTCTGGTGATGGTCATGCCTCCCTACCATGGGCCCGTGCAACGGCAGCGGCGCCCGCGGTGGCGAGACCTCCTGAGCGCGGTGCTGCTCGTCGCGGCAGCGGTCCTGGTGGTTGCCGGGGCCTGGTACCTCGCCCCGGCCGCGAGCCGATCCCCATGGGATGCCGTCGGCGCCCCCCCGCGCCAGGCGGACCCGGGCCAGGGCACGGACGAGTCCTCGGTGGGCGTGGTGGCCGTCGGGGACGTCGCGAACTCGAACGGGCTTGATGACAAGGTCGCCCAGGTCGCGGCGGGGTTGACCCCGGACGCGCTGCTGCTGCTCGGCGACATCGCCTACCCGGACGGCAGCCCGAGCGACTTCGCCGACTACTTCGCTCCGGACTGGGCGCGCTTCGCCTCGATCTGGATGCCGGTGCCCGGCAACCACGAGTACCAGACGGCCGGGGCAGGCGGGTATCGCGCCTACTTCGGCGTGCCGCCGGGACCGCTGTACTCGAGTCGTCAGGTGGGGGCATGGCGGATCCTCGGCCTGGACAGTGAGGCGTTGGACGACGAGGGGCAGATCAGGTGGGTCAGGTCCCAGCTGCAGGGGCACGACGGGCAGCCGACGCTGGTGATGTGGCACCGGCCGCGGTACTCCTCCGGCCAGCACGGGGACCAGACCGACACCCAGGTCCTCTGGGACGCGATCAAGGACGACCCGGACGTGCAGCTGGTGCTGTGGGGCCACGACCATGACTACGAGCGGATGGCCGTGCCCGTTGCCGGCCGGGCCCCGATCACGGCCATGGTCGTCGGCACCGGGGGTGGCGAGCTGCGCCCCACCCCGTCCATGGTCCAACGCCCGTGGCGGCAGTACTACGTCGACCAGGTCACGGGGGTGCTGCGGCTGCAGCTGTCGTCCACGTCCTTCGCCTGGTCCTTCGTCACCACGGACGGCCAGAACCTGGATGCGGGCTCCCAAACGTTGGCTGCCACGACCGTTCCTGCCGCACAACCGGCAACGCCGGCGATCCCGGCGATCCCGGCGACGCCGGTGACGCGGACCGCTTCCGTCAAGGTCAGGGCGGTCAAGGCCCGGTCGAGGCTGTCGGTGAACGTCAACCCGAACCGGGGTCGCGGGTATTGGACCTTCACCGTGCAGGCCAAGCGCGCTGACCGCCGCTGGGCCCCGTTCGGGACGTACCGCACCAAGGGCAGCAAGGAGACGCGGACCCTCAACCTCGGGCGTGGCACCTATCGGGTGCGCGTCAGGGCGAAGCACGGCTACGCAGGGGTCACCTCGGAGCCAGTGAGCCTGAGGCGCTAGCTGCTGCGCCGGCCACGGAGACGCGCGCTGCCCGGCGTCTGCCGTCCTGGCGGGACGGTCCCGCCGCCACGTCCGAGCAACTAGCGTTGCCCACCATGCGCTTCCTGCACGAGCTGCCCGCCCACGACCTCACCTACGACGACGCGTTCCTGGTGCCCACGCGCTCAGCCGTCGCCTCCCGATTCGGGGTCGACCTCACCGCGCCGGACGGTTCGGGGGCCACGATCCCGGTCGTGGTGGCGAACATGACCGCCGTGGCCGGGCGCCGCATGGCCGAGACGGTGGCCCGCCGGGGCGGACTGGTGATCATCCCGCAGGACATCCCCGTCCCTGTGGTGGCTGAGGTCGTCGACTGGGTCAAGGCCCGCCACCCGGTCTACGACACCCCCGTCCGGCTGGATCCGGAGGAGACGATCGGTGCCGCGCTGTCCCTGATCCACAAGCGCGCCCACGCAGCCGCCGTCGTCGAGCGCGACGGCGTGCCCGTCGGCATCCTCACCGAGTCCGACTGCGCGGACACCGACCGCTTCGCCCACGTCGCCGACGTGATGAGCGAGGAGGTCTTCACGCTGCCGGACGGCATCGCGCCGCGCGAGGCCTTCGAGGCGATGCATCGCGCGCGCCGCAAGGTCGCGCCCATCGTCGGCACCGACAGCCGCATGGTCGGCCTGCTCACCCTTCCGGCCGCCCTGCGCGCCACCGTCTACCACCCGGCCCTCGACGCACACGGCCGGCTGCGGATCGGCGCCGCGATCGGCGTGAACGGCGACGTCCAGGGCCGCGCCGAGGCCCTGCTCGCCGCGGGCGTCGACATCCTCGTGGTCGACACCGCGCATGGCCACCAGGAGAAGATGATGGAGGCCCTGGCGGCCGTGCGCCGGGCGCGCCACGTGGCCCCGCACGTGCCCGTCGTCGCCGGCAACGTGGTCACCGCCGCCGGCACCCTGGACCTCATCGAGGCCGGTGCGGACATCGTCAAGGTCGGCGTGGGCCCGGGCGCGATGTGCACCACCCGCATGCAGACCGGAGTCGGGCGCCCGCAGCTCTCCGCAGTGCTGGACTGCGCGGCTGCCGCCCGCAAGGAGGGGCGCTGGATCTGGGCCGACGGGGGCGTGCGCCACCCCCGGGACGTGGCGATCGCGCTGGCCGCCGGCGCCGGCTCGGTGATGATCGGCTCCTGGTTCGCCGGCACCTACGAGTCGCCCGGCGACCTGCAGGTGGACCCCTCCGGCCGCGCGTACAAGGTGAGCTTCGGCATGGCCTCGGCCCGAGCGGTGCGGGGCCGCACGGCTGACGACTCCGCCTTCGACCGCGCCCGCAAGGGCATGTTCGAGGAGGGCATCTCGCACTCGCGCATGTACATCGACCCCGCGCGGCCCGGGGTCGAGGACCTGCTCGACGAGATCACCTCCGGGGTCCGTTCCGCATGCACCTACGCGGGCGCGGCCTCACTGCCGGGGTTCCACGAGCGGGCTCTGCTCGGCGTGCAGTCCAGCGCGGGCTACAACGAGGGGCGGCCCGTCGACCGGTCCTGGTGAACGGGACCGCCACCCCGACTGCGGCTGCCCGCGGGTGGTGGCCCAACGCGAAGACGGCTCGAGACCGACGATCCGCGGCGGCGGGCGTGCTCGCCGCCCGGCCGCCCATCCCAGGGCTGTTCAGGAGGCCGCCCTGGCGCTCCCATCGGCGTCGCCGGTGAGGGTCCCGGCGACCTCGGCCGCCTGCCCCTCGGTGCTGGTCCCCGCGGTGGCGAGCTGGCCCCCAGCGTTCTCCAGGTGTGCCCGCACGAACCACTGGAACTGCTCGAGCTGCGCGCTCTGCCCGATCAGCATGTCCTGCGTGACCGGGTCCGGCTCCTCGGTCGCGGCGATGGCATCGCGGTGCCCGCCCACGACGCCCGAGTAGACCAGGTCGAGCGCGCCGAGGTGGCTGATCGCGTCGGCGCGGCCGATGCTGTAGTCGTCCCACGTCCGCGATGCGACGAGCGCGCCTGGAGTGCCCTGCGGCGAGCCGCCCAGCGTGGCGATCCGCTCGGCGACCTCGTCGACCATGGCGCTGACCGCCTCGTACTGCGGGTCGAGCATCGTGTGCACCGCGATGAAGTGCGGGCCCACGACGTTCCAGTGGACGTGCTTGAGGGTCAACGACAGGTCCGTCAGGGCGTTGAGCCGGTCCTGCAGCAGGGCCACCATCTCGGTCGCGGCGTCCCGCTCGATCCCTGGCACCGTGAACCGCACCGTCGCGCCCGCCGGCTCGTTGCCGCTTGCCCGCTTCTGCTTGTCATGCTTGGTCATGCCGGGCGCCTACCCCGGCACCGGCCGCCGATCCCT
>DASVBK010000147.1:0-10926 GCA_036375875.1 Candidatus Nanopelagicales bacterium
GCGCGCACGTCGACCAGCTGCTGGCCGTAGTGGGTCGTGTCGCCCTCGACGAGCAGGTTCGCCCGCTGCAGGGTCGTGGGCGGCACGCCGAGGCGCCGCGCCGCGGTGCGGATGGCCGCCTCGATCGCCGCGATCGCCTGAGGGGCGCCGAACCCGCGGAAGGCCGTGTTCGTCGGCAGGTTGGTTCGCGCGCTCACCGCGGTGACACGCACGTTCGGGATCGCGTAGGCGTTGCAGGCGTGGAACAGCGAGCGTTCGAGCACCGCCGGGGAGAGGTCGGTGTTCCACCCCGCGTCCTGGACGATCGTCACCGCATAGGCGAGGAAGCGCCCCTCGCTGTCGAGGCCGAGCCGGTAGTCGGCGAGGTAGGGATGGCGCTTGCCGCTGATCCGCATGTCGTCGCGACGATCCGGAGCAACCCGGACCGGCCGACCCGTCCGCATCGCGCCCAGCGCGGCGAGCGCTGCCCAGGGCGTGGCCTGGCTCTCCTTGCCCCCGAACCCGCCGCCGAGCCGGGCGACCTGCACCTCGACCAGGTGCATCGGCAGGCCCGTCACGTCCGCGACGGCACGCTGCACCGCGCTCGGCGACTGGGTGGCGGCGTGCACCAGCAGGCCGCCGTCGTCACGCGGGATGGCCAGCGCGGCGTGGGTCTCGAGACAGGCGTGCTCCTGGCCGCCCAGTTCGAGGCGCCCGGTGACAATCGTCGCGCAGGTTGCCCACGCCGCATCCACGTCACCACGGACGAAGGTCCGTGCCGGGCCGAGGCGTGAGCCAGCAGCGAGCGCGGCGGGCACGTCCAGCACGGCTGGCAGCTCGACCCATGCCGCGTCCACCGCCTGCGCGGCCCGCCAGGCCCGGTCGGCGCAGTCGGCGAGCACCAGCGCGATCGGCTGTCCGACGCAGTGCACCTCCCCCTCGGCCAGCAACGGCTCGTCGTGGGCCAGGTCGCCGACCTGGTTCTGGCCGGGCACGTCGCGCGCGTCGAGCACCGCGCGCACCCCCGGCAGGCTCGCCGCACGCGCGGTCGCCAGCGGGCCCTCCCACCGGGCATGTGCCAGGCCCGAGACCGCGACGGCCCCGTGGAGGGTGCCGGCCGGCAGCGGCAGGTCCGCGGTGAACCGCGCAGCGCCGCGGACCAGCAGCTCGGGGCCGGTCTCCGCGGTCATGGTGCCGCCCCGGCTCGCGCCCCTGCGACCGCCCGGCGGCCGGCGGCCGTCGCCGAAGGCATCCCGGCACCGAGCACGGCAGCGGCCAGCCCTGGGCACCAGGTGTCGAGCGCCCCGAGCAGCAGGTGCCCCAGCAGGGCACGCTTGTAGTCCGCAGTGCCCCGCAGGTCGTCGATGGGCGCGACCTCCAGGGCCAGCGGTGCCATCGCGGCCCGGGCCGTGGCCGCGTCGAGGTGCTGACCCAGGAGTGCCGCCGCCGTGGCGGGCAGCAGCAGCGGGATGGGCGCCACCCCGCCGGCGGCGGCCCTGAATTCACCAACCCGGCCCTGGCCGTCGACCCTGGCGCGCACCGCCAGCGAGACGGTCGCGATGTCGTCATGCGCCCGCTTGGCCACCTTGGCCAGGTGCAGCCGCGATCCGGGCACGGGGTCCGGCACCTGCACGGCCACGACGAGCTCGTCGCGGCCACGGGCGGTGCGGTGGTAGCCGAGGAAGAAGTCCTCGAGGGGCATCGACCGGCTGCCTCCTGCCGCACCGCGCAGCTCGACGACTGCTCCCATCGCGAGCAGCGCCACGGCGAGGTCGGCGGTCGGGGCAGCATGGGCGAGGTTGCCGCCAACGGTGGCGGCCTGGCGGACCGCGGGCGACCCGAACAGCTCCAGGTGCGCCACGAGCGCTGGCCAGCGCTCCGCGACGGCCGGGCTGGCCTGGAGCTCCGCGATCGTGGTGGCCGCGCCGAGCACGATCCCGTGGGTGCCCACGGCGATGGCGCCCAGGCCCTCCACCCGGCGCAGCCAGGTCGTGCGACGGTGCGACGCCGCCCGGTGCAGGTGCTCCGGCAGCTCGTCGGTGCCACCAGCCAACCAGCTGCCCCGGGCCTGCTCCCAGGGCACGCGCGGCAGCGGGGCGAGCGATGCGGACTTCGCCAGGACCCCAGGCGGTAGCAGCTCCCCGGGCGAGCGGGGTCCTGGCTGTGCCAGGGCGTCGCACGCGCGCCGGATGCCGCCGTAGCCGGTGCACCGGCACAGCGTCCCCAGCGCTGCCCGACGGGGCGACACGCCGGTGAGCAGTGCCCACGTGAGCGCGACGACCAGGCCGGGTGAGCAGTAGCCGCACTGCACCGCCCCGGCGTCGAGCATCGCGCGCTGCACGGCCCCGAGCTCGGTGCCAGGCGGCCCGGCCAATCCCTCAGCGGTGATGACGTGGCACCCCGCTGCCATCGCCACCGGCGTCAGGCAGGCGTTGTGCAGCTCGTAGTGCGGCAGGTCGGCCCCCGGCTCGCGCCATCCGAGCAGCACCGCGCAGGCCCCGCAGTCACCAGTGCGGCAGCCGGGCTTGGCCGCGGTGAGCCCCGCCTCCTCGCGCAGCACGTCCAGCAGGGGCGACCCTGCCGCTGCACTGCTCCGGACGTCCCCGTCGTTGATGTGGAGGAGCACCACCACGGGTGTCACGGTACGCCTCGCCAGCACCGGTGATGGGCCGGGAGCGCCCACAATCCCCCGGCCGGCGCGTCGCCGGCGGGGCAGGCGGGGTGCGGCCCCCGCCGGCGCGCGAGGTCCGGGGGTCGAGCCGGTGGGGCCGAGCGGGTGCGGGTCGAGTCGGTGGGCGCCAGTCGGGTCCCGGGTGACCGCGCACCGTGCCACCACGACCGGTGCTCGCTACCGTCGGCCGGATGCAGCCATCCGACCTCGAGCACGTCCGGGCACCCGAGCCGCCGGCACCGACCGGACGTGCCGCGGCGACCCGTCCCGCGGTGGTCACCGGACTGCTCATGGCGCTGGTGGCCGCCGCCCTGCTCACCTGGCGCGTCGTGGCCGGCAACGGCGACCCGACGGTGCTCGACGACGCGCTGAACACGTTCACGCGCGGGTGGGCGGACGCCCGGGACTGGCCGGTCGACGTGGCCCTCGTGATCGGCCGCTCGACGTCGCCGATCCCCTCGACGATCGTGGCCTGTGTGGCGGTGATCGTCTTGGCGCTGCGTGATGCGCGCCAAGCCGCAGCGGTCATCGCTGCCTCGGCGATCACCGGGGCGCTGGTGTCCCAGGTCGTGAAGCTGGCGGTCGGCCGGCAGCGACCACCCTCGGCCGAGCCGTACGCCTCGGACCTGCTCAAGTCGTTCCCCTCCGGCCACGCGATGACCGGCATCTACCTGTACCTGCTGCTGGGGCTGGTGCTGCTGCACCTCGGCGCCCACCGCGGCTCGCCGTGGCTGCGTCGGGTCGGCGTCACGCTCGTCGCGCTGGGCCCGGTGCTCGGGCTGAGCCGCCTGGTGCTCGGCGTGCACTGGCCGCTGGACGTGCTGGGCGGCTGGGCCTATGGCTCGGCGGTGGCGCTGGCCAGTGCCCTGGCGCTGTGGTGGCGCCTGGACCTCGGGTGGGACGCCGGGACGAACGGCCCGGCGCCGCCCGCCGCAGGGCCCTAGAGCCCGCTGCGTCGGCACTCCTACGCTGCAAGGGCTGCGTCGGAGGTGGCCTGTGCCCAATTGCACGATCCTCGAGCCCTCCGGACTGCAGGCGTTGCTCCATGCGCTGCGGGCCCGGGGCTACCGCGTGCTCGGCCCGCAGCTGCGCGACGGCGCGATCGTGCTGGCCGAGGTGACCGGCGCGGCCGACCTGCCGCACGGGGTGGGCGACGAGCAGGCGCCCGGGCACTACCGGGTGCGCCCTCGCGACGACGCGGCGGTGTTCGGTTTCGCCGCCACGGCGCAGTCGCCCAAGGCGGTGCTCTTCCCACCCGACGAGCTGCTCTGGCGTGGCCGACGCACCGGCACGAGTTCGACCGTGGAGCCTGCCGCTCCCGCCACCGCACCCGTCGCCCTGGTGGGCGTGCGCGCCTGCGACCTGGCCGCGATCGGCATGCAGGACCGCGTGCTGCTGGGGCGCCAGCACGTGGACGCGCACTACGCGGCGCGCCGGGCGGACGTGCTGCTCGTCGCGGTCACCTGCGCCACGCCCGGCGGCACCTGCTTCTGCGCCTCGATGGGAACGGGGCCACGGCCCGGTGCCGGGGCGGACCTGGTGCTCACCGAGCTGCCTGACCCCCACCGATTCCTCGTCGAGGCCGGCAGTGGGGCCGGTGAGGCCCTGCTCGCCGACCTGCCCGTGGCAGTGGCGGTCGAGGCCGACCTGGCCGCGGCCGAGGCCGTGGTGGCCGGCGCGGTGGCGGCCATGGGGCGAGTGCTGGACACCGCCGACCTGCCGGGCCTGCTGCGGGACAATGCCGACAGCCCACGCTGGGCGGCGGTCGGCGAGCGGTGCCTGGCCTGCGCGAACTGCACGAACGTCTGCCCCACGTGCTTCTGCACCTCGATCAGCGACGTGAGCGACCTGACCGGGCAGCTCGACGAGCGCCACCGGGTCTGGGACTCCTGCTTCTCGCTGGAGTACTCCTACATCCACGGCGGCGCGACGCGGACCGCCACCGCGTCGCGCTACCGGCAGTGGGCCACGCACAAGCTCGACGCGTGGCACGACCAGTTCGCCAGCTCGGGCTGCGTGGGGTGCGGGCGCTGCATCACCTGGTGCCCGGCGGGCATCGACCTCACGGCGGAGGTGGCCGCGGTGCGTGAGCTGGCACAGGCGCACGAGGTCGTCGCCGCGGCCGTGGCGGGGCCAGCGCTCCCGGTGCCGACGCCTCCCAGCCAGCCGAGCGCTGTCCCGGGGCACACCGGCCCAGCGCGCCACGGCCCGGAGCGGCCCACAACGGCACGTGGCGCAGGGCTGGTGGCGCCGTGACCACCCTCGCGCCGCCCCCGCGACCCGTGCCGCCCCCCGTAGCCGCCGCGGCCCTGCCTGACCCGATGCTGCCCCGCCCGTTCCGGATCGTCGCCACCCACCTCGACACCCGGGACACGGTCACGCTCACCCTCGAGCCGCTCGATGGCCAGCCGCTGCGCTTCGCTGCTGGCCAGTTCACGATGCTCCACGCGTTCGGCGTGGGCGAGGTGCCGATCTCCATCAGCGGCGACCCGGCACGGCCCGGGCCCCTGCTGCACACCATCCGGGACGTCGGCGCGGTGACCCACGCCCTGGTCGCCGCGGCGCCGGGGAGCACGATCGGCGTGCGCGGCCCGTTCGGGACCGGCTGGGGCGTGGCGGACGCCCGCGGCTCGGACGTGGTCGTGATCGCCGGTGGCATCGGCCTGGCGCCGCTGCGACCGGCCCTGCTCGAGCTCGCGGCCGACCGGCGCAGCTTCGGGCGGATCGTGCTGCTGTACGGCGCGCGCTCACCGGAGGACGTGCTCTTCGCCGACGACCTGCGTCAGTGGGCTGATCGCGTGGGCATCGCGGTCGAGGTGACCGTCGACTACGGCCCGCCGAGCTGGACCGGGCGGGTCGGGCTGGTGACCGACCTGGTGCCGCGGGCGGGGTTCGATCCTCACCACGCCTGGGCGCTGGTCTGCGGCCCCGAGGTGATGATGCGCGCCGCGGCGCTGGCGCTCGTGGGGCGCGGCGTGCCGGGCGAGCGCATCCGGCTGTCGATGGAGCGCCACATGCAGTGCGGCATCGGCCTGTGCGGGCACTGCCAGCTGCGTGAGCTGTTCCTCTGCGTGGACGGCCCCGTGCTGGGCTATGACCGGCTCGCCCCGCTGCTCGACGTCCGGGAGCTGTGATGGGCGCTGCCACCCCGGCCCCCCCGGTCGACCCCCGCCCCAGCCTCGCGGTCTGGAAGTTCGCCTCCTGCGACGGCTGCCAGTTGACGCTGCTCAACTGCGAGGACGACCTGCTGGCCGTGGCCGGCCAGGTGCGCGTCGCGTTCTTCCCCGAGGCCACCCGGGCCCACGTGGCCGGGCCCTACGACGTGAGCCTGGTCGAGGGATCGATCACCACCGCCGACGACGCCCAGCGCATCCAGCAGATCCGCGCCCAGTCGCACACCCTGGTGACGATCGGGGCCTGTGCCACGTCGGGAGGCATCCAGGCGCTGCGCAACGTGGCCGACGTCGCCGAGTGGACGCGCGCGGTCTATGCCCGGCCCGAGCACATCGCCACGCTCGCGCGCTCCACGCCGATCGCCGCGCACGTCACGGTCGAGTACCAGCTGCAGGGATGCCCGATCGACCGTGGCCAGCTGCTGGAGGTGCTCGCCGCGGTGCTCGCCGGCCGCAAGCCACGCATCCCGTCCCACAGCGTGTGCGTGGAGTGCAAGGCGCGCGGGACGGTCTGCGTGGCCGTCGCCGACGGTCAGCCGTGCCTGGGCCCGGTCACCCATGCCGGATGCGGCGCCCTGTGCCCTTCCTTCCACCGCGGCTGCTACGGGTGCTTCGGCCCCCAGGACTCCGCCAACGCCCCCGCCCTGGCGGCCGTGCTGCGCGCGGGCATGTCCGAGCAGTCCGTCGAGCGGCTGTTCCGCACGGTGCACGCCGGCGACGCGGCCTTCAGGGCGGCAACCGCCGCCCCGCTGGCCCTGGCCACCCTGCAACCACCGGCGCCCACCGCGGGAGGCCGCACCGGCTCCGGTCCAGCCACGGCGCCAGGCCCAGGAGGCCGGCCATGACCCCGCAGCCGGAGCAGCGTCGCGAGCTGAGCGTCGCCATGCTGGCGCGCGTCGAGGGCGAGGGCGGCCTGCACGTGGTCGTCGAGGGCGACCGGGTGGTCGACGTGCAGCTGCGGATCTTCGAGCCGCCGCGGTTCTTCGAGGCGTTCCTGCGGGGTCGGTCCTACCTGGAGCCGCCGGACCTCACCGCGCGCATCTGCGGCATCTGCCCGGTGGCCTACCAGTTCAGCGCGTGCCTGGCCATCGAGGATGCGTGCGGTGTGGTGGTGCCGGACGAACTGCGCCTGCTGCGCAGGCTGCTCTACTGCGGGGAATGGATCGAGAGCCATGCCCTGCACGTGTTCATGCTGCACCTGCCCGACCTGCTGGGCTACGACGGCGCGATCGAGATGGCGGCAGACCACCGGGCGCTCGTGGAGTCGGCCCTGCGGATCAAGCGCGTCGGCAACGAGCTCATGGCCGTCGTCGGGGGGCGCTCGGTGCACCCCATCAACGTGCGCGTGGGCGGGTTCCACCGGCTGCCCGAGCCGGCCGAGCTGCGGGCGCTGCGCCCCGCCCTGGTCCGGGCGCTCGACGAGACGCTGGCCGCGGTGCCGCTGCTGGCGGGGCTGACCTATCCCGAGGTCCAGCAGCCGCACCTGTACCTCGCGCTCGACGCCGGTGAGGACTACCCGCTGGAGCGCGGCTCGCTGCGGACCTCGACCGGGCTCACCGCGCCGGTGTCGGCCTTCGGCACGCACGTGCGCGAGCACCACGTGCCCCACTCGAACGCCCTGCAGGGCCGCTTCGACGGCCAGCCGTACGTCGTCGGCCCGCTGGCCCGCTACACCCTGCACTCCCAGCTGCTCGCGCCCGTCGCCCGCCAGGCCGCCTCCGCCGCCGGCCTGGGGCCCACGTGCCGCAACCCGTTCCGGTCGATCCTGGTCCGGGTCGTCGAGCTCGTGCACGCCCTGGCCGAGGCCGTCAGGATCATCGACACCTGGGACGGCGCCCCCGTGGCCGCGATCGAGGTGCCGGCGCAGGCCGGTGAGGGCCACGGCGCCACCGAGGCACCCCGTGGGCTGCTCTACCACCGCTACCGCATCGACGCCGACGGCACCGTGCGGGCCGCCCAGATCGTGCCGCCGACCGCCCAGAACCAGCCAGCGATCGAGGCCGACCTGCGCGCCGTCGTGGAGGCCAACCTCGACCTGGCCGACGATGCCCTCACGGCCGTCTGCGAGACGGCGATCCGCGCGTACGACCCGTGCATCTCGTGCGCCACGCACTTCCTGCGCCTGCAGGTGACCCGCCGGTGAATCCGGGCCACGGCGGGGGAGCCACGGGGCAGCGCACCCTCGTGGTCGGCATCGGGTCGCCCGACCGTGCCGACGACGCCGTCGGTCCCGCGGTCGTCGGGCTGCTGGCCGAGCGCCGGGCGGTGGAGGCGCTCGGTGGGCGTGGTCGGCGGCCCCCCATCCCGGCCGATGTCCGCTTCATGGTGCTGCACGACCCGACCAGGCTGGTCGACGAGATGGGCTCGTGCGACCTGCTCGTGCTGGTCGATGCCATGGTGGGGGTGGCTGGTGCTGCGGGAGCCGGGGCTGCCCCGCCTGGAGGGCCTGTGGCTGCGCCGCTCGGGACCGCCGCCGAGGTCACCCTCGGGGAGCCCGGGACCGCCGCCGAGGTCGCCGTCGGGGAGCCCGGGACCGTGGCCACCTTCGAGACGGGCAGCGGCCAGCCGCCGTTGCCCACGCTCGCGGAGCCGCGGGCGGCGGGCACCCACGGGATGGGCGTCGGCGAGGCCATCGAGCTGGGCCGGGCGCTGGGTCGCCTGCCGGCGCGCGTGGTGGTCGTGGCCATCGCCGCGGGCGAGGTCACCGCGGGCGCCCCGATGAGTGCGGCGGCCAGCGCGGCGATCCCGCTGGCGGCCCGGTGCGTGCTCGACGTGCTCGTGGACGCCGCAGCCGGTGGCGATCCGGACCCCACGGCGCCGCCGCCCTGGCTGCCGCACCCGAGCGGCGCTCCCGAGCCGCCGAAGCCCTGAGGCCCGCACCGCACTCCGGCTCCCCGGTGCGCCGAAGCGGGCCCCGGAACTGCTCCGCCATGGGGCATCCGCTCCGGCCCCCGGATCCGCACGGCACGCGAGATCCGCTCCGCCCCCCCGGATCTGCACCGTCAGCAGGCGCACCGCGCGAGAGCAGACCGGCGAGGGGCGGGCCTCGGTGACCAGATCCGCGAGGAGCCCCGCCCGGGGTGGGCGAGAATGTCCCGGTGCGACCCCTGGACCCGCGGCTGCTGCGCCACGCGCGCGCCACCCGGGCCTTCCTGGTCGCGGTCATCGCGCTGGGCAGTGCCGCCGCGGTGCTGGTGGTCGCGCAGGCCTTCGTGATCGCCGACGCAGTCGTCGACGTGCTCCAGGACGGCGCCGGGCCGGGGGAGCTGCGGACCGGGCTGCTCATCCTGGTCGCGATCGCAGTGGGCCGGGGGGCGCTGGCCTGGATCGGGGAGTCGGTCGGGCACCGGGCGGCCGCCGCAGCCATCTCGCAGCTGCGCCTGCAGGTGGTCGACACCGCACTCCGGCTGGGTCCGGCCCACCTGCCGCGGGGCCGGGCCGGTGAGCTCACCGCGCTGGTCACCCGTGGCGTCGACGGTCTGGACGGCTACTTCGCCCGCTACCTGCCGCAGCTGGTGCTCGCGGTCGTGGTGCCGCTCATCGGCGGCGTCGCGATCCTCACGCAGGACCCGCTGTCCGCGCTCATCATCGCGCTGACCATCCCGATCATCCCGCTGTTCATGGTGCTCATCGGCCGCACCACCGAGGCCCGCGTCGCGCGGCAGTGGAACACCCTCGGGGTGCTCTCCGGGCACTTCCTCGACGTCGTGGCCGGGCTGCCGACCCTCAAGGTGTTCGACCGCGCGAAGGCCCAGGCCGAGACGATCCGCCGGGTGGGCGACCGCTACCGCTCGGCCACGATGGGCGTGCTGCGGGTGTCGTTCCTGAGCTCGTTGGTGCTCGAGCTGCTGGCGACGCTGTCGGTGGCGATCATCGCCGTGGCCATCGGCCTACGCCTGGTCGAGGGGACGCTGGACCTGCGCACCGGGCTCACCGTGCTGATCCTCGCCCCGGAGGTCTACCTGCCGCTGCGTCTCGTGGGGCTGCACTTCCACGCAGCCGCCGACGGCCTCGGGGCCGCGCAGCGGATGTTCGAGGTGCTCGAGGCGCCGGAGCCTCCCGCCGGCACCGCGCGCGTGGACGCCGCCACCTCCTCGATCCGGGTCCGGGACCTGCGGGTCACCTACGGCGAGCGGGTCGCGGTGCCCGGGGCGAGCCTGACGATCCGGCCCGGGCGGGTCACGGCGCTGGTGGGCCCCTCCGGCTGCGGCAAGTCCACGCTGCTCGCGGTGCTGCTGGGCCTGGTCGGCCCTCCCGCCGCGACGATGAGCGGCGAGGTGCTCGTCGAGACCATCGACGGCCGCAGCGTGCGGCTGTCCGAGCTCGACCTCGCGGCATGGCGGGCCCAGCTCGGCTGGGTGCCGCAGACGCCGGCGATGCTGGCCGGCTCCGTGGCTGACAACGTCCGCTTCGGCCGGACCGGGTATGACGACCTGGCCGTGGCCGCCGCCCTCGGAGCCGCCGGGCTGGATCCCACCGAGCTGCCCGAGGGCCTGGCCACCCGTATCGCCGAGGGCGGCACGGGGGTCTCGGTGGGCCAGGCACGCCGGATCGGCGTGGCCCGGGCGCTGCTCGCCGACCCCGCGATCCTGCTGCTCGACGAACCGACCGCCGCCCTCGATGGCAGCCGGGAGGCGGAGGTCGGGGCCACCGTCGCGGCGCTGGCCGCCCGAGGGCGCACGGTGGTCGTCGTCACGCACCGACGCTCGCTGGTGGAGCTCGCCGACGATGTGCTCGCCCTCGAGGCGGTGCCGGCATGAGCAGGCTGTCGCGCAGGCCCGCCGCGGCCGTCGCCACCTCCGCCGTCGCCACCTCCGCCGTCGCCACCTCCCCCGCGCCGCCCGGCCGACGGCGCGCCCGCCCGCTGCGCCGGCTCTGGCGCCTGGCCGATCCGGACCGCGCCCGCCTGGCGCTCGCGCTGCTGCTGGCATTCCTCGCCCTGGCCAGTGCGGTCGGCCTGCTCACGGTCTCGGCGTGGCTGATCTCGCGTGCCTCGCAGCAGCCGCCGATCCTCACGCTGCAGGTGGCCATCGTGGCGGTCCGCGCCTTCGGCATCAGCCGCGGGGTGTTCCGGTACGCCGAGCGCGTCGTCGGCCATGACAC
>DASVBK010000194.1:0-2303 GCA_036375875.1 Candidatus Nanopelagicales bacterium
AGGTCGGCGACCGGCGGCTCGGGTGCCACCACGTCGTCGGACTCCAGCACGACCGGCAACCGGCCGTGCAGCTGTGTGGACGAGGTGCCGACGAGCAGCTCGTACCGGCCGGCCTCGACCACCCATTCCTTGGTTGCCACGTCCCACACCGTGAAGCTGCGACGGTCGAGCTCGATGGTCACCTCGGTGCTGGCACCCGCGTCGAGGTGCACCTTGGCGAATCCGCGCAGCTCCTTGGCGGGCCGGGCCACGGCCGAGGCACCCGCGCGGCCCACGTACACCTGGACCACCTGTGAACCGGGACGGGCGCCGACGTTGGTCACCCGCGCGTGCACGGTGAGGTCCGTGCCCGCACCCGTCAGCCGCACGTCGTCCACCTGCCACGCGGTGTAGCCGAGCCCGTGCCCGAACGGGAAGCGGGCCGGCACCGCGGCGGTGTCGTGGAAGCGGTATCCGACGAGGTGGCGCTCGCGGTACTGCACCTGCCGCGGCTCGCCGGGGAAGTTGCGGCTGGCCGGCAGCGCGGTCCCGTCGACCGGGATGCTCTCCGCGAGCCGACCCCCGGGCTCCACGACGCCGAGCAGCACGTCCGCCAGCGCGCTGCCGCCGGCCTGCCCGCCCAGCCACGCCGCGAGGACCGCCGCCGGGCGATCGGCCCACGGCAGCTCCACCACGCCACCGCCGACGAGCACCACGACCGTGCGCGGATTGGCGTCGAGCACCACCTCGAGCAGGTGCTCGTGGTCCGGCGGCAGTCGCAGGCCAGCCCGGTCGAAGCCCTCGGACTCCAGGCGGCTGGGCAGGCCCACGAGCACGATCGCCACCTCGCTGGCCCGGGCTGCCGCAGCCGCCTGGGCCATGAGCGCCGGCGTCGAGGCACCCGTGAGCGGGTCATAGCCGGCGGCGTAGCGCAGCGACTGGCCGAGCTCGCCAGCCAGGGCGGGACGCAAGGCGTCCACCCGCGTCGGGGTCACCTGGGAGCTGCCCGCGCCCTGGTAGCGCGGCTCGTCAGCGAAGGCCCCGATGAGGGCGACGCTGGCCCCCGCCGCCAGGGGCAGCACGCCGTCGTTCTGCAGCAGGACGCACCCGGCCGCCGCCGCACGCCGCGCCAGGGCGTGGTGCGCCGCGTGGTCGGCGTCGGGCTCATGCTGCGCCGCGCGCACCTCCGACCAGTGCAGGGCCATCGACGCGACGCGGACGGCTGCGGCATCCAGTGCCTCCTCGGGCAGGCGGCCGTCGGCGACCGCGGCGGCCACCTCGGCGTCGAAGGCTCCGCTGCCGCCGGGCATCTCCAGGTCCAGGCCCACCGCGAGGCCTGCCACCCGGTCGTCCACCGCCCCCCAGTCGGAGACCACCAGGCCGTCGTAGCCCCAGGCGTCACGCAGGACCTCGCGCATCAGCCGAGCCGATTCCCCGGCGTACTGGCCGTTCACGAGGTTGTACGCCGTCATGAGCGCGGCCGGGGCGCCGCGCTGGACCGCCAGCTCGAAGCCGCGCAGGTACAGCTCGTACAGGGTGCGCTCGTCGATGACGGCGTCGACCACCATCCGGTTGGTCTCCTGGTTGTTGGCCGCGTAGTGCTTCACGCAGGCGGCCACCCCTTGGGACTGGATGCCGCGCACCAGCGCGGCGGCGAGCAGGCCGGACAGGACCGGATCCTCGGCGAGGTACTCGAAGCAGCGGCCACCGCGCGGATGGCGCTTGAGGTTCAGGCCCGGGCCGAGCAGCACGGCCACGTCCTCGGCGGCGGCCTCCCGACCCAGGGCCGCCCCGACGGCCTCGAGCAGGTCGACGTCCCAGGTGCAGCCCAGCGTCACGGCAGGCGGGAAGCACGTGGCCGGCACGGCGGCGGAGAGTCCGACGTGGTCGCGGTTCCCAGCCTGCTTGCGCAGCCCGTGCGGCCCGTCGGTGAGCATCACCGAGGGCACCTGCCCGGGCACTTCGTGGGTGGTCCAGAAGCTGGCCCCGGAGACGAGCCGGATCCGCTCGGGCAGCGGCAGCGCGGCCACGATGGCAGCCGCCCGGGCGCGCTGGGCGGCGCTCGGATGGGCTGGCGACGCCGACAGCTCGGCGGCGGGGGGCGGGGACGGGGGTGAGGGCGAGGGCGCAGGCGCGGGCGCCGGCGGGGGCGCGGGTGAGAGCGGGGACTGGGGCGCGGCGGCATCGGGGTGCTCGACCATGGTGGTTCCTCTCGCGCGACTGCTGGCAGCGTAGGAGGTGGCCGCGGACGTCGGGCGCGGGATGGGGTCGTCGTGCTTAGCGCAGCGCGAGCACGAGCAGCGCGGCCGCGGTCGCCAGCTCGA
>DASVBK010000157.1:0-4752 GCA_036375875.1 Candidatus Nanopelagicales bacterium
ATGCATGCGCACGGCGTGCGCCGCTACGTGGGGGTCTCGGGTGCGGGGATGGACGTGCCCGGTGACCAGAAGGGTGGCCGCGACAAGGCGATCTCGTTCCTGATCCAGAAGGTGGGCGGGGCGATCGCCGTGGACAAGCGCCGCGAGTACCAGCTGTTCGCGGAGTCCGACATCGATTTCACCCTGGCTCGCCCGCCACGGCTGCTGGACGGGCCGGCCACGGGCCGCTACGCGAGCGACGCCCACAAGCCGGGCAGGTCCAACTCGATCAGGCGGGCGGACCTCGCGGCGTTCCTCGCCGACGTCGTCGAGCAGGGCTCGTACCTGCGCCAGGCGCCGTTCGTCTCGTCGGCGTAGCCTGCCGCACCCCCCGACAACCCACATGTGCCGTGGATCGGGCACCCGGCCCCCGCACCCCCGGCGCCGGGCCGCCCACGCGGGGTGGTCCACGACGCACCACGGGGGCGGAGCCCCTCAGGGTGCGCTGGTGGTGCAGCCACGGGGGCGCAGCCCCTCAGGGTGCGCTGGTGGTGCTGCCACGGGGCGTAGCCCCTCAGGGGCGAGGGTGAGTGCCGCCACCGGGGGGCGCCCCTCAGGGTGCGATGTTGAGTGCCGCCACCGCACGCGCCCCCAGCTCGGCATCGCCCTCGATGCGCACGCGGCCACGGGCCTGTTCGGTGGGGGAGTCCGGTCGCTCGCGCCCACAGCCCAGCTGCACGAAGTCGTCGAAGGCCAGGGTGAGCCACACCGTGGGCTCCTGCGGTGGGTCGATGAACACGCCCTTGCCGTCGTCGCCGCGCAGCACGGCCGCGACCAGCGCGACCCCTGGTGGGATGACGTCCACGCGCAGGGTGCTGCCCGCGGGCGCGCCCACGGCCTTGGCCCACACCTTGCCCAGGCCACTGGCGATCTGCGCCCCCGCGACGGCCGCGGCCGCGGTGTCCGTGCCGCCGGGGGTGCGGAGCGCCAGCCGCAGGTCCTGGCTGTGCACCCAGGCGTCGAACGTGCGCATCCGCAGCACGGCCTCCAGCGTGACCATGCGACCGAAGGGGTTCACGGCCGGCGTGGCCGGGTCCTGCGGGCCGGTGCGCAGCGCCGCGTGCCGCTGGGCGATCGCGTCGTCGAACTCGGCCAGGACGGCCGCGCGTGGCCACGCGCGGCGCAGGTCCACAGGCACCTCGGTGATCCGGCTCAGGCCGTCGCGGACATGCGGCAGGCTCGACCAGTCGGGCTCATGGGGAGGGTCGGTCAGGCCGAGCAGGACCCGCTCGATCCAGCTCAGGTGCCCCACCACGTCGGCCACGGACCAGCCGGGCAGCAGCGAGGGGTGGCGCCATCCGGCCTCGCCAGCCGCGTCGGCGACGGCGCGCACGTCGGCCATTGCCTGGGCCCAGGCGTCGATGAGGGCACCGGTGCGCGGCGCACCGGTCAGGGAGCTCACTGAATCGGTCATGGCCGCAGCATGCCGCTGCCCTGTGACACCCCGGGCCTCGGGGGCCTCAGATGTCCACAGCTGCGCCGGGCAGGCCCGCGAGTCGATGCTCGCCGGCCAGCCGGGCGGGGGAGGCCACGAGGGCGACGCGCAGCACGCGCAGCGCAGCATCGGCAGCGGCGAGGTCCAGGGTCCCGAGGCGCGGGGTCGAGCCGAGGAGCGTCAGGGCCCACGGCGGGAGCGTCGCCCAGGCGGCACGCGCCAGCACCCGGTACCCGGGCCGCAGCGCCAGCGGCAGCGGGGCGTTCGTGACGAAGCCGTGGGTCCGGCGCACCAGCTCGTCGATCCGCAGCTCGGGCTGGAAGTCGTCGAAGGCGGCCGCCAGCTCCGCGACCGTCCGCGGCGGCTCGGGCACGCCCATCGCCGCACCGACCACGGCCATGTCCGCCACGTAGGCGTCGTCGTCGATGACGCCCTCGCGGCCCAGGTGCTGGTAGGCCGTGAGCATCGAGTCGACGAGCGCGAGGTGCACCCAGGTGAGCAGCCGCGGATCCTGCGCCGAGTAGGGCCGGCCATCCGAGGCCGAGCCGATCACCCGCCGGTGCATCGCCCCCACCGCGTCGACCGTCTGCTGGGCAAGCGTGGCGGAGCCGAAGGTCGTCGCTGCGATGAACGCCCCGGTCCGCTGCAGCCTGCCGAAGGGATCCTGCCGATAGCTGGAGTGCTGGTCGACACCGGCCAGCGCGAGCGGGTGCAGGGCCTGCAGGTAGAGGCTGCGGATGCCGCCGACGAAGGTTGCGACCGAGCCGTGGACGGTCCAGATCGCGTCGCCCGGCGCGAACCACCCCGGCGCCCCCGGAGGTTGCGCGATGGCACGAGCGATCGCCGACTGGCCATCGGCCTGGCCGGACAGCACCTCGCGCACGGAGGCGGCCAGCGGGTGCAGCAGCGTTGGGGTGCCCACGGCCACCAGCCTCGGGCAGGACGCGGTCGCGCGCATCCCGCGCGCGGGTCATGGGGCCCGCGGGTCCTCGGGCCCTGTGCCCGGTCGGTGCCCGCGTGCCAGCATGGGCCCATGAGCCAGCCCGACGACCTCGACAAGCTGCTGCGTGAGATCGACGCGATGAACAAGCCAGCGGTCAGCGGCGGCGCCTCGACGCCGGCGACCCGGCCCGCCGGTGCCGTGCAGCCGACGGGGAAGCAGCCCGCGGCGAAGCAGCCGAGCGGCGGTGGGCGCCTGGCGTGGACCGGCGCCAGCGCGATCGGCGGCGGCGTGCTGGGTGGCGTGGTCGGCACGGTGCTCACGTTCCTGCCCGCGATGAGCACCCTGTCCACCGCCGTGGGCGCCGCGATCGGTGGCGCGGTGGTGGGGTTCGTCAGCGGGCCGCCGCGCTGGTTCGACAGCGAGTAGCCCCGCTTCCACGCCGGTGGGCCGAGGCGCCCCCTGCTCAGGTCGGGCCGAGGGCCACCCGGCTCAGCGGAGGTCAGCCCAGGCCGGCAGCCACTGCCCGTCGATGCGCAGCCCGGGGGCGGCTGCCCGCACGCCGGCCAGCACGGCGACCGCCGCTGCCTCAGCCGCGAGCATCGACAGCAGGAGCATGTCCGGCCCGCCCCTCGCGTCGTTCGCCGCGGTGCCCGTGCCCGCCACGAAGAGCGTGTCGCCGTCGAGGGGGGTGTGCACCGGCCGGATCGTGCGCGCCAGGCCGTCGTGGGCGACCTGCGCCAGGCGCGTGGCCTGCGCCTTGGTCAGCCGGGCGTCGGTGACCAGGGCGCCGATGGTCGTGGCGCCCCCGGCCGGCGCCCCTCCCGAGGGCGCCGCTCCCGAGGGCGCCCCTCCCGAGGGCGCCGCCCCCGAGGGGGCCGCTCCTGACGGGGGTGCCATGGCCAGCCACGTCCTGACCGCATCGGCCAGCTCGAGGGAGTCGGGCGCCTGGCGCGCGCCGGCGAGCAGGGATCCCGACCCCGGGTCGACGATGTCGCCGACGGCGTTCACCGCGATGACGGCCGCCATCGTGATGCCGCCGGCCGCGACCACGGCGATGCCCAGGCCGCCGCGCATCGCGCGGTCGGGTCCCAGCAGCTTGCCCACCGTGGCCCCGGCTCCGGCGCCCACCGAACCCGTGGTCGCCCTGGCCAGCGCGACCGCCGCGTCACACGCGCGGCGCCCCGCGGCCGCGTCGGGTCGGACGGACGGATCGCCGACGAGCAGGTCGAAGAGCACCGCCCCAGGCACGATCGGCACCACGGCAGGCCCGACAGGCACGCCGCGTCCGCGCTCGGCCAGCCACCCCATGACGCCGTCCGCGGCGGCCAGGCCGAAGGCACTGCCCCCGGCGAGCACGAAGGCGTGGGCCTCCTCGATGGTGTTCACCGGGTCCAGCAGGTCGGTCTCGCGGGTGCCGGGTGCGGCGCCCCGGACGTCCACCCCGGCGGTGGTGCCCTCGGGCAGCAGCACGACGGTCACGCCCGTGGGCCGGCGCTGGTCGGTGTCATGCCCCACCAGCACCCCGGGCAGCACGTCGTCCGGGGAGCCGGCTGTCGCAGCGGGTCGCGGACTGTCCTGCGGCTGGGTCATGCCCGCATCCAACCGTCGTGCCGGGCGACGGGCCAGCCGCGCCGGGGCCAGGCGTGCCCGCGGCGCGCGGTGACGGACCGGCGGATCTACGCTCGCCGGCATGACCGAGTCGGCTGCCCCCGCCCGTGCTGTCCACGACGACGCGCCCGGGGCGGCCCGCCACGCGGTCGTGGTCGGCGTGGGCCCGGGGCTCGGCTCGAGCCTGGCGCGCACGTTCGCCCACCAGGGCTACGACGTCACGCTCATCGCGCGGACCACCGCCAGCCTCGCGCCGGTGGCTGCCGAGATCCGCGCGATGGGCCGCCAGGTCGAGGAGCAGCTCGTCGACGTGGCTGACCTCGAGGCCGTGGCCGCGGCGGTCCGACGGGCCGGCGCCCGGCGGCCGGTCGCGCTGCTGCACCACAACGCCTCGATGGCCCCGGGCTCGCTGCTCGACACCGACATCGCCACGCTGCGCGCCAGCGTGGCGGTGAACGCCCTGGCCGCCGTGGTGGCGGTGCAGGCCGCCCTGCCCGACCTCGAGGCCACGCGCGGCCTCGTGACCTGGACCGGGGGCGGGATCGCCCTGCACCCTCGCGGGGAGTACGGCGTGCTCGCGCTGGGCAAGGCCGCGCTGCGAGCCGCAGGCCTGGCCCTCGCGCCGGAGCTCGCCGCCCGCGGGGTCGGCATGCGCATGCTCACCATCAACGGGTTCATCAGGCCCGGCGGCCGCTTCGATCCCGACCGCATCGCCGAGGCGTTCTGG
>DASVBK010000197.1:0-10928 GCA_036375875.1 Candidatus Nanopelagicales bacterium
TCAGCGAACTCGCTCGGGTCGTAGAGCACGGAGAGCAGTGCGCCCAGGGCGATCACCGCAGGGACCAGCGACAGCAGCCCGAAGAACGCCAGCCCACCGGCCAGCACCGAGCCCCGGTGCCGGGCGTACCTGGCGTAGACCGCGGCCCAGAAGCCCACGGCCGGCGCCACGGCGGGCAGGTGCCCGTCGACCCGGGCGACCGCCCGGACCATGCCGCGCGAGGCACCCTCCACCGCGGCACGGCGGGCCGGCTCGGGCAGTGCGGCGAGGTCCAGCGGCTCGGGTCGAGCACGCTGCCAGGCGGTGCGCAGGCGTGCCCGAGTCCCTGCGGGGGTCCTCCCGGCAGGCCGCACCGGCTACATCCGCTCGGGAGCGCTGACCCCGAGCAGCCCCAGGCCGTTCACGAAGACCTGCCGTGACGCCGCGCAGAGCCACAACCGGGCGACGTGCAGGTCGCCGACCGGCTCCTCACCCATCGGCAGGACGCGGCAGACGTCGTAGAACCGGTGGTACTTCGTCGCCAGCGCCTCGAGGTAGCGGGCCACCCGGTGGGGTTCGCGCAGCTCGGCGGCACTGGCCACGATCCGCGGGAACTCCGCGAGGACACCGAGCAGGTCCTGCTCGCGGTCGTGGGCCAGCAGGCTGGGGTCGAACCGCGACCGCCGCCAGTCGATGCCCAGCTCGGCGGCGTTGCGCAGCACCGAGGCGATGCGGGCCGAGGCGTACTGCACGTAGTAGACCGGGTTGTCGTTGCTGCGCTTGAGCAGCAGGTCGACGTCGAGCACCAACGGCGAGTCCACCGGGTAGCGGATCAGCGAGTAGCGCGCGGCGTCCACGCCCACCTCGTCGACCAGGTCGTCGATGGTGATGATGTTGCCGGCCCGCTTGCTGAGACGGACCTCCTCGCCGCCCTTCACCATCTTCACGAGCTGGCCGATGAGCACCTCGATGTGCTCGTCGGGATCGTCACCGGCACACGCGGCCACGGCGCGCAGCCGGTTGACGTAGCCGTGGTGGTCGGCGCCCAGCAGGTAGATGCAGAGGTCGGCGCCCCGGGAGCGCTTGTCGACGTAGTAGGCGGTGTCGGAGGCGAAGTAGGTCAGCTCGCCGTCGGCCTTGACCAGCACCCGGTCCTTGTCGTCGTCGAAGTCGCTGGTGCGCAGCCAGATCGCGCCGTCCGCCTCGTAGACGTGGCCCTGGGCACGCAGCTTGTCGAAGGCCCGCTCGACCGCGCCCGACTCGTGCAGCGAGCGCTCCGAGTACCAGACCTCGAAGTGCGTCGCGAACCGCTCGAGGCTCACCTGCTGGGACTCGAGCATGAGCCGGTAGCCCAGCTCGCGGAAGGCGACGAGCTGCTGGTCGATCGGCAGCTGCGTGATGCCGCGGTCGTTGGCCACGATCTGCGCCGCCAGGTCGCGGATGTAGCTGCCGTGGTACCCCCCGTCAGGGGCGGGGCGGCCGTGTGCGGCGTTCATGATCGACTCGCCGAAGCGGTCCATCTGCACGCCGCGGTCGTTGACGTAGAACTCGCGGGTGACGTCGGCGCCCTGGGCGGCGAGCACTCGGGCGATGGAGTCCCCCACGGCGGCCCACCGGGTGTGGCCCAGGTGGATCGGTCCGGTGGGGTTCGCCGAGATGAACTCGACGTTGATCCAGCGACCGTGCTGCGAGCGACCGTGGCCGTAGTGGTCGCCCTCGACCACGATCCGCGAGGCCACCTCGCCCTGGCTGGCGGTCTCCAGGGTGATGTTCACGAAGCCCGGCCCCGCCACCACCGCGCTGGCGATGGCCGGGCTCGACTGCAGCTGCGCCGCCAGCAGCTCGCCGATCACGCGCGGCGGGGTGTGCGCCGGCTTGGCCAGCGTCATGGCGATGTTCGTGGCGTAGTCGCCATGCTCGCGGTTCTTGGGCCGCTCCACGGTCGCCGTGATCCGATAGCCCTTGGGCAGGCACAGCTTGTTGCCCTCGATGAGGTCGGTGACCGAGGCCGAGATCAGGGCGGCCAGGGCATCGGGAGTCATGGGCGCATCGTAATGGCGCCGATGCAGGCCGAGGTGGTGGGTTTGGCCCGGTGACGTGCGCGCGGCCGGCGGCCTGCGGGGGCGGGATCACCGGTGCGACCAGCGGGGCCCGGGGGGCGGCTGCGGGATTTGGGAGCACTCCCGCCCGCCGCTACCATGAGCGCACTCCTGGCCCCCGTAGCTCAGGGGATAGAGCGGTGCCCTCCGGAGGCATGCGCGCAGGTTCGAATCCTGCCGGGGGCACCTCCGCGCAACGGCCCCCTCGTGGGGCCGCGCGCGTTCACCCCACGCAGGTCCCCCGCTCACTGCTCCGGGCTGAGCCGCTCCAGCAGCAGCGCCTCGGCCAGCGTCAGCCGGCGCAGCACCTCGAGGTCGACGCTCTCATTCGGCCCGTGCCAGGACGCGCCGGGGTCACCGGGCCCGACGACCAGGATGGTCGCCTCGGGGAACTGCGCGGCGATGTCGGCGATGAAGGGGATCGAGCCGCCGATGCCCATGTGCACCGGGGCCACGCCGTCCCACGCCTCGGTGAACGCCTGGCGCGCGATGTCGGCGTGCGGGCCCGAGGGCACCAGCGCGGTCGCGCTGCCCGCTGCCCCGGGCACGCAGGTGATCGTGACCCCCCAGGGAGCGCAGGCGGCCAGGTGCTCGGCCAGGGCGCGCTGCGCGGCGGCCGGGTCCTGGCCGGGGGCGATCCGCAGGCTGACCTTGGCGCGTGCCAGCGGCAGGAGGACGTTGGCAGCATGCTCCGTGCGCGGCGCGTCGATGCCCAGGACGGTCACGGCCGGCAGCGACCAGATGCGGTTGGCCGCCGAGCCCTCCCCGATCGAGGCCACCTCCGGCAGCACGCCGGCCTCGGCGCGCAGCGCGGCCTCGTCGACCTCGACGGTGGGCACGGGGCCGTGCACCAGGCCGGGCACGGCCACCCGGCCCCGCTCGTCGTGCAGGCCCGCCAGCACGCGGCACAGGGCGGTCAGCGCGTCGGGGAACAGCCCGCCGAACACGCCGGAGTGCTGCTCGCCGGTGTGCGTGCGGACCTCGACGTACACCTCGACCAACCCCCGCAGCGAGGTGGTGAACGCCGGGATGTCCACCTGCCAGTTCGACGAGTCGGCGATGACGACCACATCGGCCGCGAGCAGCTCGGCGTGCTCGGCCAGGAAGGTCGCGAACGTGGGCGAGCCGATCTCCTCCTCCCCCTCGATGAACACCGTGATGCCCACCGGCAGCCCCTCGGGATGCGCGCTGAGCAGCGCACGCAGGGCGCCGACATGGGCCATCACCCCGGCCTTGTCGTCCGCAGCCCCCCGGCCGTAGAGGCGGCCGTCGCGCTCGACAGGCTCGAACGGGTCGCTGTGCCAGTCGTCGAGGTTGCCCGCGGGCTGCACGTCGTGATGGGCGTAGAGCAGCACGGTCGGCGCCCCCGGCGGCGCCGCGACTCGGGCGACCACCGCCGGGGCGCCGTCCTCGGCGTCGAGCACGCGGACGTCAGGCAGGCCGACGTCGGCGAGCAGCGCGGCCACCGCCTCGGCGCTGCGGGCGACGTCCGGGGAGTCGGCGCCGTCGCGGCTCACGCTCGGGATCCGCACGAGGTCCTCGAGGTCCGAGCGCACCCCGGGCATCACGGACTCGACGGCGGCGCGGAGCTGATCGGTGGAGCGCTGGGGCATGGCGGCATCCTGTCAGCGGGACCGCGCCGAGGCCCGCCGGCTGCGCCCACCGATCCGCCAGGGGCCCGAACCTCGGGATCCCCGCTACCCGACTTCGAAGGCCACGGGCACCGAGGGGGTGCCCGCGTCGTCGTAGGCGATCACGCACACCGTGCTGGGCAGGTCGGCGGCCTCGAGGAACGCCGGCGTCCCGGTGAAGGGCACGTAGCCCTCCGCGGAGGAGCAGTCCGTGGTGCCGGCGGGGCCCGAGAGCCACGAGAAGCTGCTGTAGCGCGGTGGATCCGGCACGGGCTGCACCTCGATGCCACCGCGCACCGGCACCTGGCGCAGCTGGATCGCGCCGGCGTCGGGCGCACTGCCGGCCACGGTGATCCGCAGCGGGGTCGGCTGTTCCGGGGTGCCCACGCACAGCAGCGCCAGACCCTGCGTCGTCGGTGCCCTGACCGTCAGGACACCATCCACGTCCGTGCTCGCGGTGCCCCAGCCGGCGGCGTCCCAGCACGCGCTGTCGGCCAGCATCTGGGCCAGCACCCCCTCGGGCCGCGGCGAGCCCGCGGCGATGCGCACCTCGACTGGTGCCCCGGCGGGCACCGTGGAGGCACCGGTGGAGGCCACGACCACGCCCTCCGGGCGCTCGAGGCCGCAGCCCTCGCCGAGCGTGAACCGGCCGTCGGGGAAGCACCCGAGCAGGACGTCGACCGGGGTGAGGTAGGTCGTGTCCGGGGCGAAGGCGACCGTCCCGCCCCCGACCTGGCACGGCCGACCGAGGGCGCAGTCCACCCCCGTCTGCGCGGCCAGCGTGGTGGTGCTCACCATCGCGATGGCCTGCCCCTGGGTGTTCAGCGCGGGTGAGCCGGCTGTGCCCTCCAGCATGCCCCGGCACCCCACCGCCCTGGTGTCGCGCAACAGCCAGGGGCCGTCGGCGAGGTCCGTCGTGACGCCCACCTCGCAGCGGCTGCCGCGCAGGTGCACCTCGTCGCCGCGAACCCCGGCCACCGGCACCCCGGCGATCAGGACCTGGCCACCCGGGGGCAGCGGCTCGGTGACCGGCACCCCGTCGATGCCACGGGCCGCGAGGTCGGCGGGACTGGCGGCGAGGCGCAGCACCGCCAGGTCCACCCCTCGCACGGAGGCCCAGGCGATCGCGTCCACCTCCGTGGTGACCGGGGTCACCGCGCTGCCGCCGGGCACCGGGGCGAAGGTGTTGAACTCCACGGTCACGTCCTGCACCGGCTCGTCGCGCAGCACCGTCGAGGCGTCCACGATCCCGGTGCAGCGCCCGGCGGTGATCGCGTACGCCACTGGGCCAGCAGGTCCCTCGAGCGCCAGCAGCCAGGCCGTGCAGGGCAGCGGCAGGCCGCTGACCCGCCCCACCGAGGGCAGCGTGGTGCCGCGCGACTGGCCGGCCCGCAGCAGCTCGCCTGGGGTGGTCGGGGTGGCAACCTCGGCGGTGTCGCTGCGCTGCCGGGTGAGCACCCCGTAGCCGGCGAGGGCCACGAGCAGCACCGCGATGACGGCCATGGTGAGGACGGTCATCGAGCGGCTCGTCGAGCGCTCCTGCGGCGGTGCGGGCACCCGAGCGGTCGGTTCGTCCGCCGGCCCGTCCGCCGCCTGGGGCAGCTCGGGCGGGACCGGATCGGGCATGACGCCACGGTACGCGACGCCGTGGGCCGGCCCGGGCCGCGCGCAAGGGTCGACGCCGGCCCCGGCGGGGCCCATCCCGGGCTGCCCCGCCCGCCCGGCGCCCGCGGGGCAGCCGAGCGAGGGGCGTACCCCCGCCCGCGAAGCCCGGCCTCCCCCAGCAGGCGCGCTCAGCCCAGCCAGCCCCCACCTGGCGGCTGCACTGCCGAGCGGATGGCCCGCTCCTCGCGCGCCTTCGCGTCGGGGATCGGCAGGCGCGCCACGGTGACCGTCTCGCGGAAGGTGGCGTCGGCGAACGTCCGCAGCCCGGCGCCCAGGGCCAGCGCGGCCCGCTCCCCGAACCGCACGTGGCGGTCGTGGCCGAACCGCTCCACGCGGCGGCCCTGCCCACCGCGCACCCGGTCGGGCACGAGCACCAGGTCCAGGCGCAGGTCACGATCCCCCATCGAGGCCAGGAGCCGGTGGAACCCCGCGACCATGGCCTGCTCGTCGAAGCGCTGCCCGCGCTCCACCACATCGGTGATCGCGGTGATGATCCGCACACGGCGGCCAGGCACCATCCCGACGCGTGCGAGGAACCAGGTGAGCCCGTCGCCGCTGCCCTGCGAGTACAGGTAGCGCCGCACCGTCTGCTGCCCCACGAACTTGTCGTAGACCACGATCGGCTTGGCGTCCTGGCACAGCGGGCCGAACCGCTCGGTCCACTCCACCTCACGGTTGACGCCCTCGCGGAGCGGCGCGTCGAGCACCTGCCGCGCAGCGATGAGCACCGCGGTCCGGCCCGCGGTCGTGATCCGGCCGATCTCCACGAGACCGCCGGGGGTCACGGCGGAGAACTCGTCCTGCGCCACGCCCAGCAGCTCGGCCTGGTCCGCCTCGACGAGGACGAGCTCGAGGTCGTCGGCGAGCTGGGCATCGATGAGCGCCGGGTCGAGGATCTCGCCGAGCGTCGAGTCCAGCGGCGGCTCGGCGATGCCCACCTGCACCCGCCGGCTGGACAGCACCACCTCCCACGCCTTGGCCAGCGAGGTCGGCAGCTGGCGCACGGCGGCCACGAAGAGGTCCAGGTGCGCCTGCGAGGTGAACACGAGCCGCCCGTGCACCGCGAGGTCCTCGAGGAGCTCCTCGTGGATCGCGCGCCGCAGCGCCGGGTCGTCGGAGCGATCGGCCAGCGCGCTGGCGGCGATGCCGACGCCGACGACGGTGCGCCTCGGCAGCTGGGCCCGGGCCACGTCAGGCTCCCGGGGTGCCGCGCAGCAGGCGTCCGCTGAGCACCTCGCCGAGGCGCTCGTCGAAGAACCCACCCGGCCAGCCGTCCACCAGGTCCCCGTCGGCGTCCACGTCCAGGCGCCGCACGAACGCCGCACCGGCCTCGTCCTGCTCGACGTAGAGCACGGCGAGGGCTGCCGGGTCGAGCACGCCCTCACGCACCCGCCGCAGCAGCCGCAGCACCAGGTGCTCGGAGTGCGTCTCGACGAGGACCTGCGCACGCCCGCTGATGACGGTGTCGATGAGCAGGTCGCCGACCGCCGACTGCAGCCGTGGGTGCAGGTGCACCTCGGGCTGCTCGATCACCATGACCGCGTCGCGGCTGAGCAGCGACTGCACCACGATCGGCAGCACCTGCCCGATCCCGTAGCCGACGGCGCGTGGCGAGACCAGCACGCGCGGCTCGCGGCGGACGTCCTCGAGGGCCAGCACGGTGAAGTCGCCGGTGGCGACGATGTCGGGGTTGACCGGGTCGAGCAGCCGCACGTGGTAGCCAAGGCCGAGCCGGTCGCACCAGGCGTTCACCGGGTCCACGAGCTCGCGGCGGGCGCTCAGCAGGGCCGTCATGGCCTCGCCGGCCGGCCCGACGTAGTCGTCGACGGCCTGGCCCAGGACCGTGGCGCGCTCGGCGCGCTGGCGCATGGGGCCGAGGAAGTGGACCCGGTCCAGGGTGCCCCAGAACTCGTCGTGGAGGCGATGGAACAGGGCGACAGCCGGTTGCTCGCCCCACGGCCGCGGCCCGTCGATGACCCCGCGCTCGTCGCCGTCGCGCAGCTCGGTCCGCGAGCGCACCGCCGCTCGCCGCTGCGCGTCCCAGCGGAAGGCGATGACCGACTCCCTCGGCACCCCGGCCGGCGACTGCCAGCCCAGGCCCAGGGTCATCGGCATCGCGAGGTCGTGGCGGTGGACCGCCATCCGGAACGAGCCGCCCTCCACCAGGTCGCCGGACATCGTGAGCAGGTCCGGCCGGGCGGCGGTCTGCGCCAGCATCGGCAGCACGGACAGGAGGCTGGACTTCCCGGCGGAGTTGGGCCCGAAGATCAGCGTGAGGGGGGCCAGTCCGACCCGCTGCGACGCCGGCGCGAACGAGCGCAGCCCACCGAGGACGACATGACCCACGAGCACGCCGGGCAGCGTAGCCGGCAGCCCCCGCGCGTAGGGTCGTGATGGCCGCCCCAGGTGGTCCCTCCAACGACGGGACGCGCGCGACGGCTTTGTTCCCTCGATACCCCCGGGGGTATGATGGACCATGATCATCAGTGAGGAGCACCCCCCAATGCGCACGATCATCATCGGCGGCGTCGCAGGCGGCGCCTCGGCCGCGACCAGGCTCCGCCGGCTCGACGAGCAGCACGAGATCATCGTGCTCGAGCGCAGTGGCTACGTGTCCTTCGCCAACTGCGGCCTGCCGTACTACATCGGCGGCACGATCGCGGACCGTCGCTCGCTGCTGCTGCAGACGCCCGCCTCGCTGCACCGCCGGTTCGGCCTCGACGTGCGCGTCAACAGCGAGGTCGTGGCGATCGACCCGCACGCCCGCACCGTCACGGTCCGCGACCTGGCCGACGGGGGCCGGCAGTACTCCGAGCCCTACGACCACCTCGTGCTGTCCCCCGGAGCCTCCCCGATCGTCCCGCCGATCCCCGGCGTCGAGCGCGCCCTGACGCTGCGCACCATCGAGGACACCGACCGGATCAAGCAGCGCGTCGACGACCTGCTCCGGGCGGCTGACTCCAGCGAGGACGGCGTGAGCCACGACCACCACAGCGCGGTCCTGGTGGGCGGCGGGTTCATCGGGCTGGAGATGGCCGAGAGCCTGCGCGAGCGCGGCCTCGACGTCACGGTGGTGGAGCTCGCGCCGCAGGTCATGGCGCCGCTGGACCCAGAGATGGCCGCCATCGTGGCCGCCGAGCTGCGACGCCATGACGTGGCGCTGGCCCTGGGCGTGCAGGTGACCGAGATTCGGCCCGACACCGTGCTGCTCTCCGATGGCCGGGAGCTCGACGCCGACCTCGTCGTCATGAGCATCGGGGTCCGCCCCGACGTGACGTTGGCGAAGGCCGCGGGGCTCGCTCTCGGCCCGCGCGGTGGCATCCAGGTCGACGCCCAGATGCGCACCTCGGACCCGCACATCTTCGCCGTCGGCGATGCGGTCGACAAGAGCGACGCCACGACCGGCGAGCCCACCCTCGTGCCGCTGGCGAACTCCGCCAACCGGCAGGGCCGCCTCGTCGCGGACGTGATCGCCGGGCGGGCGATCCGCTTCGGGGGCGTGCTCGGCACGGCGATCGTCAAGGTGTTCGACCTGACCGTGGCCGTGACCGGCGTGAACGAGAAGCGGCTGCGCGCCTCGGGTCGCAACCACCGCGCGATCCACACCCACCCCGGCTCGCACGCCGGGTACTACCCGGGGGCGGAGCGGATCAGCCTCAAGCTGCTGTTCGACCCCAGCACCGGGCAGATCCTGGGTGCCCAGGGAGTCGGGGGCACGGGCACCGACAAGCGCATCGACGTGCTCGCCACGGCGATCACCGGGGGGATCCGCGCGGACGAGCTCGCCGATCTCGAGCTGGCCTACGCCCCGCCGTTCGGCTCCGCCAAGGATCCCGTGAACCAGCTCGGCTACGTGGCGGAGAACCTGATGACCGGGACCACCCACACCATCGGCTGGGACGAGGTGGCCGACACCGGACGCTTCGTCGTGGACGTGCGCACGCCGGGCGAGCACCGCCGCGGCCATCTGGCGGGCTCGGTGAACCTGCCCCTGGACGAGCTGCGGGAGCGGCACGGGGAGATCCCGCGCGACGCCGACGGCCGGCCCGCGCCGGTCGCGGTCTACTGCCAGGTGGGCCAGCGCGGGCACACCGCGGCCCGGCTGCTCACCCAGCTCGGCTACGACGTGGTGAACCTCGACGGCGGGTGGTTGACGTACTCGCTGGCGACCGCGAGCTGACGGATCCGGGGGCCCGAGCGGGCCCCACGCCGCGCCCGCGGGGCCCAACATGCTGGTCAATCGGCGCGCGTGGGGTACGGTGGTCGCGCTGTTGAACGTATGACGTGGGCAGCAGTTCATTCACAGAGGTACAGGAGTACTCGCACCATGGCACAAGGCACCGTCAAGTGGTTCAACGCCGAGAAGGGGTACGGCTTCATCGCCCCCGACGACGGCTCCGCAGACGTCTTCGTTCACTACAGCGCCATCCAGTCCAGCGGCTACCGGTCGCTCGAGGAGGAGCAGCGCGTCGAGTTCGAGGTCACCCAGGGTCAGAAGGGCCCGCAGGCGGACCAGGTTCGCCCGATCTGACGCCACCACCACGGCTTCCCGAAGGGGCCCGCGATCCCGACCGGATCGTTGGGCCCCTTCGGCGTTCCCACGGTCGGCGTTCTCGTCGACTTGGCGTTCCCGCCCGATCATGTCCGCGGCCGATGGCGTTCTCGTCGGATGGGCGTTCCCCGGCAGCTTGGGCGCCGGAGCGATCAACCGGCCCGGCGGGCGCTGCGCAGGGCGATCGCTGAGACGGCCATCGTGGCCAGCCCGCCGACCAGCAGGGCCGGTGCCGGGCCGAGCTGGCCACCGGCCACGGACGCAGCCAGGGCGGTGGCCGCCGCGGCGCCGAGGGCCAACCATCCGTTGGCCCGGCCGCGCAGGAAGGCCAGCAGGCCAACCAGCGTGACCCCGGCCAGGGCCGCCCGGACCCACCAGAGCATCGCGCCCTGCGCCATGCCCACGGCGCCGGCCAGGGCGAGCCCGGTGCCCACGACCACCGCGGTGCGCCGGCCGCGAGCCAGCCGAGCGCCGGCCGCAGCCCAGGCCAGGCCCAGCATGGCCAGGACGATCCACGTCCACGGCGCGCCGGGCACGAGCAGCCAGGCGGCCCACGTCGCCGCCAGCAGCACGCCGGTCTCCGACAGCGGGGTGCGGGCCACCACAGCCACGAGCAGCATCGCCAGCACGGCGGCGGCCGCGTGCAGGACCGCCGGGCCGCCGCCGCCCTGACGGATGTCGAGCCCGAGCGCGGAGGCGGTCAGCACCAGGCCCATCCCGGCGGTGAGCAGCGCGGAGACGGCGCGACGCCGTTCCGGCCCCGGGCGGCGCCGCCACGGCAGCCGCACGAACAACCCGGTGGCCAGCAGCGCGACGCTCGTCAGCGCCACCGCGGCGGCCCGCAGGGCAAGGTCCCAATCGGCCCAGGCGCGCAGGGCCACCCCGCCGGCGGCCAGCACCACCAGCCCCGCGCCGACGTAGATGCCGAGCTCGGCGGCCGCGCGGCGGCTGAGCAGCGGTGCACCCAACCCGGCGGAGGTACCGTCCCCGGGCCGCACCGTG
>DASVBK010000165.1:0-15702 GCA_036375875.1 Candidatus Nanopelagicales bacterium
CACCGCCTCCGCGGAAGGCTGAGGCGCGGGGCCACCGCGCCGGCCGCGGCCGCGTTCGGCCGTCCCAGCCCTCAGTCGTTGCGCGGCTCCGACGACGTGGCGCCCGGGCTGCGGCCGCCGTCGGGGCGCTCCGGGCGCGGCTCCGGCAGCGGCAGGGTCGGCTGCTCGGTGAGGAAGCCGCCACCGCGGTGCACCGCGGTGCTGGGGCTGGGCAGGAACCGGCGGGACAGCTCGCGGGCCTTGTCGGTCAGGCCGGCGGCCAGGTACAGCGCCACCCCGTGCGCCAGGTCGCGCTCGGCGGCCACGGCGCGCGGGCCGCTGCGCGCCGGCAGCCGGGCCAGGCCGCGCATCTCGTAGAGCTCCGCGCGCTCGGCCACCATCTCGGCGTCGGCAGCCAGGCGAAGGCCCTCCTCCGAGGCCTTGGCCGCAGCCGCCCGACGCCCGGTCGCCAGCAGGGCCTTGGCGCGCAGCGCGTGGGCCTGGACGGCGGCCGCCGTGGTGCTCGTCTCGGGCGCGGGCTCGGCCAGCACCTCCAGGGCCTCGTTGGGCCGCTCCAAGTCGATGAGGTTGCGTGCCAGGTGGTTGCTGATGTCGCCGAGCAGCCAGGTGATGCCGGCCTCACGGGCCTGGTCCACCAGTCGGCGGTTCAGTGCGGCGGCACCCTCGGTGTCGCCGGTGCGCGCCAGCAGCACGGCGCGGTTGGCGTCGCTGAGGATCACCTGCGAGTCGTGACCCAGCGCGTCGAAGACCGCGCGCGTGCGGCGGTACAGCTCGTCGGCCTCCTCGTACTGGCCCAGCGAGGTCAGCGCGTTCGCGGCCTCGAGGTCGCAGCGCGCGCGGCCCTCGAGCTCCTCCAGGTCGTCGAACAGCTCTGCGGCGACGCTGAGGTTGCTCAGGGCCTCCTCGAACTGCCCCACGAGCCGCAGCGTCCAGCCGAGGCGGTAGTGCGCGTAGGCGATGCGCGGCACGTCGCGCTGCACCTCCCGCACGCTGAGCGCGGCCCGCAGCCGCTCGAGGGCCTCCTCGAAGCGCCCGAGGTCGATGAGGGCAGCCGCGGCCCGGTCATCCGCCCACGGGACCGCCCCGGGCTCGTCGGTGGTGCGGAACAGCGCGCGGGCATGGTCGAACGTCTCCAGCGCGTCGCCGTGGCGGCCCAGCCGGCCCAGCGCCTCGCCGAGGTTCATGTACATGCGCCCGGCCTCGCCGATGTGCGACTCGCTCTCGAAGAGTCGGGCCGCACTGGACCAGTGGTCCAGGGACTCCTCGTCGTCACCGAGGTCGGTCAGCGCTGCGGCGACCATCGCGTGGCACTCCGCGATCTCGGCCGGCTCGCCGTTGGCGCGCAGCAGGTCGGCGGCCTCCATCGCCACGGTGATGAGCTCCTTGGTGCGCCCGAGCCGGCGCAGCCCCGCCGCCTGGCCGAACAGGCTGCGCGCGGTGAGCAGCTCGTCGCCGGACTCCCGGGCCTGCACCGCCGCGGACTCGGCGAGGGCCACGGACTGCTCGAACTCCTGGTCCGAGAAGGCCCGGCCGCCGAGCTCGTGCAGGATGCGGGCGCGGTCCACGCCGGCGGCCTCGTCGAGCATCTCCCACAGCTCGTCCTCGGAGGCCTCGTCGGGCATCAGGTCGTCGTCATCCATGTCGGGGGCAAGCATCCACCAGGAACCGCCGTCCACGCGCCCGCGGGGGCAGAATCCCCCTGTGACCGAGCAGCATGCGAGTCCGTCAGTGCTCCCCGAGGCTGGGGCTGGGGCCTCCGCGACCCAGGCTGACGCTGTCGCCTCCCCGACCCAGGGGGACGCTGCCGCCGGCGCCTTCGCGGTCGACCCCGTGATCGACCACTGGCTCGACACCGACGTCGAGCGGCTGACCCGCATCCGCTCGCTGGTGCGCGACGTGCCCGACTTCCCCAAGCCCGGGATCCTGTTCCGCGACATCACCACGGTGCTGCGGGACCCGGTGGCGTGGCGCGCGACGGTCGACGAGCTGTGCGATGCCGTGGACGCCTGGGACTTCGACATGGTGGTGGGCATCGAGTCGCGCGGGTTCATCCTCGGCTCGGCGATCGCCTACCAGCTGGGCGTGGGGTTCGTCCCGGTGCGCAAGCGCGGCAAGCTGCCGGCACCGGTGCACAGCGTGGAGTACGCCCTCGAGTACGGCCTGGACTCCCTGGAGATCCACCGCGACGCCCTCGAGGCCGACGACCGGGTCCTCATCGTCGACGACCTGCTGGCGACCGGGGGCACGGCCGCTGCCAGCGTCCGGTTGGTGGCGGAGTGCCGGGCCAGCGTGGTCGGCATGGCCTTCCTCGTGGAGCTCGCCGAGCTGGGCGGCCGCGCCGTCGTGCAGGACGCCGCCCCGCAGGCCCACGTCGCGGCGCTGCTGAGCTACTGAGGCCCGTCGATGGTCCAGCGGCTGCTCGACGCCTGGTGCCGGCGGCACCTCGGGGCGGGCATCGCAGCGCAGTTCTTCGGGTTGCAGCGGCTGTCCGCCGTGCATGGGGTGCGGCTGGCCGACGGCCGCGAGGTGGTGCTCAAGGTCCGCGACGCGCAGCCCCGGCAACGGGCGTGCGCGATCGTGCACGAGGCGGTGTGGGACTCGGGTGCGGCGGCGTGCCCGCAGCCGCTGGTCGGGCCGCTGCCGCTGGCCCAGGGGGCCGAGCCCGTGCCGGTGCCCGCGGACGGCAGCGGCGACCGGGGCGAGGATCCCGTGCTGCTCGACGCGCGGGGGCTCGCCGTGAACGCCGAGACGTGGGAGGGCGAGGGAAGGACGGGCCTCGGCGCGCTGGAGCCGCAGGGGTGGGGCGCCCTGCTCGCGCGGATGACGGCGGTCGCGCCACCGGTCGCGGCACTGCCGCGCCTGGACCCGCCGACGCCCTGGCTGCACTGGGCGCACGGCGTGCCCGGCCGGGTCTGGCCGCCGCCTGCGTCGCCGCGGTGGGACCCGCACCGGGTCGAGGCCACCATGGACCCGCTCGTGCCCGAGGTCGCCCACCGGGCCGCCGCCCGACTCAGCGCGCCCGACATCGCATCACTGCCGGTCGTGGCCGGCCACGGCGACTTCGAGGCGCAGAACTGTCGGTGGGTCGCGGCGACCGGAGCCGTGGCGCCGCGGCTCGTGGTGCACGACTGGGACTCGGTCGTGGCCCTCAGCGAGGCGGTCATCGCCGGCAACTCCGCCATGACGTTCGTCTCCACCGACGACTGCGACATCTCCTCGCTGGACCAGAACGACGCCTTCCTCGAGGGGTACGCGCGCGAGCGGGGACGGCCGTGGAGCGCGCTGGAGTGGCAGGCGGCGCATGCCGCCGGGGCGTGGGTCGCGGCCTACAACGCGGCGTTCGAGCACCTCAAGGACGGCCCGGGCCCGGTGACCGCCGGGCTGCACGGGCAGGGCCGGGAACGGCTGGCCCGAGCGGGGGCCTGACCGCGGGGGTGGCCGTCACCGGTCGCGGGCTGGTCAGGGCATCACCGCCACTGCCAGGAACGCCGCACAGGTGGTGAGGTGCACGCCGGCCTGCAGCAGCGTCGCGCGCCCGGGCGTCACCGTGAGCACCGACACGGCAACAGTGAGGGCCAGCAACAGGGTGTTCGCGCTGCTCAGCCCCAGCAGCAGGGTGCTGTCGGTGGCGATGGAGATCACGGCGACGACTGGGATGGTCAGGCCGATGCTGGCCATCGCCGACCCATAGGCGAGGTTGAACGAGCGCTGCACGTCGTCGTTGTCCGCCCGAGCGGCGAGCACGGCGGTGATCGCCTCGGGCATCAGCACCATGGCCGCGATGAGCACGCCGACCGTGGTGATGGGCAGGCCGGCCTCGAGCACGGCGGACTCCAGCGCGGGCGAGAGCACCTTGGCCAGCCCGACCACGGCGACCAGCGCCACGACCAGCAGGAGCGCCGAGGCCAGCACGCCCCGACCCGTCGGCCTCAGGGCAGCGTGAGGGGTCACCGGCGCCCCCTCCACCGGCTCGAAGTGCTCCCGATGGCGCACCGTCTGCACGAAGACGAACAGGGCGTAGAGGCTGAGGGCGGCCACGGCGACGAACAGCAGCTGCCCGGTGGAGTACGTCGGCCCGGGTGAGCTCGACGTGAAGTTCGGCAGCACCAGGCAGAGCACCGCGATGGCGGTCAGCGTCGCGAGCATCGCCCCGCTGCCCTCGGCGTTGAACACGGCCACGCGCCCGCGCAGCGTGGCAGCCAGCAGCGACGCCCCCACGATGCCGTTGGTGGCGATCATGAACGCGGCGAAGACGGTGTCGCGCGCCACGGAGGACGCGCCAGCCTGGCCCACGGTGAGCGTGATGATGAGCCCGACCTCGATCACCGTGACCGCGACCGCGAGCAGCAGCGACCCGAACGGCTCGCCGAACCGGTGGGCGAGCACCTCCGCGTGGTGCACGGAGCTGAGCACCGCGCTCGCGAGCACCGTGGCGACCGCCAGCGCGACGAGGCCACCCGGTGAACGTCCCCACGCCAGCGCGAGCACCACCAGCGCGACCACCGGCAGCACCGTCCAGCGGTGGGTCAGGAGACGCGACATGCGCTCCACCCTCGCACAGGTGGGGCGGCGGTGGCGGCGACCGGCGGGGCCGGGCTGGCGTGCCATGTGAGGGGTGCTCGCGTGGGGTGGCGTTTGGAGGTGCGAGCCTGCCGGGGCGGGCTGCGGTTGGGCGCGCAACGGGGCGCCGCCGGGTCATCCGAAGATGCCGCGCAGACGATCCCACAGCGACTGCGGGGCATCGACCGCCGGCAGCGTGAACAGGTAGGCGACGTGGCCCACGGCCCCCTCGGGCGCGCCGTAGGGCAGCGCGTCGGTGGCGCGGGCGTCGGCGGCCGCCATCCAGGCCTGCGCCTCGGCGGGGTCGGTGGACGCCTCGAGGACCGAGGCGGCTGCCGGGGCGGTGCCGTCCTGCTGCAGCTGCGCGGATCCGCGGGCCAGGGCCTCGCTCGCGTCGGCCGCACCCGCGCTGCCGGTGGCGAGGCCGGCAGCGCCCTGCGCGAGCTGCTGGGCGCCGGTGGCCGCGCTGCCAGCGCCCTGCGCGAGCTGGCCGGCGCCGCTGGCCAGGTCCTCGGCGCCCGATGACGCCTCGCCGGCCCCGCCGGCCAGGCGGTCGGCGCCCGTGGCGAGCTCCCCGGCCCCCGTGGCCGCCGAGCCCAGGCCGGTGGCCAGCTGCGCGTTGCCCGCCGCCACCGTGCTCAGGGCGCCGGCGAGCTGCTGCTGTGAGGCGGCGAGGGCCGCGCTGAGCTGGCGCAGGCCCTCGTTCAGCGCGGCCATCCCCGCCGTCAGCCCCGGCTGGGTGGGGGTGCCCTGCCCCAGGGAGACGCCGAGCGCCTCGACGCCGTCGAGCACCGCTCGCGCAGCGGTGTCGGTGGCCTGCAGCGCCGCGCTGAGCCCCACGGCCTGTTTCGTGAGGCTGGTCGCTGTCGCCACGAGCTCTGCCGTGAGGTCGACGTCGCCGGTGAGGGTGGCCTCGGCGCGAGCGGCTGCGTCAGCCACCTGCTGGAGCGTGGTGCAGGAGGGGTCGCTGGCCGGTGTCGGGCACAGGCTGGTCAACACCGCCGCGGCACCGTCCTTGGCGATGGTCGTGTCCGTGCGCGCACTCGTGACGTCGGCCTGCAGCCGGGTGGCTGCGGCCACCGCGGACTGTGCCTCGGTGATCATGAGCTCGACCACCGGCTGCATGCCCCGCAGCGCGCCACGCACGGCACGAACCCCCTGGTAGACCGTCACGCAGTCGTCGTCCGGGGGAGCGGTGCCACCCGGGGGGCACGTGGTGTTGCCGTCGTCCGGGAGCGGCGCGGCCGCGTTGAGCGGCGGGTCGGACGGGCCGCCGACCCGTGCCGTCGCCGCCCGCAGCCCTGCCTCGATCTGCTGGCCCCCGGCCAGCAGCGGTGCCACCGGATCCGTGCTGGCGCTGCCAGCAGCGACGGCCAGCTGGGCGGTGGCCGCGGCGAGCTCGCCGGCCCCGGTGCTCGCCTCGTCCAGCGCGCCTGCCAGTGACGTCGTCCCCGTCGCCAGGTCCTCGGCACCCCCGGCGAGGCCATCGATCCCCGCGGCCAGGGACGACGACGCGCCCGCCACCTGGTCGGCGCCCGCGGCGAGCTCGTTGATGCCCCCGGCCAGCGAGTCCGCGCCGCCGGCCACCTGGTCGGCGCCACCAGCGAGACCGCCCAGCCCCTCCGCCAGGCGCTGCGAGCCGTCGGCCACCCCCAAGGCCCCCTGGTCGAGCTCGGTGAGCCCCTCGTAGAGCGCGTCATTGCCCTGCTGGGCCCCGGACAGCAGCCCGTCGGCGAAGCTGCCGGCCGGGTCCTGGCTCGAGGTGACCGGGGTGAGCGCGAGGTCGGCCGCGGGGACGGCTGCCGCCTGCGTGCGCATCGCCAGGGCCACTCGCTGCACCGGGGCGCTGATCGGCGGGTGCACCGCGATGGTCCACCGGACCACCGTGCGGCCCTGGGCGTCGGTCGCGAGGCTGCCGCTCGGCGCCTCGAGCAGCTGGGCCTCCGCCGGCAGGGTCACCGTGAGCACCCCTTGGAAGGGAGCGAACACGGGGCGCTCGCTGCGCTGGGTCACCCCCGCCGCGTCCTGCCATGTCAGCTCGGTCTGCTCCGCCGTCGTGTTCGTGACGGTGTAGGCCACGCGCACGTCGCCGCTGGCGCCGGGCACCTCGGCCGCGGGCACCACCTGGCCGTCCAGCGCGTACTCCACGTGCAGCGCGACCGGCAGCGGCTTGTCGAAGCGCGCCTGGGTCAGGGCGGTGCCCCGTGTGCCGCCGACCGTGAGCAGCACGCCGCCGCTGTCCGTCTCGGGCCGGCCGAGGCGGTCGAGGTAGCGCACGTTCGTGACGCTCGCGGGATCGAGGACCTCCTGCTCGGGTCCGGTCGCGGCGACCCGGCTGATGAGCGTCGCCCGCTCCGGCAGGCCGGCGGGGTCCAACGTGGCGACGCCAACCTCGTCGTTCACCAGGGGTGGCGGCACCGGGGCGTCCTGCGCCGTGGCCAGTGCGAGTGCGGCGGCAGCGGTCGTGGGCGGCAGCCCGGCGGTCTCGCTGGCCGGCCCCTGCCCGGGGCCCGGACCAGCCCCCGCCGCCACCCCACCGGGGCCGGCCAAGCCCAGCAGCGCGACTCCGAGGGCGCCCACGGCGAGCGCGCCGCGACGGCTCATCGCCGCACCCCGCCAGCCGGTTCGGCGGAGGGTGCTGCCAGGCCGGGCGCGTCACTGGCGTCCTGCTCCGTGGGGGGCGCTGGCTCCGCGGTGAGGGCGGGCTCCGCACTGGGGCTGGGCTCCGTGGTGGGGGCGCGCGGCTCGTCGGCAGCCGACTCCGGCCCCACCTCGGGGCGAACAGGCGCACCCCCCTCCCGTCGCTGCAACGCTCCCCCGACGAGCCGGGCCGACGCGGTGAGCAGCCGAGCGGCGAGCGCGGCCACCAGGGCCGGCACCACGACCACGTCGAGCTGCGGCCCGCCGCCCGCGACGAGCACGGCGACCATCGCCGCCGCGCCCAGCCCGATGGCCAGGGCGAGCCGGCGCAGCGGGGTCAGCGCGGCCACCGCCAGCGGCACGAGCAGCGCCAGGCTGGTCTGCAGCAGGGCATCATCGGCGGTGGCCGGGGTCAAGCCACTCACCAGCAGGAAGACCGCGACGCTGGCCAGCGCGCCGAGCAGGAACGCGACGAGCCGCACGGCCAGCCCCGCACGGGCGCCCCGGCTGGCCCACGGCAGGGCGGCCAGGGTTCCACCCGCTGCCGCGGCCAGCGCGATCGCGACACCGGAGGCGGGGCTCCCGCTCACCGCGAGGCCGACGCCGGCGAGCCAGCCCAGCAGGGTCCCCGCGATGAGCGCGAGGGGCCCGGCGCCCGGTTCGGCGTCGCTTGGCCGCTGCTCGCGCGGGAGGCCGACGCTGGCCAGCTGCGCGGGGTCGCCCTCGACGTGCAGCTTCGGCAGGGCTCGGTCCAACCAGCGCGGCAGCCACCAGGTCCAGCGGGCCGCGAGCACCATGAGGCTCGGCACGAGCACGCAGCGCACGACGGTCGCGTCGACGAGCACCGCGGTGGCCAGGCCGACGCCGAACATCTTGACCACGGAGTTGTCCGGCAGGATGAACGAGGCGAAGACCACCACCATGATCAGGGCGGCGGCAGTGATGAGCTGGCCGGTGTCGGCCAGCCCCCGTCGCACGGCGGTGGTGATGTCGCCGGTGCGCTGGTAGTGCTCGTTGAACGCGGTGAGCAGGAACACCTCGTAGTCCATCGAGAGGCCGAACAGCACCGCGAACATCATCATCGGCACGTACGACTCGATGGGCACGGGGCCGTCCAGACCGATCAGCGGCGCTCCCCAGCCCCACTGGAACACCGCGACCACCACGCCGTAGGCCGCCGAGATCGACAGCAGGTTCACAGCCGCGGCCTTAAGCGGGATGACCAGCGAGCGGTAGGCGACCATGAGCAGCAGGAAGCTCAGCGTCGCGACCCCGAGGATGAACGGCACGAGCCGGTCGGCGATGCGTTGCGAGAGGTCGGTGCGCGCCGCGGTGACACCGCCGACGTAGGCGGTCATCGCGTCGCCCGCCGTGGCAGCTGGCAGCACCTCGGCGCGCATGGTCCCGACCAGGGCCTCGGTGGCCTTGTCCGAGGGCCCGGTGGTCGGCGTCGCGCGCCAGAGCACGACGCCGCCGTCGGTGCTCACGACCGGGTCGGACACCTCGGCGATGCCCGGCGTCGCGCGCAGGCGCTCGGTCACGTCGAGCAGCCGGGGGTCGCGGGTGCGCGGGTCGCCGTCACCGGTGTCACCCTCGGGCGCCTCGGCGGCCCGGTGCAGCTGGGCCGCGATCGCCAGGGGACCGGTGAAGCCCGGGCCGAACGCCTCGCTGATGAGGTCCTGGGCCTGGTGGGCCGTGGTGTCATCGGGCAGTGCGGTGGCGTCGACCTGCTGGAACCGCATCGTGAGCATCGGCGCGGCCATCACGAGCAGCACGGCCGTCGCCGCGATCGCCCAGCGCCAGGGCCGGCGCGTCACGGCGTCGGCGATGCGTGCCCAGCCGCCGCGGTCGAGCTCCTCATCCGAGCGGTCCCCGAGCAGCTGGCCGTCGGCCAGGGCCCGGGCGTCGGGTCGGGCGAGCACCTTGGGCCCCAGGAGCCCCATGAGCGCGGGCACCAGCGTGAGCGCGGCGAACAGTGCGATCGCCACCACGACCGCCGCCGTGTACCCGAGCCAGGCCAGGAACGAGATGCCGGTGAGGGCCAGGCCACTCACCGCCGTGAGCAGGGTGGCGCCCGCGAACACCATGCCCGCGCCGGCGGTGCCCGCGGTGCGGCCCACGGAGTCCGCGACCCCGAATCCGCGGCGCAGCAGCGTGCGGTGCCGGGTCACCAGGAACAGGGCGTAGTCGATGCCGACGCCGAGCCCCAGCATGGTGCCCAGCGTGGTGGCCTCCTCCGGGATGTAGACCAACCGGCTGAGCAGGCCGATGATCGCCAGGCCGATGCCGACCGCGACGACCGCCGTGGCCAGCGGGATGAGCACCGGCCACCAGCGCCGCAGGGTCAGCAGCAGCACGATCACCGCCAGGCCCAGACCGATCCCCTCCGAGGGCCGCGTGTCGGTGCGGCTGATCTGCTGGCCGAGGTAGCCGCCGAGGGCCACCTGGGCGGTGTCCGACGCGGAGGCCGCGGCCCGCGTGGCCGCATCCAGGATCTCGGTGCCCGCCGCCTCGTCGCCGGCGATCCGCTCGGCCAGCGTCAGCTGCACGATGGCGGTGCCGCCATCCGCGGCAAGCAGGTCGGCGTTGTCCTCGGGGCCGCGCACCCCGTTCACGCCGGGCACCGCGTCCACCGCGGCCATCACCGCGGCGAGCATCGCCGCCCCACTGCCGCCGTCGAGGCGGGTCTCGTCGGCCACGACCAGGGGCACGGGCTCGGCTGCCGCGCCCGGGAAGGCGCGGTTGAGCAGGGTCTGGGCCGCCGCGCTGTCCGTGCCGGCCAGCACGAACGGGTCGAGCGCCGGTGGCGGCAGCACACGGTCGGCGATCCGCACACCGCCGAGCAGGGCCAGCCACAGCACGAGCACCAGCACGCCGTGCTCGGCGCACCAGCGGCCGAGCGCGTACAGGACCCGCGTCATGGGAGGAGTGTCTCCCCTCGTCCCCGGCGCACTCCACGCGTGGTCACCCGTCACGACCCGGATCCCGCGCAGGGTGGGTCTGCGGTGCGCTCCGGCGGCTGTTCCCCGCGCAACCGCACGGAGGGTCCCGACGCGCAATGGCACCAAGGTCCCGACGCGCAACCGCACGGAAGGGCGCCGGGGCTGGTGATCAGGCCGCGGGGTGCGCTGCCACGTGACCGGACCGAGGGCTCAGCGGCTCGAGGATCGGCTCGGGGTCGTGCGCGGCAGTGGTTCAATGACGCCCCCATGAGCACCTCAGCCACCCCGCCCGGTCAACGGGGTCGCCACCCCGACCTTGACACCCCCGTCGGCCCGCAGCACGAGCCGGCGCGGGCAGCGGTGACGGGTCACTTCTGGGTGGTGGCGGCGGTGTTCTGCGGGCTTCTGCTCATCTCGAACATCGGTGCCACCAAGCTCATCGCGGTCGGGCCCCTCATCACCGACGGCGGTGCGTTCCTGTTCCCGCTGGTCTACGTGGTGGGCGACGTGCTCTCCGAGGTCTACGGGTGGCGTGCCACCAGGCGGGTCATCTGGCTGGCGTTCGGGCTCTCAGCCCTGGCCGCGCTGACGTTCCTGGCGGTGCAGGCCGCGCCCCCCGCGACCGACTGGCCCAACCAGGAGGCGTTCGAGGCGGTGCTCGGCTTCGTGCCGCAGATCGTGCTCGCCAGCCTCGCCGGCTTCGTCGTGGGCCAGTCACTCAACGCCTGGACGCTCGTGAGGATCAAGGCGAGGACGGCTGAGCGCAGGCTCTGGGTGCGCCTGCTGGGCTCCACCGCCGTGGGCGAGTTCGCCGACACCCTCGTGTTCTGCACGATCGCGTTCTACGGGGTGCTCACGGGCTGGTCGTTCGTGAACGACGTGGTCGTCGGGTACCTGTACAAGGTGCTCGTCGAGGTGCTGGTCCTGCCGATCACCTATCGGGTCATCGCCCTGGTGAAGCGCCATGAGCCCACCTACGGCGTGCCCGTGACGGCCGCCGCCCCGGTGGCCACCTGACCCTCGGCCCGGGGCCGCACCCGCCGCTTGGCGTCGTAGCGGCCGAGGAACTCCTCGCGGAACGCGGGCAGCTCGTCGCGCTCGAGGGCCTCGCGCATCTGGTCCACGAGGCGCACCAGGAACCGTACGTTGTGGATGGTCGCCAACGTGTGGCCCACGATCTCGTCGGACTTCGACAGGTGGTGCAGGTAGGCGCGCGTGTGGTGCGCGCAGGTGGCGCAGTCGCAGTCCTCGTCCAACTGGTCGAAGGAGCGGCGGTTGGCCGCCGTGGCGATGTTGTACCGGCCGTCCCGCGACAGGATCGCGCCGTTGCGAGCCACCCGTGAGGGCATCACGCAGTCGAAGGTGTCCGCGCCCGCGGCGACGCCGGCGAACAGGTCGTCGGGCTCGCCGATGCCCAGCAGGTGCCTCGGCCGGTCCTCGGGCAGCTCCTGGCTGACCCATCCGACGATCTCCTCGAGCTGGGACTTCTCGAGGGCCCCGCCGATGCCGTACCCGTCGAACGCGAGGCCGCCGAGGTCGCGGGCCGCGGCACGGCGCAGGTCCTCGTACTGCGCGCCCTGCACCACCGCGAACAGCGCCTGGTACGGCCGGTGCGGCCGCGCGCCGGTCAGCTCGGCATGGGCGGCCAGGCAACGGCGCGCCCACGCGGCCGTGCGCGCCACCGAGCGCTCCTGGTAGTCGCGGGTGTTCAGCAGCGTGGTGCACTCGTCGAAGGCGAACATGATGTCTGCGCCCAACTGGTGCTGCACCGCCATGCTCGACTCGGGGGTGAACCGGTGCCGGGAGCCGTCCAGGTGCGACACGAACCCGACCCCGTCGTCGTCCACGTGCGCGAGGCGCTGCTTGCCCGGGGCGATGACGTCGTCGGCGGCCACGCCCGTGGACTGCATCGCCAGCACCTTCTTGAACCCCACCCCCAGGCTCATCACCTGGAAGCCGCCGGAGTCGGTGAACGTGGGCCCGGGCCAGGCCATGAACGCCCCCAGCCCGCCCGCGGCGTCCACGAGGTCGGCGCCCGGCTGCAGGTACAGGTGGTAGGCGTTGGCCAGCACGGCCTGCGCCCCGAGCCCGGCCACGCTCTCGGGCAGCAGCGCCTTCACGGTGGCCTTCGTGCCCACCGGGATGAACGCGGGCGTCCGGATCGAGCCGTGGGGCGTCGTGATGGTGCCGGTGCGCGCCAGGCCGCGACGGACCTCGACCTGGAACGAGAACGGGGCCGGCATGGCCGTCATTGAACACGACCGATCCGCGTTGGCATCCGGGGAGCGGGTCCGGCAGCGTCGCCCCGATGGGACTGCTCGAGCGTGGCCCCCGGGCTGGTTCGAACCGCCCGCCGGCCGGCCTAGACTCGCACCAGCCCTGCCAGGAGGTGCCCGATGAGTGGCCAGCCCTATCCGCCCATGCAGCCGCCCGTGCCGCCCGACGTGAGCTCCACCAAGCTCCTCGCCGGCATCCTGGGGATCCTGTTCGGGGGCCTCGGGATCCATCGCTTCATCCTGGGCGACGTGAGCGGTGGGATCATCCGCATCGTCATCACGGTGCTCACGTGTGGCCTGGGGTCGATCATCGGCCTGATCGAGGGGATCATCTACCTCACCAAGAGCGACCAGGACTTCTACCAGACCTACATGCTGGACCGCCGGGCCTGGTTCTGAGCCCCCAGCGCCTGCCGATCGTTCACCTCGTCGACGGGCGGAGGTCGGGTCGACGCCCTTGGGGTGACACCCGGACCGGTCACGCTGGTGGCATGTTCGATCACGACGACACCGAGGGCCCCGTCACCGACCTGCGCGGCCGGCGCCTGGTCCGCGCGCACCTCGAGGGCGCGGAGCTGGCCGACGCCCTCCTCGACCGCGCGAACCTGCGTCAGGCCCAGCTGCGGCACGCCCGGGCGCCCCGCGCAAGCTTCGTGGCGGCACGGATGGTGCGCTGCGACCTGCAGCGCGCCACGCTCACCGACGCCGACCTCAGCCACGCCGACCTCTCCGGTGCCAACCTGCGCGACACCGACCTCGCCGGCGCGCGGCTCGTCGGTGCCAACCTGTTCGGCGCCGACCTGCGCGGTGCCGACCTCAGCGGGGCGACGCTCGTGCGAGCCACCCTGGAGGTGGCGACCCTTCGAGGGGCCACGCTCTGCGGCGCGGACCTGACGCACGCCCGGATGGCCACGGCGGACGTGCGCGACGTGGACGCCGACGAGGACACCCGTTGGCCAGCCGGGGTGCCGTGGCCCCGCCGCCATGACGGCCTGCGCATGTCGGTGTGGCGCTGAACCCTGCGGCCAACCCGCCGGATCCCGGCGGGAGCCCATCCCCGGGATGGCGGGGCCCTGCGGTCGGACCGGGCTGCGCCAGCCGCGCTGTCGATGACACGATGACCCCCATGCCCATCGCCACCCAGAACCCCGCCACCGGTGAGACCCTCCGGACCTTCGACCCGCACACCCCCGAGCAGGTGCAGGCGGCCATCGCCACGGCCCACGACGCCTTCGGCCACTGGCGCCTGACGAGCTTCGCGCAGCGCGCGGAACTGCTGCACCGCGCCGCGGACCTGCTCGACGGGGACAACGAGCTGATCGCGCGGATCATGACCACGGAGATGGGCAAGACGCTCAAGTCGGCCCGGGCCGAGGCGGCGAAGTGCGCCAAGGGGATGCGCTGGTACGCCGACCACGCCGAGGCCCTGCTCGCCGACGAGCCGCTCGACGCGCCTTCGACGGTCGGCGCCTCACAGGCCTACGCGCGGTACGCCCCGCTCGGCGTGGTGCTCGCCGTGATGCCCTGGAACTTCCCGCTCTGGCAGGTCGTGCGCTTCGCCGCCCCGGCGCTCATGGCCGGCAACGTGGGCCTGCTCAAGCACGCCTCGAACGTGCCGCAGTGCGCGCTCTACCTCGAGGACCTGTTCCGCCGCGCGGGCTACCCGCAGGGATGCTTCACCACGCTGCTCATCGGCGCCCGCGAGGTCGAGGCCGTGCTGCGCGACCCCCGGGTGCGCGCCGCGACGCTCACGGGTTCGGAGCCCGCGGGACAGTCGGTGGCCGCGATCTGCGGTGACGAGATCAAGAAGACGGTGCTGGAGCTCGGCGGCTCCGACCCCTACATCGTGATGCCCTCGGCCGACCTGGAGCGGGCCGCCGAGGTGGCGGTGACGGCGCGGTGCCAGAACAACGGCCAGTCGTGCATCGCAGCCAAGCGCTTCATCGTGCACACCGACGTCTACGACGAGTTCGCCCAGGCCTTCGTGAAGCGGATGTCGGCCCTCGTCGTGGGTGACCCCATGGACGACGCCACCGACGTCGGCCCGCTGGCCACCGAGGGCGGGTTGCGCGACGTGGCAGCGATGGTCGACGACGCACGTGCCAAGGGGGCGAGCATCCTCTGCGGCGGAACGGCGCCCGAGGGCGTGGGCTGGTACTACGAGCCCACCGTCGTGGCCGACATGACGCCGGAGATGTCGATGTACGCCGAGGAGGTGTTCGGTCCCGTCGCCGGCCTGTACCGCGTGGCCGACATCGACGAGGCCATCGCGCTTGGCAACGGCACGACGTTCGGGCTGGGCTCCAACGCCTGGACGACCGACCCCGAGGAGCAGGCGCGGTTCATCCGCGACCTCGACGCCGGCGTGGTCACGATCAACGGCATGACGACCTCGTACCCTGAGCTGCCGTTCGGCGGCACCAAGCGCTCCGGCTACGGCCGCGAGCTGGCGGCCCACGGCATCCGCGAGTTCTGCCAGATCAAGGCGGTCTGGGTGGGCTGAGGCGGCGCTGGGGACCGTCGGGCGTGCAGGCGCTGCACAACTTCTCCAGAACTTCTGCATCCAGATCATGGGCTGGGGCAGAAGGAGGCAGTGAGAGTCCGAACAGGTCGGGCCCGAACCGAGGAGAAACCCATGCGCAAGCTCGTCACTGGTATCGCCGCCGCCTCCGCTGCCGCCCTGGCCATGGGCGTCGCGGCCGTCCCCGCCCAGGCTGCGGAGGGCACCCAGCCGCTGTCGGCCGTGCTCACCGCCGACGGCAATCAGTTCGACAAGAACAGCAAGGACTTCGACATCGTGACCGAGGCCGTGCTCGCCGTGCTGGCCGCCAAGCCCAGCTCGCCGGTGGGCCTGCTCACCAAGGGCGACGTCGCGCTGACCGCGTTCGTGCCGAACGACGAGGCGTTCCGGCTGCTCGTCAAGGACCTGACCGGCAAGACCTACTCGTCGGAGAAGACCATCTTCAGCAAGGTCGCGGGCCTGGGCATCGACACCGTCGAGACCGTGCTGCTCTACCACGTCGTGCCCGGCAAGACGATCCCCGCCTCGGTTGCGGTGAAGGCTGATCGCGTCGGGCTTGGCACCGGCACCGGCGACACCTTCATGATCCAGGTGCGCGGCGGTGGCACGCTCATCAAGATCTCGGACCGCGACTACAACAGCCGCAACGCGCGCGTCATCGCCGCGGACGTCAACGACGGCAACAAGCAGATCGCCCACGTGGTCGACCGGGTGATCCGTCCGCTCGACCTGCCGCCGGTCAAGAAGTGACCTGCTGATCCAC
>DASVBK010000176.1:0-11332 GCA_036375875.1 Candidatus Nanopelagicales bacterium
CCGGTGCCCTCGTCCTGCCACTGGGACACCGTGGCGGCTCCCCGCGCGCCGTCGGTGAGGTCGAGCACGGGGGAGTCTCCGAGGGCCACGGGCCAGGCGGCCGCGGGTGCCGACGCCAGTTCCCGGTGGCTCCGGGTGTCGATGCCGGTCCGGGCGTAGATCGGGTCCCAACCGACGGCCGCGGTCCCCGCGAAGTACCCCAGCAGCACGACGAACAGCAGCGAGATGACCCCGAGCTCCCCGGACAGCAGCAGCGCGAAGCCGCCGAGCAGCAGCAGGCTCAGCGCGACGCACGCACGCACCAGGCGGTCCTCGCGCCCCACGGTGCGCACCAGCTGCGGGCGACGCCCTCGGCCAGCGGCACTGCGCAGCGGACCCAAGCTCAGCGACATGCGTTCCCCTCGTTGTCCTGCGACTCGCGTGCCATCGTGGCAAGCCGTACGCCCCGATTGCGGGTGCCACGCCGACTGATCGGCCCTCGCCACGATCCTACCCGCTGCTTCGGACCAATCAGACGAATCCGGCCCGAGCGGCGGCGATCGCACGCGACAGCGAGCGGGGCCCCGGGGGAGTGCCCGGGGCCCCGCTGCTCGGTGCTGTCGAGGTCAGCCGAGGCTCGGCATGATCACCCGGCTCACGCTGTGGATGACGCTGTTGCCGGCGTCGATGTCGGTCCGGATGATCGAGGCGTCCCGGAACCCGTCGTTCGCGTCCTCGATCCTAAGGGTGCCGAACGAGGTCACGTCGACCTGGAACGTCTGGCCGTTCAGCGTCGGGATGTCGGTCTTCAACGGCACGTCGGCCTTGACCACCTTGCCGCCCACCACGTGGTACAGCAGGACGGAGCCGAGCACGTCACCGGTGCCCACGGCCTCGACGATGCCCTTGAGGACGCCAGCCTCCGTGGCGTACCACCGGCCGGTCAGGTTGAACGCCAGCAGCTGGAAGGCCCGGTCATTGGGGGCGAAGAGGGTCACCGCCGTGCTCGGGCTCTGGACGGCGTCCAGCAGGGTCGCGTCGGTCCCCGGGATCTTCGTCGTGTTGGCGGCCACGGCAGCGGTCAGGATGTCGAAGTCGTACCAGTTGCGCTGGTCCCAGCGGAAGACGTCGAGGCCGTTGCGCTCCGTGCTCGTGAAGCGGTCGACCGAGCTCACCACGTCGAGGATCGTGGTCTGCGAGGCCTGGGCGGGGGCGGCGAGGGCCAGCGGGACGGCGAGGGTGGCGGCGGCGGCGACACCGGCAAGGGCCTTGCGGAACATGGGTCCTCCTGTGGGGTGGGTGCTGACACCCAGCCTTTCCGACCGCAACCCGTCGGCGGATGCACAAGAACCGCACAAGTTCGCAGGGGGCTGCCTACCCCCGCGCGCCGAGCACTTCGCGGATGTCCAGCGGCTCGGGCGTCACGAGGTCGGCCACCCGGCACTCGGCCGGGTCCTTGTCCGGCCGCCACCGCACGAAGCCCGCCACGTGGCGCATCCGCCCGGCGAGGACCTGGTCGTAGGTCACCTCCGCCACGAGCTCGGCCCGCAGCGGGTACCAGCGGTCGTCCTTGCCGGCGCGCCACCGCGAGGGCATCCCCGGCGCACGGCCCTGGGCGTCGTGCCACGGGTGCTCGGCGTCCTCGGCGATGGTGAATGGCGCCAGCCGCTCCACCAGGGCAGCGCGCTCCTTCATGGGGAACGCCCCGATCGCGCCGATCATCTGCAGCACGCCGGCGTCGTCGTACAGCCCGATGAGGATGGAGCCCACGACCTCCTGGCCGTCAGGCCCGGGGCGCGCGTACGGCCGCCAGCCCGCGCACACGACGTCGACGGTGTGCTGGTGCTTCACCTTGAACAGGGTCCGCTTGCCAGGGGTGTAGACCCCGCCGAGCGGCCGCGCGATGAGGCCGTCGAGCCCCGCGCCGGGCACCTCGGCGAACCACCGCGCCGCGGTGTCCAGCGAGCGCGTCTGCGGCGTGAGGTGGATCGGCGCGGGCTCACCGGCGACCAGGTCCTCGAGCATCGCCCGCCGGGCGGCGGTGGACTCCCCGCGCAGGTCGCGGCCCTCCGCGCCGAGCACGTCGAACACCACGAGTGAGGTCGGCAGGTCCGCGGCGAGCTGGGCGATCTTCCACCCGCCGGCCTCCTTCCGCGGGCGCAGTCGCATCTGCAGCGCGTCGAACGCCAGGTGGCCGTCGCTGATCACCACCAGCTCCCCGTCGAGCACGACGTCCGAGGCGCGCAGCCCGCGCACGTGCTCGACCATCTCGGGGAAGGCGTAGGTGAGGTCCCAGGAGCCGCTGGCCTGGGCATCCGCCGCCCGCATCCGGCCCTGGATCACGACGTCGTCGTCGCGCCGGTACACGAGCACCCGGAACCCATCCCACTTGGGCTCGAACGCCAGGCCCTCGGCCGAGGCGGGCAGGCCCGCGATGGGCTTGGCGAGCATGGGCTCGATGGGCGGCTCGACGCTGAAGCGCATGTCCATGGGGCCATCATGGTCTGGCAGGCTTCGGCCATGCCCCGATTGGCCGACCGCTCCCCACAGGTCGCCCCGGAGCGCCTCATCGCCGAGCTCGTGCCGCCCCCGCGGTTCGCGCGCGAGTCCTTCGAGACGTACCTGCCCGAGCCGGCCCAGCCCACCCAGGCCGCGGCCGTGGCAGGGTTGCGCGCCTTCGCCGGCACGCTCAACGGCCCGCCGGTGCGTGGCGGGGCGTTCCTGCGGTTCCGGAGGCCGGCTCCGCCCGAGGGCCGGGCGGGCATCTACCTCGACGGCGGGTTCGGCGTGGGCAAGACCCACCTGCTCGCCGCGCTCTGGCACGTCGCGCCCGAGCCACGCGCCTTCGGCACCTTCGTCGAGTTCACCCATCTCGTGGGCGCCCTGGGGTTCGCGGCGACGGTGGAGGCCCTGAGCGGGCACCGGCTGGTCTGCATCGACGAGTTCGAGCTCGACGACCCCGGCGACACCGTGCTCATGAGCACGTTGCTCAACCGGCTGGTCGACGCCGGCGTGCGCCTGGCTGCCACGTCGAACACGCTGCCCGACCGTCTCGGCGAGGGCCGGTTCGCCGCCGACGACTTCCTGCGCGAGATCCAGGGCCTCGCGGCGCACTTCGACATCTACCGGATCGACGGCGAGGACTACCGTCACCGGGGCCTGCCCAGCGCCCCACCGCCGCTGCCCACCGCTGCCGTGCTCGACGCGGCAGGGGAGCAGGGGTGGTGCGACGACTTCGCCACCCTCATGAGCCACCTGGGGCGCGTGCACCCGTCGAGGTACGGCGCCCTGCTCGACGGGGTGGATCGCGTGTACCTCACCGACGTGACCCCGCTGGCCAACCAGGCCGACGCGCTGCGGCTGGTCGTGCTGGCTGACCGCCTCTACGACCGCGACATCCCGGTCGTCGCCTCCGGGGTTGCCCTGGACCGGGTGTTCGGCGACGACATGCTGCGCGGCGGGTACCGCAAGAAGTACTTCCGGGCGGTCTCCCGGCTCTCGGCGCTTGCCCGGGAGGGCGCCGGACTCGCCGAGTAGGGGATGCCGCCGAGCGCCGCGCGCGCGTCGAGGAGCCGTTGGCTCAGTCAGCGCCCGGGAAGGCGCTCGGCGCCGCACCCCAGCCGAGGGCGCGCACCGCGGCGGCGGTCGAGGCCGTGACGGCCGGTCGGCGGGCGGCGGGCGCACTCGCGGCCGCGAGATCGGCGTAGGTCGCGGCCAGGGCCTCGTTGACGTGGGCGAGCAGCCGACGGCCGCCCGCCGCACCCTCGACCCGGAACGGCTCCACGTAGGCCGGGGCTGCCTGGACCGGGTCGGCGCCCAGCGCGACGATCGAGCGGCGCAGGGCGTCCCGGGCCTGTCGGTGCTCGTCGAGCTGGCGCAGGGCGCGGGTGCGGGCATTCCCCCGCAGCTCACCTGCGGCCCGGCCAGCCGCCCAGACGGCGGCGTGCTCGCCGGCCAGGGCGGCCTGCAGGCCGGTGAGCTCGCTCGCGGCTGCCCTCATCGGCCGGCCTCCCGCTCGCTCCACGCCGTGAGGACCACCGCATGCTGGCCCTCGCTGGCTGCCACGAGGCAGAGCACCCGGGCGAGCGCCGCCTCCTGCACGCCGTCACACGCGGTGGCGCGCTGCTGCTGGGCCGCGGACTCCTCCTCGGCGAGGGCCGTCAGGGCCTGCGCGGCGGTCCAGGCCGGGGGCCCATCCCCGGCCGCCGGGGCTGATCCCTCGGCCACCCGATCCTCGCTCGAGGGTGTCGAGGTGCCGCCCGACGAGGCCGGGCTGGCAACCGGCCCGAGCGCCGCGGACCCGGGTGACGAGGTCCCGGGAGCCGCCGACGCCGCGCCGGACGCCGCAGCCGGGTCGATCGCGGCCAGGTGCGACTCGTGCTGGGCGGCCAGCGGTCGCAGCTGGGACCCGAGCTCGGGGAACGCCGTGATGGCGGTCCGGTAGGCCGCGATGAGGGCGAGCTCGGAGGCGGCGGTGGCCGCGCGCAGGTCGGCATCGGGGTCCGACGCCGGCTCGCTGGGGGGCGGTGGGGTGGGTCGGGTCGCCGGCGTGCAAGCCCCCAGCGCGAGGGCGCCGCCGAGCACGAGGAAGTCCCGCCGCTCCACGCGCGGCATCCTCGCATCCGCAGCAACGCATGCTGGCGCGCATGCCTACCGCCTACCTCGCGGCGGCCACCCCCACCCCGCCCTTCGGTAGACTCGCCTCCTCACAACTGCGTCCACAACAGGATCGGGGCTCGTCATGTCGGCTGCTCAGGCCCGAGCCGTGCGCGCGCTGGCCGCACCCATCGTCGAGGGACTCGGCTGCGACCTCGAGGACGTGGTCATCCGCCAGGCCGGCCGACGCCGGCTCGTGCGCGTCGTGGTCGACCACGACGGCGGCCTGCCGCTGGACCTGGTCGCCGAGATCAGCCGGGTGCTGTCACGCGCGCTCGATGAGGACGACCCGTTCGGCCAGGCCCCCTACGTGCTCGAGGTCACCTCGCCCGGGGTCGATCGGCCGCTCACCCTGCCGCGGCACTGGCGCCGCGCGACGGGCCGCCTCCTCGAGGTCCGGCTGCACGACGGCTCGCTCGTCGAGGGGCGCCTGCTCGACGCCCGCAGGGACGCCGCGGTGCTCGACGTCGCCGGCCACGACAGGGTGCTCTCGTACGAGCAGGTCGCCCGGGCCACCGTGCAGGTGGAGTTCACCCGCATCGACGACGTCGAGCTCGACGAGGCCGAGGGCTCGGATGCCGACGCCGCGCAGGATGCGGAGGCCTGAGATGGACATCGACATGAGTGCGCTGCGCGCCGTCGCCGTGGACAAGGAGATCCCGCTGGACCTGCTCGTGGACTCCATCGAGCAGGCCCTCCTGGTCGCCTACCACCACACGCCGGGCGCGGCCGCCCAGGCCCGCGTCGAGCTCGATCCGACCGGTCACGTGACCGTGTGGGCCCTCGAGGAGGCACCTGCCGACGCGGCGGAGGGGTTCGTCCCCCGGGAGTTCGACGACACCCCGGAGGGGTTCGGGCGGGTCGCCTCGACGACCGCCCGCCAGGTGCTCGTGCAGCGACTGCGCGAGGCCGAGGACGACGTCACCCACGGCCACTTCGCCGGCAAGGTCGGCGACCTGGTCTCGGGGGTCGTCCAGCAGGGCTCGGACCCGCGGCTGGTGTTCGTCGACCTGGGCAAGGTCGAGGGCGTGCTGCCACCGCAGGAGGCCGTCGCCACAGAACGCCACCCGCACGGCTCCCGCCTCAAGGCGCTGGTGATCGGCACGCGGCGCGGCCCGAAGGGCATCCAGGTCGTGCTCTCGCGCACCCACCCGGGCCTGGTCAAGGCGCTGTTCGCCCTCGAGGTGCCCGAGATCGCCGACGGCTCGGTCGAGATCGTCGCCATGGCCCGCGAGGCCGGGCACCGCACGAAGATGGCGGTGCGATCGCACCGTGCGGGGCTCAACCCCAAAGGTGCCTGCATCGGGCCCATTGGCTCGCGTGTGCGCAACGTGATGGCCGAGCTCGATGGTGAGAAGATCGACATCGTCGACTGGTCCGACGACCCAGCGCAGCTCGTCGCGAACGCGCTGTCCCCGGCCCGGGTGACCTCGGTCGAGGTGGTCGACCGGGAGGCGCGCTCGGCGCGGGTGATCGTGCCGGACTACCAGCTCTCGCTGGCCATCGGCAAGGAGGGCCAGAACGCCCGGCTGGCCGCTCGGATGACCGGCTGGCGCATCGACATCCGGCCCGACACGGCACCGGGGGAGCCGACGGGCGGCGAGGCGGCGCCGAGCGAGGCACCTGACGCCCCGGGCGGCGTGACAGGCGCCCGGCGCACGGGTTCGGATTCGGGCAGTCGGTGATTGTGGCGCTAGACTCGGCACACCTCACCCCGCGGCGGGATCCGGTGCGCACCTGCGTCGGCTGTCGGCAACGGGCGGGGAAGTCCGAACTGCTCCGGGTCACCGCCCGGGACGGCGCATGCCTCCCGGATCCGCGGGCCCAGCACCAGGCGCGAGGTGCCTACCTGCACCCCACGCCCGAGTGCTTGGCCGCGGCTGAGCGGCGGCGGGCGTTCCCACGGGCCCTGCGGGTCCCCGGGCCGCTCGACACCACCGCGCTGCACGACTGGCTGGAACGGGGACGGACGTGGACGAGACCGTGAGTCGACGGTTGAGGAGTGGATGGAAATGAGCACCCGATGAGCTCGCTGCGATGAGCGTGCCCTCGAACAACCCACGGTCCATGCCCTGATCAAGCCGAGCGGCGGGCGCGGACCACAGACAGGAGCGAAGTGTCGAAGGTCCGGGTCAGCACACTGGCCAAGGAGCTGGGGATCCCCAGCAAGGAAGCCGTCTCGTGGCTGAACGCGAACGGTGAGTACGTGAAGTCAGCCTCGTCCACCATCGAGGCCCCCGTCGAGCGCAAGCTGCGCGAGGCGTTCCCAGCCAAGCCCGCTGCGGCCCAGCCCGCGCCGGCCAAGCCCGCCCCGCAGGCGGCGCCGTCCGCTGCCCCCACAGCGCCCGCAGCCCCTGCTGCAGGTGGCGCGACACCGGCGGGCCCAGCGCCCAGCCCGGCCCGCCCCACCGCGACGCCGGCTGGTCCGGCGGCCGCCCCCACGCCCTCGGTGCCCGCGGCCCCGCCGCAGGCGCCCACCGCTCCCGCCCCGGCTGCTGCCGCTGCTGAGCAGGCCCCTGCTGCCGCTGCCGCGCAGGCCCCAGCTGGCGCACCCGGCGACGCGCCGGAGGCGCCCGCTGCTGGTCCGCGTCCGGCGCCCTCGCCGGGCGCCCGCCCGGCGCCGGCACCGGCGCCGCGACCCGGCAACAACCCGTACGGCAGCTCGGGCATGGGCAGGACGCCCACCCCCGGCCCGCGACCGGGCAACAACCCCTTCGGCAGCGGCGGCATGGGCCGCGCCCCGGCCGTCGCGCCCCGCCCGCCCAGCCCGGCCGGTCCCGGTGGCCCGCGTCCGAACCCCGGCTCGATGCCGCCTCGGCCTGCCGCCCGGCCGGCCGGCGTGGGCCCGGGCCGTCCGGGTGGCCCCGGGGCTCGCCCCGGCGGTCCCGGTCGTCCCGGTGGTCCCGGCGGTGCCGGTGGCTTCCGCCCCGGTGGTGGCGGTCCGGGTGGTCCCGGTGGCTTCCGCCCCGGTGGCGGTGGTCCGGGTGGTCCCGGCGGCTTCCGCCCCGGTGGCGGTGGTCCCGGCGGTCCCGGCGGCTTCCGCCCCGGTGGCGGTGCTCCCGGAGCGGGCACTGGAGGGCCCGGTCGCCCCGGTGGCCCGGGTGGGCGCCCCGGCGGTGGTCCCGGTCGTGGCGGCACGGCCGGCGCGTTCGGTCGTCCGGGTGGACGCCCGACGAAGGGCCGCAAGTCGAAGAAGGCCAAGCGCCAGGAATTCGACAACATGGCGGCACCGTCGCTGGGCGGCGTCCGGCTGCCCCGCGGCAACGGCGCGGTCGTCCGGCTGCCCCGGGGTGCCTCGCTGACCGACTTCGCCGAGCGCATCAACGCCTCGCCCGCTGACCTCGTCACCGCGATGTTCAAGCTGGGCGAGATGCTCACGGCGACGCAGTCGGTCGACGACGACACGCTGCGCCTGCTGGGCCAGGAGCTCGACTTCGACGTGCAGGTCGTCTCGCCCGAGGACGAGGACCGCGAGCTGCTCGAGACGTTCGACCTGGAGTTCGGCGAGGACGAGGGCGACGAGTCCGACCTCGTGATCCGCCCGCCGGTCGTCACTGTCATGGGCCACGTCGACCACGGCAAGACCAAGCTGCTCGACGCGATCCGCTCCACGAACGTGGTCGCGGACGAGGCCGGCGGCATCACCCAGCACATCGGTGCCTACCAGGTGACCGTCGAGGTCAACGACACCGAGCGCAAGCTGACGTTCATCGACACGCCGGGCCACGAGGCGTTCACGGCCATGCGTGCCCGCGGCGCCCAGGTGACCGACATCGCGGTGCTCGTCGTGGCTGCCGACGACGGCGTGAAGCCGCAGACCATCGAGGCGCTGAACCACGCGCAGGCCGCCGGTGTGCCGATCGTGGTCGCAGTGAACAAGATCGACAAGGAGGGCGCGGACCCGGTGAAGGTCCGTGGCCAGCTCACCGAGTACGGCCTCGTGGCCGAGGAGTACGGCGGCGACACCATGTTCGTCGACCTCTCGGCCAAGGCGCGCACGAACATCGACGGCCTGCTCGAGGCCATCGTGCTCACCGCCGACGCGACCCTGGACCTGCGGGCCAACCCCAAGCAGGCCGCCCAGGGCGTGGCGATCGAGGCGCACCTGGACCGCGGTCGCGGCCCGGTGGCCACGGTGCTGGTGCAGCGCGGCACGCTGCGCCAGGGCGACTCGATCGTGGCCGGCGACGCGCACGGCCGCGTCCGGGCCCTGCTCGACGAGCACGGCACCCCGGTGGAGGAGGCCTCGCCGGCGCGTCCGGTGCAGGTGCTCGGCCTGACCTCGGTCCCCGGCGCGGGCGACACGTTCCTGGTCGTCTCCGAGGACCGGGTGGCCCGCCAGATCGCCCAGACCCGCCAGGCCCGCGAGCGCAACGCCCAGCTGGCCAAGCGGCGCGGTCGCCGGACGCTCGAGGACTTCCTCAAGCAGATGGAGACCGGCGAGGTCCAGGAGCTCAACCTCATCCTCAAGGGCGACGTCTCCGGCTCGGTGGAGGCCCTCGAGGACGCCCTGCTGCAGATCGACGTCGGCGACGAGGTCAACCTGCGGGTCATCGACCGTGGCGTCGGTGCCATCACCGAGACCAACGTCATGCTGGCGGCGGCCTCGAACGCGGTCATCATCGGCTTCAACGTCCGGCCGCAGGGCAAGGCGACGGAGCTGGCCGACCGCGAGGGCGTGGACATCCGGTACTACAACGTCATCTACGCGGCGATCGACGACGTCGAGGCGGCCCTCAAGGGCATGCTCAAGCCGGAGTACGAGGAGGCCCAGCTGGGCACGGCGGAGGTGCGGGAGGTCTTCAAGAGCTCCAAGTTCGGCACCATCGCGGGCTCGCTGGTCCGCTCCGGGGAGATCCGGCGCAACAGCAAGGCGCGCCTCGTCCGCGACGGCGTGGTGGTGGCCGACAACCTCACCGTCACCTCGCTGCGGCGCTTCAAGGACGACGTCACCGAGGTGCGCGACGGGTTCGAGTGCGGCATCGGCCTCGGGTCGTTCGGCGACATCAAGGTCGACGACGTCATCGAGACCTTCGAGATGCGGGAGAAGCCCCGCGGCTGACGCGTGGGGGAGCAGCGGTGTTCGTCGGCATCCTCGACATGGACCTGCTGCTCCCCAGCGACGTGCAGTCGTTGAAGGCCAAGCGCAGCCATGTGCGCGGGCTGGTGGCCGAGCTGCGCCGTCGGTTCGACGTCGCAGCAGCGGAGGGCGGCCACCTGGACCTGCACCGCCGGACGCTCATCGGGGTCGCGGTGGTGGCCCCGGACCTGGGCCGCTGCCGCGAGGTGCTCGAGGCGTGCGAGCGGCTCGTGGTGCAGCGCCCGGAGTTCGAGATCGTGGCGATGCGCCAGCGGTTCGTGGGTGAGGAGGACTGAGGGGCCGACCGGGGGGTGTCCGATTGGGTTTGGCGGGTGACCGGGCGGGGGAGACAGCAGGTCGAGCCGCTGGACCCCGGCCCACCTGGACGGATGGTGCTGGTCCGGCAGGGCAGGCGGCAATGTGTGGCGAGTTCGGGCTCCGGCCCGGCGGACCAGTGGCAGCCCGGGCAGGACGCGAGTCCCCCGGGCCATGGCGGTGGTACGTCCCGAGCATTGGGACGTCCATGCGGGGCGGGGCAGGGGCCGATCGGGCCGAGGACGCGGGGGCAGGACGAGGAGGAGGGCATCGTGGGAGCCCATGAGGCACGGGTGCGCAAGCTGGCCGACCGCGTGAAGGTGATCGTGGCCGAGACGCTCGAGACGCGGGTGAAGGATCCGCGACTGGGCTTCGTCACGATCACCGATGCCCGGGTCACCAACGACCTGCGCGAGGCGACCGTCTTCTACACGGTGTTCGGCTCCGAGCAGGAGCAGTCCGACACGGCCGCCGCGCTGGAGTCGGCCAAGGGGGTGCTGCGCACCGAGGTGGGCCGGCAGACGGGTGTGCGGCACACGCCCTCGCTGACGTTCGTGGCAGATGCCGTGCCCGAGAACGCCCGGCACATCGACGACCTGCTCGCGCAGGCCGCGGCACACGATGCCCAGGTGGCGCAGGCGGCGCAGGGCGCGCAGCCCGCGGGCGACGCTGATCCGTACCGGGCGCCCCGCGAGGACGACGAGCTCGACGCTGAGCTCGAGTCGGACGCTGATGCCGTCGGCGGCACCGCTGGGTCCTCGGTCAGGTGAGCGCGCTGGACGGAGTGCTCGTCGTCGACAAGCCGGCAGGCTGGACCTCGCACGACGTGGTCGCGAAGCTGCGGGGCCTGGCCGGCACCCGACGCGTCGGGCACGCCGGCACGCTGGACCCGATGGCAACCGGCGTCCTCGTGGTCGGGGTGGGCCGCGCGACGCGCCTGCTCGGCCACATCAGTGGCCACCACAAGGCCTACACCGCGACGATGCGCCTGGGCTGGTCGACCGTCACCGACGACGCGCAGGGCGAGCGCCTGGGGGGAGCCCCAGCCACGGCACTCAGCATGGGCGAGCTGCTCCCCGCGATCGATGCGCTCACGGGGCCGATCCTGCAGCGGCCGTCGGCGGTCTCGGCGATCAAGGTCGACGGCCGGCGCGCGCACGACCGGGTGCGCGCCGGTGAGGAGGTCGAGCTGGCCGAGCGGCCGGTGCTGGTGCGGGTGTTCGACGTGCTCGAGCGCCGACCGGTGCCGGAGCTGGGTGCCCTGGACCTCGACGTCGAGGTGGAGTGCTCGTCGGGCACCTA
>DASVBK010000215.1:0-4174 GCA_036375875.1 Candidatus Nanopelagicales bacterium
GCGTGAGGCGAGACTGGCCATGCCCCTCCCTTCGTCGGCTCCCAGTGTGCGCGTCGCGGGCAGAGGTCGCTCACCAGGCCCCGCGTGCCACCCAGATCGCCACGCCGCGCCCGGGGCAGCTGACCTCGACCGCACCGGCCACGACGTCGACCTCGCCCGCCACGGCGCCCAGCACCTCGGCGAAGGTCGTCCCGTCGGGCACGGCCACGGGGATCCGGGCGTGGCCGGCGTCGCCGTTGCTCATGAGCACGACCGCCGCGACGCCCGCGCCCATCCGGCTCCAGCCGATGACGTTCGGGTGGTCGAAGTGATCCAACTGCTCGGCGCCGCCGAGCTCCCCGCGCAGTCGCAGGCAGGCGTCGAGGAACGTGCGCAGGGGCGCCAGGTGCACGTCCACCGGTTCGCCGCCCCACCGCTGCTCCGTGTAGGCGGCCCCGTCGTAGTCGGCCACGAACACGCAGGGCAGGCCGTCGCGGCGCAGCAGGACCAGCGCGTACGCCAACGGCTTGAACCACGGGGCCACCGTCGACTCCAGCGCCTGCATCGGCTGGCTGTCGTGGTTGTCGACGAACGTGACGGCGAGGTGGGGCCGGGCAGCGACCAGGCTGCCGTCGAACACGCTCCGCAGGTCGAAGTCGGCCCCGACCCGCCCGGCGAGGTGGAACGTGAAGTGCAGGGGCACGTCGAACAGCGCCATGCGTTCGCCCGTGGCATGCAGGAAGTGCTCGAGCGCCGGCAGGTGGGCGCTCCAGTACTCCGCGACGACGGGCAGGGCGGCGCGCTCGCCGCGCGTGGCCACCTGGTGCTCGCGCAGCGCGTCGAGGTACATCGGCAGCACCCAGGTGGGGATGTGCTTCACCGCGTCCAGCCGCAGGCCGTCCACGCCGGTGGTGTCCAGGAACCAGCGACCCCAGTCGAGGGTGCGCTCGCGGACCTCGGGGTTGCCGTGGTCCACATCGCAGCCCATGAGGTAGTGGTAGTTGCCGAACTCCTCGTCGACGGCGTCGTCGAAGTGCTTGCCCTCGAACAGGTGGATCGCGCCGGGGTTCGGGTCGCCCTCGGCGAAGTCGACGGCGACGAAGTGCCGTGCGTCCCAGGTGCGCTCGTCGTAGTGCCCTGCCCGGCCGGCGAAGTCGAACCTCGTCCAGACCTCGACCTCCCGTGGCGGACCGAGGGCGTGGTGCCGGTTGCTGGCCGCGTACGGGGTGGCCCGCACCACCTCCGAGCCGTCCGCGCCGAGCCGGTGGTTCCACACGATGTCGGCGAACACCGCGATCCCCGCCCCCTGCAGCGCCCGGATCGCGACGAGGTACTCCTCGCGGGTGCCGTACTTCGTGCGCACCGAGCCCTTCTGGTCGAACTCGCCCAGGTCGTACGGGTCGTAGGTGCCGTAGCCCACGTCGTAGCCGCCGACGTGGCCCTTCGACGCCGGGGGCAGCCAGACGCTCGTGAAGCCCGCAGCGGCCAGCTCCTCGGCGCGCCCGGCCAGCTGGTGCCACAGGGCGCCGTCGTTGGGCAGGTACCAGTGGAAGGCCTGCAGCATGACGCCCGCGGGCGTGGGCGCGGGCCGGCCGGCGGTCACCGGCGCGCTCGAGCCGTCCGCCACGCGCCCACGGCGAGCACCGACACGGCCGAACCGACGCACGCCACCGCCACGAAGGACCCGACCGAGCCCACGGAGGCGAAGGACCCCACCGAGCCCACGGACAGGCACGATCCCACCGACCCGACGCTCAGCACCGATCCCACCGACCCGATGCTCAGTGCCGAGCCGACCGACCCGATGCTCAGCACGGACCAGCGGCTGGCGACGGACAGCGCGGCTCGTCGCTCCCCCCCGGCAGCCGCAGCGAGGTCGAGGCCGGCTGGGGCGCTCAGCAGGGACCGGGCCATCGTCATGTCGGGGATGGTGGCACACGGCGGCGGCCCAGGGAATGCGAAGGCACGCGGCTACCCTGACCGGATGCAGTGGTCGGCCAGCGGGGAGCGCCAGGTCCCCGCCGGCGATGCGTGGCTCACGCCGTTCGAGGCGGTCCGGGCGGGCGGCATGCGCTTCACCAAGCGGCGCACCGAGTACCGGCTGCGGCGCTTCGCCGGCAAGCGGGCGGTGGCCGCAGTCCTGGGCATGCCCGACCACGATCCGCATGCGCTCGCCCGCATCGCCGTGCTCAACCGGCGGACCGGGGCTCCGTTCGTGCAGGTGGACGGCACGGACCTGTCGCTCGACGTCTCGCTGACCGACCGGGCCGGGTGGGCGGTGTGCCTCGTCGGGCCCGACCTCGGCGCGGTGGGCTGTGACCTCGAGATGGTCGAGGCCCGCAGCGAGGGCTTCGTCAGCGACTTCCTGACCCCCGACGAGCAGTCGCTGGTCCGGGACGCCACGGGCGCTGGTGGTGACGCGCGCGATGCGGCGGCCAACCTCATCTGGTCGGCCAAGGAGAGCGCGCTGAAGGTGCTGCGCACGGGGCTGCGCGCCGACACCCGCACGGTCGAGGTCACCTTCGGTGGTGCCACGCCGAGCACCGCAGCGGCGGGTGCCTGGCACCAGCTCGCGGTGGCCACCCGACTCGGCGAGCTGCCAGGGTGGTGGCGGCGTGATGGCGTGTTCCTGCTCACCGTGGTCGCCGCCGACCCTGCCGCGTTGGGAGCCCCGCCCGAGGTGCTGCCGGGCTCCGCGGACCTCGCCGTCGCCGAGCCGCTGCACTCCTGGCTGACCAACCCGCTGGCCGAGTAGCACGTCGCTGGGCAGCGGGCTCCCCGGCGCGTGCCGTCGCGTTCGCAGCGCGCTGGGCCCCGCCCCGGCTCAGGCTGGGCCCCCCGCCCCGGCTCAGGCCTGCGCGCCGTCCTCGGCCAGCGTCCGCTCCATGCCGCGCTCCAGCGCGCGGATGATCCACGGCCGCAGATCCGCCGGCGCGATGATCTCGTCCACCGAACCGGTCTGCAGGGCCCGACCGATGGTGTGCACGGCGTCGAACTCCGAGGCCGCCTCACCGAGCTTCTCCGAGCGCACCTGCTCGGTGATCTCGGCCAGCCGCGCCCGTCGCTCGGCAGCCTCGGGCCCGGACGTGCCGGCCAGCAGCTGCTTGGCGGCGACGACGCGCGGGTCCTTGTCGACGCGGCCGCGCACCTCGCGGGCGAACACCGTGGCCGCGGCGGGTGCGCCGCCGATCACTGAGGCGAACGAGCCCTCGACGGCGGCGACCTCCATCGACGCGTTGAGCGCCTTGGAGAACACCACGAACGCGCCGCCGTGGTAGCGCGAGATCACCACGAAGACGATCGGGCCCCGGAAGTTCGTGACGGCACGGCCGATCTCCGCGCCGTACTCGAGCTGCCAGTGGCGCATCGACTCCGGCGAGCCGTCGAAGCCCGACAGGTTGGCCAGGACCACGAGCGGCCGGTTGCCGGTCGCCGCGTTCACCGCGCGGGCGGTCTTGCGCGATGCCTGCGGGAACAGCGTGCCCGAGGTCCATGCTGGCGGACCGTCCGCCGGCACGAAGCCGCGGCGGGGCACCGGATGGGACTCCAGGCCCAGCATGCACACGCTGATGCCGCCCACCCGCGCGTCCCAGACCACGGAGGTCTCCCCACCGCGCCAGCGCTTCCAGCGCTCGAGCGGCTCGCTGTCCTGGTCGCTCACCGCGCGCATCACCGAGCGCACGTCGAACGGCTTCTTGCGCTCGGGGTTCATCTCGGGGCTGAAGATGTCGCCCACGACCGTGAAGTCCGAGTCGGGGATGGCCGCGTGCGGGAACGGCTGCACGTCACGGTCGAACGGGTCCAGCGTGGGAGTGCGACGTGGGAAGCGCTCGCCGGGAGCCACGTACGTGTGCCGGTAGTGGTGCAGCAGCAGCTCGCAGGCGTCGGCCAGCGACGGCGCCCAGTACTGCGCCTGGCCGTTCGGGCCCATCACCCGGTCGTAGCCGCCGATGCCGAAGTTGTCGTCGGCCGACACGCCGCCGGAGAAGTCCAGCGCCTGCTTGCCCGTCAGCACCATCGCGCTGGTCGGCGTCATCACCAGGATGCCCTTGGTGTGCATGAGCATGGTGGCCTCGGCGTTCCAGTACGGCTGGCCGCCGACGTTGATGCCGGTCACGATCACGTTGATCTCGCCGCCGCCCTGCGTGAACTCGATGATCCGGCGCAGCGTCAGCGCGATCCAGTCCATGTTCTC
>DASVBK010000216.1:0-2107 GCA_036375875.1 Candidatus Nanopelagicales bacterium
CAGATCGACGACGTGCTGGCCGACCTCGCCTCGTTCGCGGCCGGGCTGCCGTGCGCCGCCGACGTGCTCAGTGACACCCAGGTGCGCACGAGCCGCGTGATCCGCGGCTCGGTGGAGCAGGTGTGGGCCGCGCACCACGACGCGGACCTGCTGCAGCGCTGGCTGCTCGGCCCGGACGGCTGGGAGATGCCCGTGTGCGAGGTGGCGACGGCCGTGGGTGACACCTACCGCTACGAGTGGCAGGCCGCGGACGGCTCCGGGGGCTTCGGGTTCACCGGCGAGCTGCTGGCGAGCGATCCGCCGCATCGCGCGGTGACCACCGAGCAGATGCTGGGCATGCCGGGTCCTGCGACCGTCAACGAGCTGACCCTCACCCCGGTGGAGGGCGGCACGCTGCTCGTGCTGGTGATCACCTACCCCAGCGCCGAGATCCGCGACATGGTCCTGGCCACCGGGATGACCGACGGCATGGAGGCCAGCTACGCCCGCCTCGAGGAGCAGGTCCTGGCCCCTGCCTGACGGCGGCCCGCGGCCGTCGGCACCCCGCCCCACGGCACCCGCCGCACCCGCCGCACCCACCACCCACCGCCCCCGCCGCGGATTCTCCCGCGCGCCACAGATGACCCCCACGCGCACGGGCGATTCCCCACCGGGCGGGAGCACCTGGTTCGGAGGGGGCCGATCGCCGGCGGGCGCGTCGTCGTCGCTGCCAGGCGGATTCAGCCCCGGGGGCCCAGGACGGTCGGCCCCGCCGCGGACCGGGGAGGCTCCTTGAGCTCGACGAAGATGACGTGGGTCGGGGTGCTGCCGATGTTCGTGCCGCTGTGCTCCTGGGCGTCCAGCCAGCGGGCGACGTGCGCCGGCAGCTCCACGTCCACGGCCTCACCCGCTCCCTGCAGGCGGCGCTGGAACCCGCTCAGCGTGAGCATCACCGAGTCGGGATGGCGGTGCGGGGTCGTCGCATCGCCGGGCTGGTCGAGGTACTCCAGCACGCGCACCCGGTCGTTCTCGAGGATCACCCGATAGAGCTCGGGGTTGCTCTGCACCGGGTCCGCGCCGGGCGGGGTCTCGGTCATGGTCCCCTCCTGATCCCTCGACTCATCCCAACGACCCCCGCCGGTGACGGTAGCGGCGAGGGTGCGCCGCTGGGAAGGGCACGAGGGGGCCGGGCTCCAGGTGCGAGCTGCCACGGCAGCACCTCGCGCGCCGCCAGCGGTCAGTGCGCCGCGGCCCTGCGTCGCGGGATCAGGTGCATGATCCCCACCAGGACGGCGCCCACGAGCAGGCCGAGCAGTGCCGAGGCCGCGGTGTTCGTCAGCCACGTCAGCAGGCCGGCCAGCGCCGGCACCGCACTGGCAACGGCCTCCTCAGCGTGGTGCACCAGGTCATGCAGGGCGTGCCAGCCCAGCTCGTCGGTGCCGACCAGCAGGATGTGCCCGCCGACCCAGAGCATCGCCACGATGCCCACCGTCGACAGCGCGCGCAGCAGCGCGGGCATCCCCGTGACGAGCCCCCGGCCGATGCGCTGGGCCACGGAGTGCTCGCGCTCTGCCAGGTGCAGGCCGATGTCGTCCATCTTCACGATGAGCGCGACCACCCCGTAGACCAGCACCGTGATCGCAACGGCGACCATCGCCAGGATGATGGCCCGCGACACCAGTGGCTCCTCGGCCACCTCGTTCAGCGCGATCACCATGATCTCCGCCGAGAGGATGAAGTCGGTGGTGATGGCGCCGCGCACCATCACGTCCTCCTGGTCCTGCCCCTGGGTGGCCGCCGGGGTGTCGGCGTGAGCGTCGTGGTGGCCGCTGACCGCCTCCCAGACCTTCTCGGCCCCCTCGTAGCAGAGGTAGGCGCCGCCGAGCATGAGGATCGGGGTGAGCAGCCAGGGCAGGATCTGGCTGAGCAGCAGCGCCGCGGGCAGGATGATCAGCAGCTTGTTGCGCAGCGAGCCCAGCGCGATCCGGCGGATGATGGGCAGCTCGCGGTCCGGCGTGAACCCGTGGACGTAGCGCGGCGTCACCGCCGTGTCGTCGACCACCACGCCAAGCGACTTGGCGCCGGCCCGCCCGGCCGCCGCCCCGATGTCGTCCACGGAGGCCGCCGC
>DASVBK010000220.1:0-7825 GCA_036375875.1 Candidatus Nanopelagicales bacterium
AGCACGAGGTCGGCGTCGGGCCCCCGGTCACGGCGCACCTGGTCCAGCACGGCCAGCGCCCGCTGCTCCTCGTTGGTCACGAGCACGATCAGCGTCGTCCGGGCCTGCAGGTGCAGCGCGAGCTCGCGATGGATGCCGCCACGTCCGTCCACATGCCCTCCCGGTGCCCGTTCTCGCCGCACGTCTGCCCGTCGGGCCGTGGCTCACACCGGTTCGGGCGTGCGCCGGCCCATCCGCTGGTCGATCCGGCGCAGCACCGGGGTCGCGGACAGGCCATGGACCACGACCGAGGTCAGCACCGCCAGCGTGACCGTCGGCCAGAGCACCTCCGAGTTGGGGAACTGCGCCTGCCCCAGGGCGTAGGCCAGGTAGTAGAACGAGCCGATGCCCTTGACGCCGAACGTGGCGATCGCCCGTCGATCGGTCGCGGGCACGGGGGCGCCCAGCATCGCCAGCCCGCCGGCGAGCGGGCGCAGCAGCAGCACGCTGAGCACCGCGAACATCGCCATGGGCCAGGTGAGCCCGGCGAGCAGGCCGTCGCCCACCGCATAGCCGAGCAGCACCAGCAGGCCCATCGTGAGCATCCGCTCGAAGCGGGTGATGAACACGTGGGAGGTGCGGTGGAAGTCGTGGTCCCGGGCCCAGCCACGCAGTGCCATACCGGCGGCGAACACCGCCAGGAACCCGTACCCGCCGACCAGCTCCGCGACCCCGTAGCTGAGGAACACCGCCGCGAGCACGACCACCGCGTCGGCGGTCTCGGCGAAGCGCAGCTCGTCGATGGGGGCGGCGAACGCCAGCCGCGCGAAGAGCCGCCCCACGGCGACGCCGACCGCGACCCCCAGCAGCACCTTGCCGACCAGCTGCCAGGCCGCCCAGCCGGGCACCCAGGCCAACGAGCCGGCGGCGACCAGCAGCAGGGCCGCGTGGACGAACGGGAACGCGAGGCCGTCGTTGAGGCCGGCCTCGCTGGTCAGTGCGAACCGGATCTCGTCCTCGCTGCCCGGATCTGAGGTCGGCTCCCCCACCTGCACGTCCGAGGCCAGGACCGGATCGGTGGGGGCGAGCACCGCGCCGAGCAGCAGCGCGGTCGCCGGTGCCAGCCCCAGCGCCCAGCCGCCGAGCGCCGCCAGGCCGATCGACACCGGCATCGCGATGCCCAGCAGCCGCCACGTGCTGCCCCAACCACGCCACGTCAGCGGGCGGTCCAGGGCGAGCCCCACCCCCATGAGCGACACGATCACGCAGAGCTCGGTGGCGTGCTCCACCACGAGAGGATGCTCGGCTGGATCCAGCGAACCACCACCGGGGAGCAGGCCGGCGAGCACCCCAGCGGCGACGAAGACCAGCGCCGGGCTGCCGGCGCTGCGGCGCAGCAGCCGGGGGAGCACGGTCGCGGCGACCATGGCCAGGCCAGCCAGCACGTAGCCCACGGGGAACGCGCTGTCTGCCATGGCCGGCCCTGCCCCTCAGCGCGTCGCCGGGATCGGGCTCATGAGGCGAGGCGCCCGCTCAGCGCGTCGCGCAGCCGATCGACCATCCCCACGCCAGGACCCACGAGCTTGTGGAACAGCTGGCTGTTGGGGGCGCTGGGGTGCGGCCGCGTCGGGGCCAGCGACTCGATGCGCTGCACCTTCTCCCGCAGCGCCACCAGCTCGTCAGCAGGGGTCACCGCCCGCAGCTGGGGGAACTGCCCGATCTCCTCGTCGGCGATGTGGTCGGCCAGCGTCGTGCGCACCTCGTGCAGCACGACGTCGAACGCAGGATCGGCCGGGTCGAGCCCCTCGAGCCGCTTGAGCAGGTGCTCGAGCTCGTCGTGCTCCTCCATGTCGTGCTCCACGGCCTCCGCGCCGTTGGGCACGTGCTCGCGCACCACGGGGTAGACATAGGCCTCCTCAGCCACCGAGTGCCGCACGATCTGGGCCACGAGCTCGTCGCGCAGCTCGGCGCGCACCGTCGGGGCATCGGCACCCTCGAGCGCGGCGAGCAGCTCCTCGACCTGGCGGTGCTCGGCGACGAGCAGGTCGAGCACGTCCTGGCTGTCCTCGGGCGTCGTCGTCATCGTCGAACCTCCGTGTCCGGGCCCCCGCAGGGGGGCGGGCGGGGCCCCTGCACAGCCCGCGCCGCGTACCAACCCCCTGCCCCGGGGCCTCGCCGCCATACCCCGCCAGCCCCCTCCCGCCGGGCGTCATGGCCGCTGGCACGCCGGGTAGTCGATGCTCGAGGAGGCCCCATGCAGACCGTTCGCCGCACATCCCAGCAAGAGCGCAACGAGACCCCCAGCGAGCGCGCGGACCGCAATTTCGATGAGCTCGTCCAGGAGCTGCGCGTGGCGCAGACCGGAGTCCAGATCCTGTTCGCGTTCCTGCTCTCGCTGGGCTTCCTCGACCGGTTCCCGCGCGACCACCGCACGTTCGACGTCGTGCTCACCGCGGCACTGCTGAGCTCGGCCGGCGCCGCCCTGTGCTTCATGGGCCCGGTCGCGGTGCACCGCCTGCACTTCCGCGCGGGGCACAAGGAACGACTGGTCTGGATCACCCACTGGATGGCCACGTCCGGCCTCGTGCTGGTGATGGCCGCCATGGACCTCGCGCTGTGGCTGGTGATCGCCGCACTGTGGTCGGTGGACGTCGCGACGACGGTCTCACTGGTGCTGCCGGTCGTCACGCTGCTGCTGTGGGTGGTGCTGCCGTCCTGGCTGCTGTCGCACGACCGGCGCAGTGCCGACGCAGTGGAGGAGGAGGTCGACTGCGAACCCGGGCCTCGGCCCGAGGGTCTCGACCCCGACGCCCACCCGGCGCCGGTCGGGGCGGGGCCGGGCGGCGCTCGGAACGGCCATGGCTGAGCGGCTGCGCCGCTCAGACCCGAACCGCCCGGGCTGGACGCGCCGCCGGCATGGCCGGGGCTTCCGCTACCTCGACGCCGACGGCGCCCCGCTGCCCGAGGCAGACGTCGAGCGCTGCCGGGCGCTGGCCATCCCACCGGCGTGGACCGACGTGTGGATCTGCCCGTGGCCCAACGGCCACCTGCAGGCGGTGGGCGTTGACACCGCCGGACGCAAGCAGTACCTGTACCACCCGGCCTGGCGCCAGTGGCGCGACGAGGTGAAGTTCCAGCGCGTGCTGGCCTTCGGCCGCTCGCTGCCTGCGGCGCGGCCGGTGGTGGCCGAGCACGTGGCGCTGCCCGGCATGCCACGGGAACGCGCGCTGGCCGCCGGCTTCCGGCTGCTGGACCGGGCGGGCGTCCGCATCGGCAGCGAGACCTACGCCCAGGCCAACGGGACGGTCGGCGTGGTGACGATGCGCCGGGACCACGTGCGGACCCGGGGCGACCTGGTGCGCCTGCGGTTCCCCGGCAAGGGCGGCAAGGAGCACGACATCTCGGTGCCGGATCCTGCGCTCGCGTCTGCCGTGCGCACGCTGCGGGCCCGGCGCTCCGGGGGTGAGGAGCTGCTGGCCTGGCGCGACGAGGCGGGCACCTGGCGCGACGTGGAGAGCGCGGACCTCAACGCCTACGTCCGAGAGGTGACCGGCTGCGACGCCACTGCCAAGGACTTCCGCACCTGGCAGGGGGCGGTGCGCGCGCTGGCCGCCCTGGCGACCGCGGACCCCGCCGTAGCCCCCACGCGCGCGGTGGCCGCCGCCATGCGCGAGGTCTCCGAGCACCTGGGCAACACCCCGGCGGTGGCCAGGTCGGCCTACGTCGACCCGCGGATCGTCGAGGTGTACCTCGCTGGCGAGGAGCTGCCGACCCCGGAGCAGCTGGCCCAGGAGGCGCTCGAGCGGGCCCCTGCGCAGGCGCGCGCCGACGACGCCGAGGACGCCGACGTGGGCGACCTGGACATCGAGGCCTGGGAGACGCTGCTGCTGGACCTGCTCGACGCCGACGCGTGAGCCGACGCGTGAGGCGGGCCTGCCCGGCGGGTAGCCCGACACGGCCGACACGCACGCGGGCCCCGACACGCCGAAGGGGTCCCCCACCACGCTGGTGGGGGACCCCTTCGTGCTTGGCGACGCGTGCGTCAGGAGGCCTGGTGGGCCACCTCGGTCGCCTCGTCCTTGGTCTGCGCAGCGGCGTCCTTGGCCTGCTCAGCCACGGCGGTCGCCGCGAGCTGGGCCTCGGCGCTGACCTCGGCCACGCCCTCCTTGGCCCGCTCGCCCGCGGACTGGGCGACTGAGCGGGCGGACTCGACCAGCGGCTGCGTGATCGAGGTCGCGACGTCGGACTCCTGCAGCGACTCGACCGCCTCGCGCTCACGGCGCGAGACCGGCAGCAGCGACGACACGAGCCAGCCCAGGGCGAAGGCGCCCAGGCCGACGGCCAGCGGGTTGCCCCGCGTGGTGCGCTGCACCTTGCGCCCGGTCTCCCGGACCGACTCGGCACTGCGGGACACGCCGTCGGTGACGGTGCCCTGGGCGCGCGAGACGCCCTCCTGCGTCTTGGCGACGCTCTCCTCGGCCGTGCCCAGGACGGTGTCCTTCACCTGGGCCACGGCCTCCTGCACCCGGTTGGCGCCACGCTTGGCGGCGGCCGTCGGGCTCAGCTTCTCCTGCAGGGCATCGACGTTCTCACGCAGCTCTGCGCGCGTGCGCTCGATGTCCTGCTCGAGCTCCTCGGGGCTCGCCTGCGAACTCGTCTGCGACATCAGGACCTTCCTCTCACTGCTTCGGGGATCTCACGGAGCGTCTCGGCGGTGCGCTCGGGCACCGGGTTCACCTGCTTGAGCGCCTTGCGCCCGGCCGAGGCGAGGACCGCCGCGACCACGACCCAGAGCGCGAACACGAGCAGGTAGGCCCAGCCCGGGTCCATCGCGTCGCTGAGCCAGTCGACCAGCGCCATCGACAGCATGATCAGCGCGACCAGGCCCAACGCCCCGGCGCCGGCGAGCATGCCCACGCCCCTGCCCGCCACGACCAGCTCCTGCTTGGTCTCGGCCTTGGCCAGCGCGACCTCCTGGCGCAGCAGGCGCGTGGTGGTCTCGCTGATGTTGCTCACCAACTCGCCCAGCGACTGCTGGGTCACGTCGCTGCGGCCGCCGCTGTAGGCGGTGGCGCCGCTGTCAGTCGTCACGAGTTGCCTCCGTAGCTGCCCAGGGTGCCGCGGTCGTAGACCTCGCCCTCGGCCTGCGTGCCGAGCGCGCCGTCTTCCGGGGCACCAGTGCTGTACGCGGGGTAGGCCGGGGTGACCGTGCCGACGGTCCCGCCCAGCGGCGTGCCGTACGGGGTGTCGATCCCGGTGCCCAGCGGCGTGATCGGGCCGACCACCGGCTGCACCTGGCCGATGCCGGTGCCCGCCTCGTCGTCCGAGCGCGCCGAGGCGACCATGCCCCGGGTCAAGCGACCCATGACGAGGCCAGCCGCCGCGCTGGCGGCCACGAACGTCATCGGCCGCCGCCGGGCGAAGTCGCCGATCATGTCGACGAACTCGCCGCTGTGGTGGGTCTCCAGCCACTGCGAGGCCTCGCGTGCGCGATACGCGGCGTCGCCAGCGAAGGACGCGACCCTGCCGCCGGCCTCGCCGCGGCCAGCTGCCTCGTCGAGCTCGTCGCCGAGCTGGCGCAGCAGCGCTGCGATGCGGTCCTTCTGGCTCTCGACCTCCTGGGAGAGGTCCTGTCCGACCCCGCTGAACAGGGTCTTGGTCTGCTCCGTGGCCGCCTGGGCCACGGACTTGACCTGCTCGGTTGCCTCACCGGCCACGTCCTTCGCGCGGCCGGCGGCGTCCTCGGCGACGCCCTTGGCCTGCTCCTTGGTGCTCATGGCGCTGTCGGTGACGTCGATCGTCTCCGCCGTGCCGTAGGAACCGGTGCTCATCGAGCCGATGGGCTCGGCAGTGACCGACCCGGTCGTGCCGCTCATCGTCGGCTCGGTCGCGGCAGGGGCGTCCTGCGGCGTGTTCTGGCTGCTGTCCAGCCGATCCATGCTGGGCTCCTTCTGGTGGGGTTGGCGGCGCCGCACGATCCCCCGGAGGGATCCGGGACAGCGACGCTCATTGGAGGCGTACCCGACTGTGATGGGCGCATACGCGCAGCGGTCGCCATCGCAGAGGTGACCTGGGCCACTGGCGGCCTTCAGCCGGGCATGGTCTGGCCGCCGACTGGGGCCAGCACCTCGCCGGAGTAGTACGAGGAGAGCCGGTCGCTGGCGAAGAACACGTACGAGGGCGCGATCTCGTCGGGCTGCGCCGGCCGGCCCATCGGCACGTCGCCGCCGAACTGGCTGACCTTCTCGGCGTCGAAGGTCGCGGGGATGAGCGGCGTCCACACCGGACCCGGGGCGACGGCGTTCACGCGGATGCCCCGCTCGCTGAGCGCCTGGGACAGCGCGTACGTCAGGGCGATGAGGGCGCCCTTGGTCGCCGAGTAGTCCAGCAGGCCGGGGCTGCCCCGCAGGCCGGTGATCGAGGCCGTGTTGATGATGGAGGACCCCCGTGCCATGTGCGGCAGCGCGGCCTGGGTGAGGAAGAACGCGGCGTCGACGTTCACCGAGAAGGTGTGACGCCACTGCTCGTACGTGACGTCCTCGGGCTTGTCGACCGGTGACTGGAAGGCGGCGTTGTTCACGAGGATGTCGATGCGGCCGAACTCCTCGACCGTCCGTGCCACGACGAAGCGCTGGTGGGCCACGTCCGCCAGGTCGCCGGGGAAGGCCACCGCGCGCCGGCCGGCCTCGCGCACCAGGGCTCCGGTGCGCTCCGCGTCGTCGTGCTCGTCGAGGTAGGCGATGGCGACGTCCGCGCCCTCCTTGGCGAAGGCCGCCGCCACCGCCCGACCGATGCCCGAGTCACCGCCGGTGATGAGCGCGACCTTGCCCTCGAGCAGGCCGCTGCCGCGGTAGTCGCGCATGGCGTCGCGGGGCTGCTCGACCATGTCGGCCTCGTTGCCCGGGTAGTCGATGGTCTGGGGGGGCTGGAGCTGTTCCTGTGCACTCATGGCCGGCGGGTACCCCCTGCCGGCGCGGGCATACGAACGACCGCCAGGCTCCAGTCGGCAGACCCTCGTGCGGCCGAATGGTCCACTGCAGTCGTGGGATCCGCGCGGCGCGCTACCCTCAGCCTCGGACATGAGGAGGGCGAGGTGGCTGCAGGGCCGGCCCGGGGCGACCAGCGCTGGCAGGTCGCTGGGCTGCTGCTGATCCTGCTCCTGCTCGCGACCGGCGCTTGGCGCCTTCAGCAGAGCCTGATCCCCTCCCTCGGCGTGATCGTGGTCGGCGGCGCGCTGTTCCTGCGCCCCCGCGTCGTGGCCCTGCTCGGCGGCATCGCGTTCGTCCTGGCGGCGGCCGCCGGACTGGCCGCCGGTTGGTCCGGCGCGATGACGCTGCGGATGGTCAACGTCGGCCTGGCCGTGGTGTTCGCGATCGCAGCCTCGGTGTTCCTCGAGCAGCGCACGCAACGCATCGAGAGCCTGGGGCGCACGCAGGCCGCGATCCTGGCCAGCATCCCCGACGCGGTCATGCTGCTCGACGACCAGGGCCGGCTGCTGCAGGGCAACCACGGCCTGACCCGCCTGGTGCCCGCCGCAACGGTGGGCCAGCCGCTGCATCCCCTGCTCGGCCACACGCTGGCCGATGGCACCCCCTGCCCGGGCCAGTGCCCGCTGGACGGCCGCATGGGCCGGGGGCCGGGCGAGGTGGCGGTCGACGGCGAGCAGATCACCGTGGACGGCCGACTGCTGCCGGTGGCCTACACCCAGGGACGCGCCGACGAGCAGGGCCTCGTCGTCGTGCTGCGCGACGTCGAGGCGCGTGTCGTCGCCGAGGAGGACCGCCGCCTGCTGCTGGCCGAGGCCGCCCGCAACACCGAGCAGCTCGAGGTGCTGCGTGCCCTCGGC
>DASVBK010000222.1:0-8573 GCA_036375875.1 Candidatus Nanopelagicales bacterium
GGGGCGATCCTGGGTGAGCCGGTCCCGGCGCCTGCCCCCACCGGCCCGGTGGACTTCGCCAACGCCCCGGGACTGCAGCCGGAGCCGCCGACCGCCGATCCGACCGCCAGCCCGGGTGCCATCGACCCGGCCCTGGACCCCGCGACCGGCCTGTCCGGCACCGCGACGCCGGCCGCCGACCCCGCGTCCAGCGCCCCCGCCACCGGTCCGGGGGCCAGCCCTGCCGCCACCCCACAGGCCTCCGGCGCCGCGGTCGCCCCCGCGCCAGCGCCCAGCGATGCCGCTTCCGCCGCCCCGAACGCCACCCCGAACGCCACGCCGAACGCCACCCAGGGAGCGCGCCCGTGAGCTCGTACGCACCGCCGCGCCCGACGCGCAGCACCCCGGCCGGCCCACCGGCCGCGCCACGCCGCTACCGGCGTGCGAACGGCCGCAACCGCGTCATCGTGCTGACGTTCGTCGTGCTCATGATCCTGAGCATCTACGCCGGGCGGATCTTCGACCTCATGGTCGTGCAGGGTGGCGACCTCGCCGCGAAGGGCCAGAGCCTGCGGATGCGCACGCTGCCGCTGCCCGCCGATCGCGGGCCCATCTACGACTCGCAGGGCGCACCCCTGGCCATCACCGTCGAGTCCCGCAACGTCACCGCCGACCAGAACCTCATCGAGGACCCCGCCGCCGCGGCCGCGCGGCTGGCGCCGATGCTGCACATGGACCCCGCCGAGCTGCAGGCGCGGCTGACCGGCACGGACAAGTTCGTCTACCTGGCCAAGGGCCTCACGCCGGAGCAGTGGCGCCAGATCAAGGCGCTGGACATCACCGGGATCTTCAGCGAGAAGACCACGCGACGCACCTACCCGGCGGGCACCCTGGCCGCCAACGTGCTCGGTTTCGTGAACGCCGAGGGGGTCGGCTCCGGCGGCCTCGAGATGGCACTCGACAGCCGGCTCAAGGGTGTCGACGGCTCGCGGACGTTCGAGCAGGGTGCCGCCGGCCAGGCCATCCCGAGCGCGGAGGACGTGCTGCGCGACCCGGTGCCCGGTGAGGGCGTGCAGCTGACGATCAACCGCGACATCCAGTACGTGGCCCAGCGCGCGATCGCCCAGCGCGTCAAGGAGGCGGCCGCCGACAGCGGCGACGTCACCGTGATCGAGGTCAAGACCGGCCGCATCCTCGCGATGGCGACCGCCCCCACCTTCGACCCCAACAACTTCCGCAAGGCCAAGAAGGCCGACATGGGCAACCGGCCGGTCTCCGAGATCTACGAGCCCGGCTCGACCGGCAAGATCCTCACCCTCTCGGCCGTCCTCCAGGAGGGCAAGGCCAAGCCGACCTCGAAGATCGTCGTGCCCCCGACGCTGACCCGCGGCGGGCACACCACCCACGACCACACCGACCACGGCACCCTGCAGCTGACGCTCAACGGCGTGCTGGCCCAGTCGAGCAACATCGGCACGATCCTGTTCGCCGACCGCATCGGCGGCGAGAAGCTCTACGAGTACCAGCGCAAGTTCGGCATGGGGCAGAGGACCGGCCTGGGCTTCCCGGGCGAGGAGGGCGGCATCCTGCCGAAGCCGGAGAACTGGTGGCCCACCACGTTCCAGGCGCTCGCCTACGGCCAGAGCTACTCGGTCACCTCGCTGCAGGTGGCAGGGGTCTACCAGACCATCGCCAACGACGGCGTGCGCCTGACGCCCCGGCTCATCGACGGATACGTGGGCACCGACGGCACGTTCACCCCCGCGGAGACCAGGCCCGGCACCCGCGTGGTGAGTGCCAAGACGGCCACGTCCATGACCAAGATGCTCGAGAACGTGATCACTGACGGCACGGGCAAGCTCGCCGAGATCCCCGGCTACCGGGTGGCGGGCAAGACCGGCACGGCGGAGCGGGCCGTGAACGGCGGGTACTCCGGCTTCAGCGCCTCGTTCATCGGCTACGCGCCGGCCGACGACCCTGCGGTCGTGGTCCAGGTCGTGCTGCAGAACCCGCGCAACGGCCACTACGGCGGCGTGCTGGGCGGCCCGGTGTTCAAGACGGTGATGTCCTACGCACTGCAGGAGCTGCGGATCCCGCCCTCGGGCACGAAGTCGCCGGTCATCCCGACGGAGTGGTGAGCCGGGCCGTGGCGATCCGTCCCGAGGGGGTCCGCGGCGACGGGGCGGCCCTGCGTGCCCTGCTCGACCTGCCCCCGGGCCCTCCGGAGGCGATCACCGGCGTGACGCTCGACTCGCGCGCGGTGCTGCCCGGCGACCTGTACGCCGCGCTGCCCGGATTCACCACCCACGGTGCCCGGTTCGCGGGACCGGCCGCGGCTGCGGGTGCGGCAGCAGTGCTCACCGACGCCAGCGGCCTGGCGATCATCGAGGCGGCCGGCGGCCTCCACGTGCCCGTCCTGGTGGTCGCCGACCCGCGGGGGGTGCTGGGCCGGGTGGCCGCGTGGCTCTACGGGGAGCCAGCCTCTGCGGTGGTCACCACCGGCATCACCGGCACGAACGGCAAGACCACCGTGGCGTTCCTCCTCGACGCCGCGCTGCGGGCCACCGGCCGCACGACCGGGCTCATGGGCACCGTCGCCACCCAGATCGGCGACCAGGTGCTGCCTAGCGTGCGTACCACGCCGGAGGCGCCGGACGTGCACGCGCTGCTCGCCGTGATGCGCCAGCGCGGGGCCACGGCGGTGACGATGGAGGTCTCCAGCCACGCCCTCGCGCTGGGCCGGGTCGACGGGGTGCTGTTCGACCTGGCGGTGTTCACCAACCTGAGCCAGGACCACCTGGACTTCCACGGCGACATGGAGCACTACTTCGCGGCCAAGGCGGACCTGTTCACGCCGCAGCGCTCGCGTGCGGCGCTGGTGAACGTCGACGACGCGTGGGGGCAGCGGCTGGCCGCGCGAGCCCGGGAGGCCGGCCTGCCCACGAGCACGTACGCGGTCGACGCCGCCGCGGACTGGTCGGTGTCCGAGGTGCGCCCGGGGGATACCGCCGTGACGGGCTTCACCGCCCACGGGCCGGGAGGGCTGGCGCTGCGGACCGGGATCGGGCTGGTGGGCCGGTTCAACGTCGCCAACGCCCTGGCGGCACTGGCCGCCGCGGTCCACCACGGGGTGGACCCGCAGCTCGCGGCCGCGGCCATCGCGGCCTGTCCGGGCGTGCCGGGGCGGATGGAGCGGGTCGATGTTGGCCAACCCTTCCTGGCAGTCGTCGACTACGCCCACACCCCGGACGCCGTGGCGCGGGCCATCGCCGCGGCCCGGGAGGTCGTGCCCGGTGGGGCGCGGATCCTCACCGTGCTGGGCTGCGGCGGGGACCGCGACCGGGACAAGCGGCCCGTCATGGGCGAGCTGGCCGCGCGCGAGTCGGACATCCTGGTCATCACGGACGACAACCCGCGCTCCGAGTCGGCACTGGCGATCCGGGAGGCCATCATGGCCGGCGTGGCGCGGGTCGACCGCCGGCAACGGGCGCAGGTGCTGGTCGAGGGTGACCGGGCACGCGCGATCGGGATCGCGGCCGGGATGGCAGGCCCCGGGGACGTGCTGCTGGTGCTCGGCAAGGGCCACGAGCAGGGCCAGGAGGTGGCCGGCGTGGTCACCCCGTTCGACGACCGGGTGGCGCTGCGGGCAGCGATGGAGGGACTGCAGTGATTCGGATGGACATCGCCGGCGTGGCCAGCGCCGTGGGCGGCAGGCTCGCCGACTGCCCGAACCCGGACGTGCTGGTCACCGGTGCGGCCGCGGACTCCCGCCGCGTGGCTCCCGGCGACCTCTACGTCGCGATCCTGGGGGAGCGGGTCGACGGCCACGACTTCGCTGCTGCCGCCCACGAGTCCGGGGCGGTCGTGACGCTCGGCTCCCGGCCGACCGGGCTGCCCACCATCGTCGTCGAGGACCCCGTGGCAGCCCTGGGCCGGCTGGCCGCGCACACCCTCGCAGCGCTGCCCGCGGCTCGCGTCGTGGCCCTGACCGGCTCGTCGGGCAAGACCACCACGAAGGACCTCATCGCCGGCCTGCTCGAGGACCTCGGCCCGACCGTCGCCCCCGCCGGCTCGTTCAACACCGAGGTGGGGCTGCCCCTGACGATCCTGCGCGCGACCGAGGCCACCCGATTCCTGGTGCTCGAGATGGGCGCCCGCGGCCTGGGCCACATCGCCACGCTGTGCGCCATCGCCCGGCCCGACGTCAGCGTGGTGCTCAACGTCGGCTCGGCCCACCTCGGCGAGTTCGGCACGCGCGAGGTGATCGCGCTGGCCAAGGGCGAGCTCGTCGAGGCGCTGCCCCCCGACGGGGTGGCGATCCTCAACGCCGACGACCCCTACGTGGCCGGGATGGCCGTGCGGACCCCGGCGCGGGTCGTCCGGTTCGGCGCCAGCTCCCTGGCCGAGGTGCGGATGACCGGCCTCGAGCTCGACGCCGGGGCCCGGCCCCGGTTCACGCTGCACGCGGGCGGGGCCGCCGCGCCGGTGACCATGCAGGTGGTCGGCGAGCACATGGCCGCCAACGCCTGTGCCGCCGCTGCCGTGGCCCTGGAGCTGGGCATGCCGCTGGCGCGCGTGGCCGAGCTGCTCAGCGCGGCGACCCCGCGCAGCCAGTGGCGCATGGAGGTGGCCGTCACGCCCGGCGGGGTCACGGTGGTGAACGACGCCTACAACGCCAACCCCGAGTCCATGCGCGCCGGGCTGCGCGCCCTGGCCGCCATGCGGGGCGAGGGCCGCAGCTACGCGGTGCTCGGTGAGATGAAGGAGCTCGGCACCAACTCGATCGCCGAGCACGACGCGATCGGCCGGCTGGCCGTGCGACTCGACGTGTCCATGACCATCGCGGTGGGTGACGGCGCCCGGCCGCTCTACCTCGGCGCTGCCCAGGAGGGGTCCTGGGACGGTGAGGCGCAGTGGGTCCCGGACGCACCCGCAGCCCTGGCGCTGCTGCGCCCGCTGCTTCGTTCCGGGGACGTCGTGCTCGTGAAGGCCTCACGATCGGTGGGCCTGGAACAGGTGGCCCGGGCGCTGCTGGAGGAGGCGCCGTGATCCAGATCGTGCTCAGCGCCATCATCGCCGCCGTCGTGGCGCTGTTCGGCACGCCGCTGCTCATCAAGCTGCTCACCCGGCGCAACCTGGCCCAGGCGATCCGCGAGTCGGCCGATGGGATCGTCTACCCGGAGCACAGCGGCAAGAAGGGCACCCCCTCGATGGGCGGCCTGGCCATCGTCGTGGCCGTGGTGCTGGGCTACGGGGGCGCGCACCTCATCCGCTGGACGCCCCCGACGGCCTCCGGGCTGCTCGCGCTCTACCTCATGATCGGCCTGTCGCTCGTGGGCTTCGCCGACGACTACCTCAAGGTCTTCAAGTCGCGCAGCGGCGGGGTGCGCGCCCGGACGAAGCTGCTGGGCCAGGCCGCGGTCGCGCTGAGCTTCGCCTGGCTGTCGCTGCGGTTCCCCGACGAGCAGGGCCTCACCCCGGCCTCGCAGGCCATCTCGATGGTCCGCGACACCGCCTGGGTGCTGCCGCTGGGCCTGTTCCTGCTGTGGATCTGGTTCATCGTCACGGCCATCACGAACGGCGTGAACCTCACGGACGGCCTCGACGGCCTGGCCGCCGGCGCCGCCGTCCTGGTGTTCGGTGGCTACACCCTCATCAGTGTCTGGCAGAACGGGCAGAGCTGCGCCCTGGGTGCCACGCCGGGCTGCTACCAGGTGGCCTCACCGCTGGACCTCGCGAGCTTCGCCGTGGCGTGCGCCGGCGCCTGCTTCGGCTTCCTCTGGTGGAACACCAGCCCTGCCCGGATCTTCATGGGCGACACCGGCAGCCTGGCGCTCGGCGGGGCCATGGCGGCGCTGGCCATCATGAGCCGCACGGAGATGCTGTTCGTGCTCATCGGTGGGCTCTTCGTCATCATCACGCTCTCGGTGATCGCGCAGGTGGGCTCGTTCAAGCTGACCGGGCGACGGGTGCTGCGCATGGCCCCGCTGCACCACCACTTCGAGATGCTGGGGTGGCAGGAGATCACGATCGTCGTGCGCTTCTGGTTGATCCAGGGCCTGTGCCTGTCGGCCGCCCTGGCCCTCTTCTACGCCGAATGGATCGCCGGGTGAGCGCCGACCAGCACGAGATCGAGGCGCTGCGCCGCGACGCCGACTGGCGCGACGTGCAGGTGGTCGTCGCGGGCATCGGGGTCGCCGGCTTCGCCGCTGCCGACGCCCTGCTGTCGCTCGGGGCGAGGGTCACCGCCGTCGACGCCGGCGACGGCCCGCGCCAGCAGGAGCGGGCCCAGGTGCTCGACGCGCTCGGCGCGACCGTGCGGCTCGGCGACGGCGACAGCCTGCCCGCGGGGTCCGACCTGCTCGTGGTCTCGCCGGGCCTGCCGCCGCGCGCGCCGATCATCACCGCGGCACAGGCTGCCGGCCTGCCCGTCTGGGGCGAGCTCGAGCTGGCCTGGCGGCTGCGCCCCGAGGGCGCCGCGCCCTGGCTGGTCATCACCGGCACGAACGGCAAGACAACCACCACGCTCATGCTCGAGTCGATCCTGCGGGCCGCCGGCCTGCGCACCGTGGCCGCGGGCAACATCGGCGTCTCGATGGTCGAGGTGGTGATGGCCGAGGCCACGCCTGAGGGCGCGCTCGACGCGATCGCCGTCGAGGTCGGCGCCCCGCAGCTGCCCTTCCTGCACTCCATGAGCCCGCAGGCCTCGGTCTGCCTCAACATCGCCGAGGACCACGTCGACCTGTTCGGCTCCATGGCGGCCTACGTCGAGGCGAAGGCCCGCATCTACGAGCGCACCCAGGTGGCCGCGGTCTACAACGTGGCCGACGAGGTCACGCTGCAGATGGTGCAGGCGGCCGAGGTGGTCGAGGGCTGCCGTGCGATCGGCTTCACGCTCGGCGTGCCGGACATCTCGATGCTGGGCGTCGTCGAGGACGTGCTCGTGGACCGGGCGTTCATCGCCAACCGGCGCGAGGCGGCGCAGGAGCTCGCCGAGCTCGCCGACGTGCGCCCAGCCGCGCCGCACAACGTGGCCAACGCGCTGGCGGCCGCCGCACTGGCCCGGGCCCACGGCGTGCCCGCTGCCGCGGTGCGCGACGGGCTGCGCGCGTTCACCCCCGCCGCGCACCGGATCGCGGACGTGGGCACGGTCGCCGGGGTGCGCTACGTCGACGACTCCAAGGCCACGAACTGCCACGCGGCGCAGACCTCGCTGCTGGCCTACGACCGCGTCGTGTGGATCGCCGGGGGCCTGGCCAAGGGGCAGTCCTTCGACGACCTCATCGTCGCCACCCGGTCCCACATGGTCGGCGTCGTGCTGCTCGGCGTCGACCGGGACGTGATCGCCGAGGCCCTCGCGCGACACGCCCCCGATCTGCCGATCGTGGCGGTCCCGCGCACCGACACTGGTGCCATGGCAGAGGTCGTGGCGGCAGCCGCGGCCATGGCGAGGCCCGGTGACACGGTCCTGCTGGCCCCCGGGTGCGCGTCGTGGGACATGTACCGGGACTACGCACAGCGGGGCGACCAGTTCGCCGAGGCCGTGGCAGCGCTCCAGGAGGGCACGTGAGTTCAGCGACTGGCGCCGCGGGGCCGCTCGGCGCAGCTGGGGCCGGCCGCACCGAGGGCGCGGGTCGGGGCGACGAGCCGTCCTGGCGCGAGCGGCTCAACGAGCACCCGATGGCGCCGTACTACCTGATCCTCGGGTCGGCGATGCTGCTGCTGGTCCTCGGCCTGGTGATGGTGCTCAGCTCCTCGAGCGTGGAGTCCTACGACACCACGGGCTCGGCCTTCACGCTGTTCACGCGCCAGGCGCTCTTCGCCGGGGTCGGCGTGGTCGCGATGGTCGTGCTGTCCCGCGCCCCGGTCCCGGCGTTCCGGCGCTGGTCGAAGGTGTTCCTGCTCTTCGCGATCTTCCTGCTGCTCATCGTCTTCGTCCCGGGTATCGGCGTATCCGTGAACGGCCAGCGCAACTGGATCAACCTGGTCGGGCCGTTCCGGCTGCAGCCCTCGGAGTTCGCCAAGCTGGCCCTCATCCTGTGGGCGGCCGACACCTTCGCCCGCAAGGACCGAGTCCTCGACCAGTGGCGCGAGCTCGCGTGGCCCTTCCTGGCCGTGAGCGCCGGGATCATCGGCCTGGTCGTCCTGGAGGGCGACCTGGGCACCGCGATCATCCTGGCGATCATCGTGGCTGGGCTGCTGTTCGTCGCGGGCGCGCCGATGCGCATCTTCGTGGCCCTCGGGGCGGTGGGCGTCGCCGGCATCGGCGCCCTGTCGCTGACCGCCGGGTACCGCATGCGCCGGTTCACCGCCTGGCTGCATCCCGAGGCCGACCTGCAGGGCGCGGGCTGGCAGCTCATCCAGGGCAAGTACGCGCTGGGCACCGGGGGCTGGTGGGGCGTCGGCCTGGGCGGCAGCCGGGAGAAGTGGGGCGCCCTGCCCGAGGCGCACACCGACTTCATCTTCCCGGTGATCGGCGAGGAGCTGGGCCTGTTCGGGGCGCTCACCGTGGTCGGGCTGTTCGCCGCCATCACGATCTTCACGCTGCGCATGGCCATCCGCACCGACGACACGTTCGTGCGCGTCACCTGCGT
>DASVBK010000203.1:0-5421 GCA_036375875.1 Candidatus Nanopelagicales bacterium
CGGTCGCTGCCTGCACGGGCACCACGTGGCGGAGGACGAGCTGGCCTGGCCGCTCCTGCTGGAGCGCGTCCCCGAGGAGCTGGCCCCGATCGTCGAGCTCATGCAGGCGCAGCACGAGCGCCTCGACGCGCTCCTCCACGAAGCGGCGGGCACGACCGACCGCTGGCGCGTCGATGCCGCCGAGGGCGCCAGGGACCGCCTCGCGGTCACCTACGACGCCCTCGCCGCCACCCTCGTCGAGCACCTCGACGCCGAGGAGCAGCGGCTCCTGCCGATCGCCGCCCGCACCCTGTCGCCCGCCGAGTGGCACGCCATCGGCGAGCACGCGCGGTCGCACGGGCGGCCGGCCGAGAAGGTGCTCACGTTCGGGATGATCCAGGCCGACGGTGACCCGGAGGTGGTCTCCGGCCTGCTGGTGGGGGCGCCGGCACCGGTGCGGTGGGCACTTCCGAGACTGGCCCGCCGCGCCTACCGGCGCCGGGCCCTCCTCGTCCACGGGACGGCCGCTCCCTGATCCAGGGTCGTCACCGCCGCACCGGCGAGCCCGGGCCCAGCGCCGCGAGCAGCCCGTCGGTGCGGCGCACCCACGGAGCCAGCCCCAGCGACTCGTGCACCTGCCTGGCCCGGGTGAGGTGCTCGCGTGCGGCGGCCTCGTCCCCGGCCGCAGCCGCGAGCTGGCCCAGGGTCATCGCGACCGCGCCGTGGAAGGCGACGGCCAGCGCGCCGGCGCCCACGCGCGACTCGTACGGGGCGAGCGCTGCCCGCAGGTCCCGCACCGCCTCCGCGTCATCGAGCCGGGCCCACAGCTGCGCCCGGAGCACGGTGAATCCGAGCCACAGGTAGTCCCAGGGGAGGGGTGGCTGGTCGCGCCAGGCGCCGAGAGCACGCCGGGCGTCGTCGAGCCGTCCGGCCTCGACGAGCGACAGCGCGTGCAGGTCACGGAAGAGCGGGATGCGGTCGCTGAGTGCCGCGAGCTCCTGCTCGAGCTCCGGGAGCCGGCCCTGCCCGAGTCGCAGGACGGCGCGCTTGTAGGCGGCGATGCCCAGCCCGGCCATCGACAAGGTCGCGTCGAGCGACTCGGTCTGCGCGATGACGGCCTCGGCGGCCGCGTCGTCCCCGTCCATCTGGTGCAGCGTCGCCTGCTGCCAGCCGGTCACGACGATGTTCTGGGGCAGCCGGTGGCGACGCGCCAGCTCGGCCGCCCGGGACACGTCGGCTCGGGCCTGTTCGAGCCGGCCCTGCTCGAACAGGTCCGAGGCCCGAGCGGTGAGACCGGCACTGAGGGCCGAGGTGTCGCCGACCGCCTCGGCGAGGTCGACCAGCTCGTCGTCGAGCTCGAGGCGGTGGGTCAGGAGGTCGGGTCGCTGCAACGCCTGGAGGGCGAGGCGCAGCACGTGCAGGCGCACCCGGTCCGGCGCGTTGCGGCGCACGACCTCGACGGCGGCGTCGGCGAGCCCCGTGGCACGTGCGGCGGTGCCGGGCTTGTAGAGCAGCTCGCTCGCCAGGGCGCCCTGGAGCTGGGCGCGCGTCAGCTCCTCCGCCAGCGGCAGCAGGTCGAGCACCCGCTCCCACAGGGCGATCGCGTCGTCGTCGTACACCGTGGTCTCTCGCCATCCCCACACGTTGTTGACCGTGACGGTGAGGAGGGCGTCGGCGGCCGCCTGCACATCCCCGCGCCGGAGCGCGGACTCCGCGGCAGCAGCCACCTTCGGCCACGCCTGGAGGGGGTGGCCGAGCCGCACGAGGGCCGTCGCCTGCCCCAGCAGCTCGCGCTCGTGCTCGACCGGGGTGACGGCGGGGTCACCGGCCTGCAGCGACGCCGCGAGCACGTGCAGGCGCAGCGACTCGTCGTGGGCGGACTGCCCGGCGGCCGCGTGTGCAGCGCGGCTCGCGAAGAGCCACGCGGACCGCGCGAGCACCGGGCCGGCGAGGCGGTAGTGCTCCGCCAGCTCGGCGACGTGTGCGCCGACGCTTCCCGCGTACCGGCTCTCCAGCGCGGCCGCGACGGCGCCGTGAGTGCGGGCGCGCGTGGGCGCGGGCACCATGTCGTACAGGGCATCGCGGACGAGGGCGTGGGTGAACCGGTAGCTGCCGGCCCCCTCGACCTCGACCAGCCCCAGCATGAGGGCCGACTCGACCGCGGCGTCCACCGTCGTCGCGTCAGCGCCTGACGCCCGCTCGACGACGAGCAGGTCGAACGAGCGCCCGGCGACCGCCGCGGTGCCGAGCACGGCGGCGTGCTCGGGCGGGAGGTCGGACGTGCGGTGCCGCACCAGGTCGCGCACGTTGTCCGGCACGGTGGTCCACGCGGGAGCCGACAGCGAGGTGAGGGCCCCGTCGCGCACCAGCGAGCGCACCAGCTCGCCCAGGTACAGGGGGTTCCCCGCGGACCGGTCCACCAGCGTCCGGGCCACGTCCTGCGGCACGCGGACGCCGGCGCGCTCCTCCACCCAGCCCGTCACGGCATCCGGGTCCAGGCCGCCCAGCTCGACGCGCACGGCGTCCACGCGCGCCAGCGCCGCCAGCGTCGCGGTGACGGCAGGGCCGTGGTCCGCCTCGGAGGACCGCAGCGACACGACCAGGACCAGTGGCACCGACCGCGCCTCTGCGGCCAACCGCCGCAGCAGGCGCAGGCTGTCGGCATCCGCCCAGTGCACGTCGTCGAGCACGAGGAGGGTCGCAGGGCCCTCGCGCACGGCGGCCAGCAGCGCGTCGGCCCGTCGAAAGCCGGCGGATGCCGCGTCGACGTCCTCCGCGCCGGGAACCGTGAGCGCCTCGGCGCTGCCCAACGCCTCCTCCACGGCCCGCGTCCAGCCCCACAGGGCGGGCACTCCCTCGGTGTCCCAGGTGCCCCGGCCGCGCCGCAGGCCGGCTCGCCCCGCGCGTCGGTGAACTTCGCGAAGGAGAGCGGTCTTGCCGATGCCGGGCTCTCCCGTGACGAGGACCAGGCGCCCGTGCCGGTGCTCGGCCGCCTCGCGGAGCACGCCACCGAGGACCTCGAGCACCTCGGCTCGCCCGAAGAGCGGTTCGGAGCCGGCGTCCTCGGGAAGGGCCGGGGTGGTGGTCCGGGTCCGCGCTGTCACGGGCGTCAGGGGCGGCACGGGCTCCTCCACCGGTGGCAGGTAGAGCGCGGCGTCCTGGCGCAGCACGAGCTCCTCGAGGTTCCGCAGCTCCGGCCCGGGGTCGATCCCGAGCTCCTCGGCGAGGTGTTCGCGCGCACGGCGCAGCACCGCGAGGGCGTCGCCCTGCCGGTCCTCGCGGCACAGGGCCCGTGCGAGCAGGCCCCAGAGGCGTTCTCGCAGTGGGTGCAGCGCGACGAGCTGTTCGAGGGTGGCCACCGCCTCGGGATCGCGACCCCGTCGGACCCGCAGCCCCCACAGGTCCTCCAGCGCGGTGGCCCTCAGCTCCTCCAGGCCCACTGACGCAGCGGCGAGTGCGGAACCCGTCATCCCGGAGTAGGCGGCACCGCGCCACAGACCGAGCGCGCTGACGAGCAGCCGCTCGGCGGCGACGGTGTCACGCTCGAGCGTGGCCCGGGCCTCGCGGAGCAGCTGTGCGAACCGACGGGCGTCCACCGCGCCAGGGGGCAGGTCCAGGGAGTACCCGCCCGGATGGCTGCGCAGCACGGTCGCCCGTCCGCGAGCCTGTCGTGCCGGCTCCATGACCCGCCGGAGCCGCGCCACGTAGGACTGCAGGGAGGCCTCGACCCGGACGGGTGGGTCCTCGCCCCAGATCTGGTCGATGAGGTGCTCGACCGAGACCGGCCGCCCCTCACCGGCCACGAGCAGCGCGAGCAGCGTCCGGGGCTTGGGTCCACCCAGCTCGAGGGGCTGGCCCCCGACGGCCACCTCGAGGTCGCCCAGCACCCGCACCTGCATGGGCAGATGCTAGCGCCGGGCGACCTCGCGGCAGTCAGGCCGAGAAGGCGTGTGGGCAGGTCAGCCCACCAGCTCGCTGACCGCGACCCGGTCGGAGCCGGTCGTCGACCGACGGGCACGACCGGGGGAGGGGCGGGCACCTCCGGCGGCGACACCGATCGACCACAGCGCGGTGAGGATGCCGGCCGCCGCGAACACGGGGCTGATCTCGGTGTCCGGCAGCAGGATCGAGAGCGGGACCGCCGTCGCGAGAGCCGTCCCCGCGAGGGCTCCGACGCCGGCGACCAGCAGCCGCCACCCGCCGAGGGCACGACCGTAGGACAGGGCGAGCCGGGTGATCGCGGCACCCGTGAGCGGGTAGAGCACGATGCTCAGCCCCACGTGGGTCATGGCCACGGGAGCGCCACCGCCGTGGGCGAGCGCGTCGCTGTCGACGAAGGCCGCGAGGTGGAAGGCCGACTCGACGGCGTAGGCGGAGACGCAGACGGCGGCGAACGCCAGTGCCCGACGGGTCGTGGCGGGCCAGCTGCCGCCGGCCCGGGCCGCCCACAGGCCGAGCGCCAGGAGCACGGTGCTGGTCAGCGTGAGCACGTGCGCCGGAACCCAGTCGGAGTGCGCGGTCATGATGGCGAGCTCTTCCCGCAGCGGATGGCCGGCATCCACCTCGGGGTGCCGAGGCCCGCCGGCCAGCATCAGCAGCCCCGAGGTCAGGAGCAGCAGTCGCCAGCCGTGGGTTCGCACTGTGGTGGTCATGGGGGAGATTCCTCTCGTCGATGGGGTTGTGCCACCACCATCGAGCGGGCGGTTTGCATTCGACTTGGAGCCTGGTGGCACCGCCGTCGGCGAAGGATGAGCTCCTGCGGGTCGGACCCTCGGACTTCCCCGCGCGTCAGGGCCGCAGCGTGACCGGAAGGCGCTCGTAGCCACGCAGGATGCGGGTGCTCCTGCGTACCGCACCCGGTTCGAGGCGTGGCGTGGGGTAGCGCTCGAACAGTGAGCGCAACCCGACCTCACCCTCCATCCGGGCCAGCGCAGCCCCCAGGCAGAAGTGACGACCCGCCGAGAAGGAGAGGTGGTCGCGCGCGTTCTGCCGGGCGACGTCGAAGGTGTCCGGGGCCGGGAAGACCTGGGGGTCCCGGTTGGCGCCCGCCAGCAGCGCGACCATCACGGTGCCGCGCCGCACGGGGACGCCCGCCACCTCGGTGTCGGCCATGATCATGCGTCCGGTGAGGAGCACCGGTGGGTCGAGCCGAAGCACCTCGTCGACCGCGTTCGGCCAGAGGTCGGGGTGCTCGGCGAGCAGCGTGCGGTGTCCGGGGTCGCCGGCGAGCAGCGCGATGCCGTTGCCGAGCAGGTTCACGGTCGTCTCGAAACCGGCAGCGAGCACCAGCCCTGCGGTGGACCTCAGCTCGACGTCGGTGAGGCTCACGCCGTCCTCCGAGGCGGCCACGAGCTGACTGAGCAGGTCGTCGCCCGGGTTCCGACGCAGGCTCTCGAGGTGCTGCCCCAGCCACTGGTCGAACTCGCGCAACGCGGACTCGAC
>DASVBK010000238.1:0-29710 GCA_036375875.1 Candidatus Nanopelagicales bacterium
GCCGGCAGCTGGATCTACATCGGCACCCAGGGCATCGTGCAGGGCACCTACGAGACGTTCGCCGCCGTCGCCGCCAAGCGGTTCGCCGGCACCCTGGCGGGCACGCTCACCCTCACCGCGGGCTGCGGCGGCATGGGCGGCGCGCAGCCGCTGGCCGTCACGCTCAACGGCGGGGCGTGCCTCATCGTCGACGTGGACGCCAGCCGGTTGGCCAGGCGGGTCGAGCACCGCTACCTCGACGAGTGGACCGACGACCTCGACCGCGCGGTGGAGCGCGCCCTGGCGGCGAGGGCCGAGCGTCGCGGCTGGAGCGTCGGCCTCGTCGGCAACGCCGCCGAGGTGCTCCCCGAGCTGCTGCGCCGGGGCGTGGCCGTGGACATCGTCACCGACCAGACCTCGGCGCACGACCCGCTGGCCTACTGCCCCATCGGCGTGCCGTTCGAGCAGTGGCACGCGCTCGCCGCGGCGGACCCGGGCGGGTTCACGCAGCGCGCACGCGAGTCGATGGCCCGCCACGTCGAGGCCATGGTCGGGTTCCTGGACGCCGGCGCGGAGGTCTTCGACTACGGCAACTCGATCCGCGGCGAGGCGCAGCTGGCCGGGTACGAGCGGGCGTTCGCCTTCCCCGGGTTCGTGCCGGCGTACATCCGGCCGCTGTTCTGCGAGGGCAAGGGGCCCTTCCGCTGGGTGGCGCTCTCCGGTGACCCCCGCGACATCGCCGTCACCGACGAGGCGGTGCTGCGGCTGTTCCCCGACAACGAGCCCCTGGCGCGGTGGATGCGGGCGGCCGGCGAGCGGATCGCCTTCCAGGGCCTGCCGGCGCGCATCTGCTGGCTGGGCCAGGGCGAGCGCGACCGGGCCGGGCTGGAGTTCAACGCCCTGGTCGCGTCGGGCACCATCTCCGCGCCCATCGTCATCGGTCGCGATCATCTGGACACCGGCTCCGTGGCGTCGCCCTACCGCGAGACCGAGGCGATGCGCGACGGGTCCGATGCGATCGCGGACTGGCCGCTGCTCAACGCCCTGGTGAACACCGCGTCCGGGGCCTCATGGGTCTCGATCCACCACGGCGGCGGCGTGGGGATGGGTCGCTCGATCCACGCCGGCCAGGTCTCGGTGGCCGACGGCACCGCGCTTGCCGCGGAGAAGCTCGAGCGCGTGCTCACCAACGATCCCGCCATGGGCGTGCTGCGCCATGCCGACGCCGGGTACGAGCGCGCCGAGGAGGTGGCGGCCGAGCAGCGGCTGCGCCTGCCCATGCGGGAGGGCTGACCGGTGCCCTCGCCTCCCGATCGCTCCACCATCGCGCGGACCAGTCCGGGATCGATCCGCATCTCGGAGCACGAACGCGCCGAGATCCGGAGCGATCGCTGGGAAGCGGCGGCGGCCAGGGGGCGTCGGTGAGCTCCCGCAGCCTGGTGCTCGACGGCATCGGCGAGCTCGTCACGAACGCACCCGAGGGGCAGGCACCAAGCGAGGGACGCGACGTGTGGGCGCTGGGCCTTCGCCGCGACGCCGCGGTCGTCCTGGACGAGGGCCTGGTCACCTGGATCGGGCCGGCCGGGGGCGCGCCGCCAGCCGATGCGAGGGTGGACTGCGGCGGGCGTGCGGTGCTGCCCGGGTACGTCGACTCGCACGCCCACCTGGTGTTCGCCGGCGACCGCAGCGCAGAGTTCGCCGCGCGCATGGCCGGCCAGCGGTACGAGGCCGGCGGCATCCGCGCGACGGTCGCCGCGACCCGGGCGGCCAGCGACGACGACCTGCGCGCGAACCTCCAGCGCCTCACCGGCGAGCTGCTGCGCTGCGGCACCACCACCTTCGAGGTGAAGAGCGGCTACGGCCTGACCGTCGCCGACGAGTCCCGCTCCTGCCGGCTGGCCGCCGAGGCCACGGACGAGGTCACGTTCCTGGGCGCTCACGTCGTGCCGCCGGAGTACGCCGACGACCGTTCGGGCTACCTCGACCTGCTCACCGGCACGATGCTGGCCGCGTGCGCCCCGCATGCGCGATGGGCCGACGTGTTCTGCGACCGGGGCGCCTTCGACGCCGTCGAGGCGCGGGCCGTCCTGACGGCCGCCGCGGCTGCGGGCCTGGGCCTGCGCGTGCACGCCAACCAGCTGCAGCACGGGCCCGGGGTCGCGCTCGCCGTCGAGCTGGGTGCGGCCTCGGCGGACCACTGCACGCACCTGGCCGACGCCGACGTCGCCGCGCTCGCCGACTCCGCGACCGTGGCCACCCTGCTGCCGGGGGCGGAGTTCAGCACCCGCTCGCCGTATCCGGACGCTCGGCGGCTGCTGGACGCCGGGGTCGCCGTGGCCCTGGCCACGGACTGCAACCCCGGCACGTCGTTCACCACCTCCATGCCGTTCTGCATCGCGCTGGCCGTCCGCGAGATGCGGATGAGCCCCGCGGAGGCCCTCTGGGCGGCCACGGCCGGGGGCGCCCGGGCGCTGCGCCGCACCGACGTGGGCCGTGTCACCGTGGGCAGCCCGGCCGACCTGGTGATGCTCGACGCCCCCTCCTACCTGCACCTCGCCTACCGTCCCGGCGTGCAGCTCGTCACCCGGGTGTGGCGCGGTGGCCGGCCGATGCACGCCCTCCCCGAGGAGGTCTCCCATGGTTGCTGACGACCCCCGCTGGCCGCGTGCGGCGACCTGGCTGGCGCAGTCCACGGCCCGGCTTCGTGCCGCGCACCCCCCGCAGCGCCCCGACCTGGTCCTGCTCGGCGTGCCAGCGCACCGCACCTCGATCTCACCCACGGGGGCGCACGAGACCCCCAGCGCCGTGCGGGCTGCGCTGGCGCGCTTCTCGACCTGGGTCGGGGAGCCGGGCCTGGACCTCGCCGGGTGCGCGGTGCTCGACCTCGGGGACGTGGACGAGCCCGACGGCCCCGACGGCGAGCGCGCCACGATGCTGGCTGTCCGCCAGTACCCGGAGGTGCCGGTGCTGGCGATCGGCGGCGACAACTCGATCACCTACGCGGTCGGGCACGGCGCCTGGGCCGACGGGCTGGTCACCCTCGACGCCCACCACGACCTGCGCGACGGCACCTCGAACGGCTCCCCGGTCCGCCGCCTCGTGGACGCTGGCATGGACGGCCACCGGATCGTCCAGGTGGGGATCGCCGACTTCGCGAACTCGCCGGACTACACCGCCCGGGCCAGGGACCTCGGGATCACCGTGGTCCCGCGCGGCGCGCTCGACCGCCGACCCATGGCGGACGTCATGGCCGAGGCGCTCGAGGTGGCCGCGGGCGGCTCGGCCGAGGCGCGCGTCCACGTGGACCTCGACGTCGACGTCTGCGACCGCAGCGTGGCCCCGGGCTGCCCCGCCTCGCTGCCCGGCGGGATCAGCGCGGCCCAGCTGCGGGCCGCCGCCCGGGCTGCCGGCGCGGACCCGCGCGTGGTGGCCGTGGACGTCACCGAGGTGGACGCCACCGCCGACGCACCGGACCAGCGCACGGTCCGGCTGGCCGCGCTCTGCGTGCTCGAGGTGGCAGCCGGCGTCCTGCTGCGCCGGGCAGCTGGCGGCTGACGGGGCGGCGACGCCGCGGCGCCGGGCCTCGGGCAGCTGGGGGCGCCGGGCAGCTGGGGACGCCGGGCAGCTGGGGCGCGGGACGGCTGAGGGCGCCGGGGACGTTCGGGTTCCTGGCCGCGGGTGGCCTGCTCAGACCAGCTCGCCCAGCGCCGCGATCACGTCGGCCCTGCGCGGCGCCCCGGTCGCCCGCTTGCGGATGCGGCCCAGGTGGTCGAGCACGAGCACGGTGGGCGTGCGGGTGACGTCCAGCCGCCGCACCAGGTCCAGGTGCGACTCGGCGTCGACCTCGACGTGCGCCACGCCCTCGACCATCCCCGCCACGTCGCCCAGCACGACGCGCGTCGCCCGACACGGCTGGCAGAACGCCGAGGAGAACTGCACCAGAGTGGCGCGCTGGCCCAGCGGGGTCCCGAGCTCCTCGGCGGTGAGCCGATGCGCCGCGGGGGTGACGCTGTGGTCGGCCGCCTCGATCGGCCGGCCGTCCACCACGAGCGGCTCGGAGACGTCGTCGGCGGCCATCGGGTCCTCCGGCAGGTCGGGAGCGGGCGCCAAGGGGGCAGGCTCGACGTGCCGCATCCGCCCGTCGGTGCGCTGGCGCCACAGCCCGAACGCGGTTGCGGCGCCGAGCACCACGACCAGGATCAGCACGCCCTCCATGGCCCCTGCAACGCACGGCCCCGGTCGGCGATTCCCGACTGGGCGTATCCTCGTGCCCACGCGCCGCCTGCGAGGGGGCCCGTCAGGACGGAGGGGTGATGAGTCGGCTGCTGCTGATGACCGCCTCGCTGGGCCCGTCCGGCGACGTGCTGCCGGCGCTGGGCCTGCTCGCCCATCATGTGCGCGTGCTGCCCGCCGAGGCCAGTGCCCTGCTCGACGCGCCCAAGGCCGACGCCCTGCTCGTGGACGGCCGCCGCGACCTGGCCCACGTCCGCGCGCTGACGAGGCTGATCCGCCAGACCGGCGTCGACTGCCCCGTGCTGCTCATCGCGACCGAGGGCGGCCTGGCCGCCGTGAACGCCGAGTGGGGCATCGACGACGTGCTGCTGGACTCCGCCGGCCCCGCCGAGGTCGAGGCCCGGCTGCGCCTGGCCATCGGGCGCGTGGCCGTCGCCGAGGAGGCCGAGAGCGACGGCGAGCTACGCCTGGGGGACCTGGCGATCGACGAGCGCGCGTACAGCGCGCGCATCCGCGGCCGCAGCCTGGACCTGACCTTCAAGGAGTTCGAGCTGCTGCGCTTCCTGGCCACCCATGCCGGGCGCGTGTTCACCCGCGCGCAGCTGCTGCAGGAGGTCTGGGGCTACGACTACTTCGGCGGAACGCGGACGGTCGACGTCCACGTCCGGCGGCTGCGGGCCAAGCTCGGGGCCGAGCACGAGGCGATGATCGGCACCGTGCGCAACGTCGGCTACCGCTTCGTGCCCCCGCGGGCCGACGAGGGCCTCGACGTCGCCACCGCCGCCACGTTGCGCGAACCCGTCTGAGCCGGTGGCGGCACCCGAGGGCCGCGCACTGCGGCTGCGCGTCGTGCCAGCCCTGGACCGCGACGAGGTTGCGGCAGTCCTCGCCCTGGCCGATGCGGCGGCACAGGCGGACGGCGCCCATCCGCTCAGCGAGCACGTGGTGCTGCACCTGCGCCACGGCGAGCCCGACGCGCTGCACGTGATGGCCGAGGACACCACCGACGGCCGGCTGCTCGGCTACGCCCACCTCGACTTCGGCGAGCCGGCGGACGGCCCGGCCGCCGAGCTGGCGGTGAGCCCCACGGCCCGCCGCCGCGGCGTGGGCACCGCCCTGCTCGACGAGCTGGTGCGCAGGGCCGACGAGCAGCCCGGCCACATGCGGCTGTGGGCCCACGGCACCGACACCGCCGCCGCCCAGCTGGCCGCCGCCCGCGGCTTCCACCGGATCCGCCGGCTGTGGCAGATGCGCCGCTCGCTCTACGCCCCGCTGGACCCCGTGGCGCTGCCCCCGGGCGTCGCGCTGCGGGCCTTCGACCCCGAGCGCGACATCGACGCCTGGCTGGCGCTCAACGCCCGCGCCTTCACCGACCTGCCCGACCAGGCCGCCTGGACCCGCACCGACCTGGCTCACCGGATGGCCGAGGCGTGGTTCGACCCTGCGGGGTTCCTGCTCGCCGAGCGCGGCGACGGTGCCCTCGTCGGGTTCCACTGGACCAAGGTGCACGGCCACACGCACCACGCCGACGAGGCGCACGGACACGAGCACCCCCACCCCGGCGTCAGCCATGACCCCATCGGCGAGGTGTACGTCGTGGGCGTCGACCCCGCCGTGCGCGGCGAGGGCCTCGGCCGCTCCCTCACCCTGGCTGGGCTGCACCACCTGCGCGCCCGTGGCCTGTCCTCGGCGCTGCTCTACGTCGACGCCGACAACGTCCCGGCCATCGCGCTGTACCGCTCCCTGGGCTTTGCGCCATGGGACTCCGACACGCTGTTCCGCCGGTAGCCGGCACCGGGAACGGCCCTGGGCGTGGTGATGTCGGGGCTTCGGCCGGGCGCCACGGCCTAGACTCGATCGATCACCCGGAGGACGTCGCCAGAGGGGGTCACCATGACCGACACGATCGCCGAGGCCGCCATCCCCGCCCAGCACCTGCTCGCACTGCCGCCCGACCGGTTCGCCGACCGTGAGCTGTCGTGGCTGGCGTTCAACGAGCGGGTCCTCGAGCTCGCGGAGGACACCGAGCTGCCGCTGCTGGAACGGGCCAAGTTCCTGGCCATCTTCGCCTCCAACCTCGACGAGTTCTTCATGGTGCGGGTGGCCGGCCTCAAGCGGCGCATCGACGCCGGGATCGCGGTGCGGGCGGCCAGCGGCCTCATGCCGCGCGACCTGCTCGAGCAGCTGCTGTCCCGCACCCGCTCGCTCATGGACCGTCACTCGGCGTGCTTCAACGACTCCGTGCTGCCCGAGCTGCGGCGCGAGGGCATCCAGGTGCTGCGCTACCACCACGCCACCGCCGAGGAGCAGGCGACCCTGCAGCGGATGTTCCTGGACAAGGTCTTCCCCGTGCTCACGCCGCTGGCAGTGGATCCCGCCCACCCGTTCCCCTACATCTCGGGCCTGAGCCTCAACCTCGCCGTCGTGGTCCGCAATCCCGCCACGGGCACCGAGCTGTTCGCCCGCGTGAAGGTGCCGCCGAGCCTGCCGCGCTTCGTGACCGTGGGCCATGAGCGCTTCGTGCCGCTCGAGGAGGTGATCGCCGCCAACCTCAGCGAGCTGTTCCCCGGCATGGAGATCCTGCAGCAGCACTCCTTCCGGGTGACCCGCAACGAGGACGTGGAGGTCGAGGAGGACGACGCCGAGAACCTGCTCAAGGCCCTCGAGCGCGAGCTGATGCGCCGCCGGTTCGGCCCGCCGGTGCGACTCGAGGTGGAGCGCTCGATCGACCCGTACGTGCTCGAGCTGCTGGTCCGCGAGCTCGGCATCTCCGACGAGGAGGTCTTCGCCCTGCCGGGCCCGCTGGACCTGACCGGCCTCTGGACGATCGTGGCCCTGGACCGCGAGGACCTCAAGGAGTCCGCGTTCCTGCCCAAGACCTCGCCGCAGCTCACCGAGGTCGAGACCGCCGCAGCCCCCGACGTGCTCGAGGCGATGCGCGACCATGACGTGCTGCTGCACCACCCGTACGACTCGTTCTCGACGAGCGTGCAGCGGTTCCTCGAGCAGGCTGCCTCCGACCCCAAGGTGCTGGCGATCAAGCAGACGCTGTACCGCACCTCGGGCGACTCCCCCATCGTCGACGCGCTCATCGACGCCGCGCAGGCCGGCAAGCAGGTGCTGGCCCTGGTGGAGATCAAGGCGCGCTTCGACGAGCAGGCCAACATCAGCTGGGCACGCAAGCTCGAGCGGCAGGGCGTGCACGTCGTGTACGGCCTGGTGGGCCTGAAGACGCACTGCAAGCTGTCGATGGTGGTGCGCGACGACGGCGACAAGCTGCGCCGCTACGTGCACATCGGCACCGGCAACTACCACCCGAAGACCGCCCGCCTCTACGAGGACATGGGCCTGCTCACCACCGATCCCGCCGTCGGCGAGGACGTCAGCCACGTGTTCAACGTGCTGTCGGGCTACTCGATGAACACCACCTACCAGCGGCTGCTCGTGGCCCCCCACTCGATCCGCTCCGGGCTCATCGAGCGCATCGAGCGCGAGGTGGCCAACCACCGCGACGGCCTCCCGGCGCGGGTGCGCTTCAAGTGCAACTCCATCGTCGACGAGGCGATCATCGACGCGCTCTACCGGGCGTCACAGGCAGGCGTGCCGGTGGACGTGTGGGTGCGCGGCATCTGCGCCGTTCGCCCGGGGGTGCCGGGCATGAGCGACAACGTGCGCGTGCACTCGATCCTGGGCAGGTTCCTCGAGCACAGCCGCGCGTACGAGTTCGCCAACGCGGGGCAGACGGAGACCTGGATCGGCTCGGCCGACCTCATGCACCGCAACCTCGACCGACGGGTCGAGGTGCTCGTGCGGCTCGGCGAGGAGCACGCCGCCGAGGTCGCCGCCGTGCTCGACCTGGGCTTCAGCGACCGGGTGCGGGCCTGGATCGGGCAGGCCGACGGCTCCTGGCTGCGGCATGTCGTCGACGGCGAGGGCGAGCCGTGCGTCGACCTGCAGGCGCACCTCATCGCGGTGCGCGCCCGCGCGGCGGCGGCACGTCGTCGCGCCGGCTGACCGAGGTCCCGTCACCTGCGCGTGCCATCCTTGCCCCACTGAGCCCGGCGCCCGGCCGCGGCCGCGATCCACCGACAGCACCACCACGAGAGGCCCTGCGTGAACCACGCCACGACCCCCGACGAGGCCGCACGCACCCTCCGGGTGCACGCCCTGTTCCGGATGCCCGAGCTCGTCGGCAGCGTCCCAGGCCTGGCCGGCACGACGATCGAGACCGGGGTCGCCTCGGTCGAGGTCGCGCCCGCCGTGGAGCTCCGTGCGGTCTACCACGACACCGCCGACCTGCGGCTGACCCGTTGGGGTGCGGCGCTGCGGCGCCGGGAGGGCGGGCCCGACGAGGGCTGGCACCTCACGCTGCCGGCCGAGGGGTCGACCGCGGGGACCCCCGACGAGCTGGTCCTGCCGCTGGCGGCGGGCGGCGTGGGCGAGGTGCCGGCTGAGTTCGCCGATGTCGTGACCGCGCTGGCGCGGCGCGAGCCGCTCGTGCCGGTCGTCTCCCTGGCGACGCACCGCACGACCCATGTGCTGCGCAACACCCTGGGTGACGTGCTCGGGGAGCTGGTCGACGACGTCGTGTCGATCATGGACGGCGACGTGGTGGCCGGACGCTTCCGCGAGCTGACGCTGACGCCAGCGCCCGTGGTCGGCGAGTCCCGCGGCGGCGCGAGGCTGGACGCGGTCGTGGCCGTGCTCGGCGCGCACGGCGCGATGCCGACGAGCGCCAGCCGGGCCAGCACGGCGCTGGGCCCCGCGGCCCTCGGCGATCCGGACGTGCCCGAGCCGCAGTCGGTCACCCCCGACGAGCCGGCCGGGGACGCGGTGCACGCCCACCTGGTGACGCACGTGCGCCGGTTCCTGCTGCAGGACATGCGGGTGCGGCGCGACCTGCCGGACTCGGTGCACCAGATGCGGGTGGCCGCCCGGCGGCTGCGCAGCGGGCTGCGGGTCTTCCGGCCGCTGGTGGACGAGGAGTGGAGCCGGCACCTGCGCGACGAGCTGGGCTGGGCCGCCTCCGAGCTGGGCCTGAGCCGCGACTCCGAGGTGCTGCTGGCCCGGCTCGACGCGCACGCCGACGAGCTCGGCGAGCTCGATGCACGGCTGATCCACGAGCACGTCGACCCGATGATGCAGGCCAAGGCGGAGGCCGGTCGGGCCGAGGCCCTCGAGGCGATGCGCTCGGAGCGGCACCTGGCCCTGCTCGACGCCCTCGTCGACGCCGCGAACCACCCACGCCTGACCGAGGCCGCCGAGGCACCGGCGCGCGAGGCGCTCCCGCCGTTGTTCGGCAAGGCGTGGCGCAAGCTCGCCAAGGAGGTCAAGGCCCTCACGCTGCACGGGCCGGCCGAGGAGTGGCACGAGACCCGCATCACGGCCAAGCGCGCGCGCTACGCCGCCGAGGCGCTCGTCCCGGTCTTCGGCGCCCCCGCCAAGGGCTTGGCCTCGGCGCTGAGCAACGTGACCGAGCAGCTCGGCGAGCACCAGGACGCCTCGATCGCCCAGGAGACCTGCCGCGCGCTGGCAGCCGAGTTCGACGGCCCCACCGGCTTCGCGCTGGGCCTGCTGCACGCCTACGAGGGCGAGCAGGAGCTGGTGGCGCGGGTGCGGCTGCAGGAGCAGTGGCCCGCGGTGCGTGACCTCGCCAAGCGGACCACGCTCGGCTGAGGGAGGGTGTCGACCGCATGCCCAGCAGTGCGCGCGAGGTGATCCGCGCCGCCGGCGTCGTGCTCACGCGCGGGTTCGGCAAGGACCTCGAGGTGGCCGTGATCCACCGTCGGCGCCGCCGGGACTGGTCGCTGCCCAAGGGCAAGTTCGAGCCCGGCGAGCACGCCCTCGAGGCGGCCGTGCGGGAATGCCTCGAGGAGACCGGCTACCACGCCGTGCTCGACGTGCCGCTGCCCACCCAGCACTACCGGGTGGACACCACCCCGAAGGTGGTCGAGTACTGGCGGGCCTCGATCGTCGACGGCGAGTTCAGCGAGAACAAGGAGGTGGACCGGCTGCGCTGGATGCGGCCGCGGGACGCCGCGAAGCTCATGACCTACCCGCGCGACGCCGAGCTCATCGCGCTGGCCGCCCGGACCCCCCCGACGATCCCGTTCCTGCTGCTGCGCCACACCAGCGCCGAGAAGCGCGCCGACTGGGCGCGGCGCACGGGCCGCGAGCGCGACGACCCGGCCCGCGGCCTGCTGGAGCGCGGGGAGTGGGAGGCACGTCGGCTCATCCCGCTGCTGCGCGCCTACGGCATCCGGCACCTGCACTCCTCGGACGCCGAGCGCTGCCTGGCCTCGCTGCGCCCAGCTGCCGCCGCGCTGGGGGCCGGCATCCGGCTCGAGCCGTCCATCGCCGAGGACCAGTTCCTGGCCGATCCCGATCCGGGGGTGGCGCGCACCATCGAGCTGTTCAACCAGCCGTGGCCGATCGTGCTGTGCTCGCACCGCCCCGTCATCCCCACCCAGCTGGCTGCGCTGCACGCTGCCGCCGGCGGCCCGACGTTCCAGCACCGCGTGGCACCGGGCAGCTTCTTCGCGTTCCACCGCACGTGGGTGAACCGGCCGGTCGACCTCACCGTCCGGGTCGCCGCGGCGATGCACCACGACCTGCCACCCGCGCACGACTGAGGGCCGCCCGCCGACGGCGAGCGGGCCCGCCGACGGCGAGCAGGCGTGGCTGACGGCGAGCAGGCGTGGCTGACGGCGGGGTGGGCCGCCCGCGGAAGCGGCGCGGCTCAGCCGAAGCGGCCTGAGATGTAGTCCTCGGTCGCCTGCTGCTGGGGCTTGGAGAAGATGTCGGAGGTGGAGCCCATCTCCACGAGCCGGCCAGGCTGGCCGACGCCGGCCAGGTTGAAGAACGCCGTGGTGTCCGAGACGCGACCCGCCTGCTGCATGTTGTGGGTGACGATCACGATCGTGTACTGCTCGACGAGCTCGCGGATGAGGTCCTCGATGGCCAGCGTCGAGATCGGGTCCAGCGCCGAGCAGGGCTCGTCCATGAGCAGCACCTGCGGCTTCACCGCGATCGCACGGGCGATGCACAGTCGCTGCTGCTGGCCGCCGGACAACCCGGAGCCGGGCCGGTCGAGGCGGTCCTTGACCTCCTCCCAGAGGTTGGCCCCGCGCAGCGACTCCTCCACGATCGCCTCGGCGTCCGACTTCGACATCCGGCCACCGGCCAGGCGCACGCCGGCCAGCACGTTCTCCGCGATGGACATGGTCGGGAACGGGTTGGGCCGCTGGAAGACCATGCCGATGGTGCGCCGCACGTTCACCGGGTCGACGCCCTCGCCGTAGATGTCCTCGTCGTCGAGCAGCACGTGGCCCTCGACCCGCGCCCCGGGGATCACCTCGTGCATCCGGTTGATCGTGCGCAGCACGGTCGACTTGCCGCAGCCCGAGGGCCCGATGAACGCTGTGACGGCGTTCTTCTGCACCTTCAGCCCGACGCCCTCGACGGCCTTGAAGCTGCCGTAGTAGATGTCGACGTCCTTCAGCTCGATGGACTTGCTCATGGGAGCGGGTTCACCCCTTCGGTGCGAAGCGCGCGGCGAGCAGCTTCGCGGTGATGTAGAAGAGCATGATGATCGTGATCAGGACCAGCGCGCCGCCCCACGCGCGATCCACGGACGCGGGCGTGCCGCTGGTGATCTGGTCCCAGATGAACAGCGGCAACGAGGACTGCGGGCCCTGGAACGGATTGTTGTTGTAGCTCTGGGTCAGGAACGTGGTGAGCAGCAGCGGCGCGGTCTCGCCCGCGACGCGGGCGATCGCGAGCATCGCTCCGGTCACGATGCCGGCCAGCGCGGTGGGCAGCACCACCTTGATGACCGTCCGCCACTTCGGCACCCCCAGGGCGTAGGCGGCCTCGCGCAGGTCGTTGGGGACGATCCGCAACATCTCCTCGGTGGTGCGGATGATGACCGGCAGCATGAGGATCGCCAGCGCCAGGGCTGCGGCGAACCCGGAACGCTCCAGGCCCAGGCCCAGCACGAAGGCCGTGAAGATGAACAGGCCGGCGACGATGGAGGGGATGCCGGTCATCACATCGACGAAGAACGAGATCCAGCGCGCCAGCCGGCCGCGGCCGTACTCCACGAGGTAGATCGCGGCCAGGATGCCGATCGGCACCGCGAACGCCGCTGCGATGCCCACCTGCTGCAGCGTTCCCACGATGGCGTGGCCGACGCCGCCGCCCTCGGCTCGGGGGCTCACGTTGCGCATCGAGTAGGTGAGGAACGTCCAGCTCATCACCGTCAGGCCCTTGACGAGCACGGTGAACAGCACCGAGACCAGCGGCACGATCGCGGCGATGAAGGTCGAGTACACGAGCGTGGTGGCCAACCGGTCCACGGCGTGACGGCGGCCCTCGACGCGGAAGCTCCAGCCGCTCTGCAGCAGGATGAAGATGCCGCCGATGACCAGGGTGGTGCCGAACCAGCCGGCCAGGCCCGTCGTGACGTTGAGCGCGTAGCCCAGCGCGATGGCCACGCCCAGCAGGACGGGCGTTGCCCAGCGGGGCAGCGTGCCGCCCGCCAACGTGGAGTGCGCGGGGGCCGCCTGGGTCACCGTGGTGGCCATGTCAGTTGGCCCCCGAGAACTCGGCTCGGCGGGCGATGATCCAGCGGGCGATCATGTTCACCGTCAGGGTCAGGAAGAACAGCACCAGGCCGCTCGCGACGAGCGCTGACAGGCCGTTGCCGCCCGCCTCGTTCCACTTCAGCGCGATGTTCGCCGCGAAGGTGTTGCCGCCCGGCTCGGTGAGGTGCAGGTTGATGGTGAAGGCCGCCGAGAGGATGAGCGCCACGGCGATGGTCTCGCCCAGCGCGCGACCCAGGCCCAGCATCGCCGCCGAGATCATGCCCGGCTTGGCGAAGGGGAACACGGCCATCTTCACCATCTCCCAGCGGGTCGCGCCGAGCGCGAGGGCGGCCTCCTTGTGGCCCGCGGGCACCTGCACGATCACCTCGCGGCTCACCGCCGCGACCGTGGGCAGGATCATGATCGCCAGCACGAGCGAGGCCAGGAAGAGGCTCTTGCCGTAGAGGTCCAGGGTGTTGCGGAAGACGACCGTCCAGCTCAGGTAGTCGTTCATCCAGACCTGGAGGCCCTGCGAGCCCGGCAGCAGCACCTGCAGACCCCAGAGGCCGAAGATGATCGAGGGCACGGCGGCCAGGAGGTCGGTGACGAACGCCAGCGAGCTGGCCAGGCGGCGCCCCGCGTAGAGCGAGATGAACAGCGCGATCCCGATGCCCACGGGCACCGCGAGGACCATCGCGATGAACGACGCCACGAGCGTCCCGAAGGCCAGCGCGGCGATGCCGAAGGCGGGAGGGTTGGCGTCGGGCGCCCAGCCCTCGTACGTGAAGAAGTTGACGGTGTTGCTGGTCAACGAGGGGATCGAGCGCCAGATCAGGAAGGCCGCGATGGCGGCCATGATGACCAGCACCAGGGTGCCGGCCCCCTTCGAGAGCCCGCTGAAGATGCGGTCCCCACGGCGGACGCTCGCACCGCTGATCGGCGAGGTGCTGGGGGCTGTCTCAGCCATCGCAGTCCTGCTTCCCCTCTCTGGGCATCCGCCGGGCCGCCACCGGGCAGCTGGCTTCGATCGACCACGGGGCGGGCGGACCGCTCCGGCCCGCCCGCCCCGCGATCATGGCACTGCTGGTCAGCTCAGCGCCTCGACAGAGGCCTGGACCTTCGTGAGCAGCTCGCCGGTCACCGGCACGTAGCCGATGCCCTCGAGCAGGCCCTGGCCCTCGGCACTGGCCGTGTACTGCAGGAAGGGCTTGACGACGGCCAGCTGGTCGGCCGGCAGGCCCTTCGAGCAGGTGATCTCGTAGGTGACCAGCACGATGGGGTATGCCCCGGCCTTGGCGATGGTCGGGTCGAGCTTCAGGGCCAGGTCGTTGCCCTGGCCGACGACCGTGGCCTGCTCGATGGTCGTGGCCGCGTTGGCGGAGGTGGCCTCGACGGCACCGCCACCGTTGTCGACCTGGGCCGCCTTGAGGTCGCCGTCGAGCACGAACGAGAGCTCCACGTAGCCGATCGAATTCGGCGTGGAGGTCAGCGCCGAGGCGACCCCGTCACTGCCCTTGGCCCCCTGGCCACCGGGCGCGGTCCACGCCTTGGCGACCTCGTAGGTCCAGACGTCGGAGGCGGTGGCTGCCAGGTAGCTGGTGAAGTTCTGGGTGGTGCCGGACTCGTCGCTGCGGTGGAACTGGGCGATGGCTGCGTCAGGCAGGGTCACGCCGCTGTTGAGCTCGGCGATCTTCGGGTCGTTCCACTTGGTGATCGAGCTGTTGAAGATGCCGGCGATGACCTCCGGGGTCAGCACGAGGCTGTCGACGCCCTCGACGTTGTAGGCCAGCGCGATCGCGCCGCCGACCATCGGGATGTTGATGGCCTGGCCGCCGGTGCAGCGGGCGTCGGCCTTGGTCTTCTCCTCCGGCTTCAGCGCGGCATCCGAGCCGGCGAACGCCGTCTGGTTGTTGATGAAGTCCTGGATGCCGGCGCCCGAGCCATTGGCCTGGTAGTCGATGGTGACGCCTGGGTTCTTCGTCTGGAAGGCGTTGATCCACTCGGCCATCGCGTTCTTCTGGGCCGAGGAGCCAGAGGCCTTGACGCTGCCCGAGAGGCTCGAGCCGCCGTCCGCGGCGCCGCCGGTGGCGCCGGTGTCGGTGGTGCCCTGGTCGCTGCACGCCGCGAGGGCCAGGACCAGCGCAGCCGACATGGCGGCGGTGGGGATGAGACGGTGCTTCACCGTGGTGCTCCTGTTGTTCGAGTGCGTTGGTGGGGTTGCCGCCGGCGACGCTAGGTGGGCGATCCGAACCGTTGGGGGGAGCACGATGAACGCGCGGTGAACTCACACCGACAAGTGGGCGGCGTCCTGCGGGGCAAGCGGCGCAAAACGCCCGGTGCCCGGCCTCAGCCGGCGACGGTGGCGGGGAAGGCGCCCGCTCGGGGAAGGTACGCAGGCAGGTCACGCTCGAGCAGCGCGCCGAGCCAGCGGCTGGCGGCGATCGCGGCGTCGAGGTCGACGCCGGTGTCGTAGCCGCTGCGGTGCAGGGCGTAGACGAGGTCCTCGGTGGCGATGTTGCCGGTGGCCCGCGGGGCGAAGGGGCACCCGCCGATGCCGCCGAGGCTCGCGTCGAGCACCCCCACGCCCGCGTCCGCGGCAGCCAGCGCGTTCGCGTATCCGGTGTTGCGGGTGTTGTGGAAGTGCGCGCGCAGCCGCAGGTCACCGATGAGCTCGCGGGCCGCGGCAACCCGGACGCCCACGTCGTGGGGCACCGCCACCCCGATGGTGTCGGCGATGGCGACCTCGGTCACCCCGGTCTCGGCCACCGCTGCGACGACCCGGCGCAGCCGCTCCACCGGCACCTCGCCGGCGAACGGGCAGCCGAAGGCCACGGACAGGGTCACGGTCGGCTCGATGCCGGCGGCCAGGGCCAGCGGGGCCACCTCGGCCACCACGGCGATGGCGTCGGCGGTGGACATCCCCTGGTTGCGCTGGCTGAACTCGTCGGAGACGCCCACGACGCAGTTCACCTCGTCGACGCCGGCAGCAGCCGCCCGGTGGAAGCCGCGCGAGTTGAGCACCAGCCCGATCCAGGACGCAGGGCCGGTCACCGCGGCGCGCACGCCGGCGACGACGGCCTCGCCGTCGGCCATCTGCGGCACCAGCTTGGGGTTCACGAACGACGCGATCTCCGCGCGACGCAGGCCCGCTGCAGCTGCCCGCGCGACGAGCTCGACCTTCTGCTGGGTGCTCAGCCGGGCGCTGTCGTTCTGGAGGCCGTCACGCGCGCTGACCTCGACGAGCCCGATGCGGTCGCGCGCACTGGGCTCCACCGCGCTGCGGTCCACAGCGCCGGGTTCCACCGTGCTCACGCGAGCGCGTACCCCGCCTCGTCCACGGCCGCGGCGACCTGCTCGCGGGTGGGCGGCGGCTCGGCGGTCACGGTCACCAGGCCGGTCTCGAGGTCGACCTCGACGCCCTGCACGCCCTCGATCGCCGAGACCTCCTCGGTCACCGCCTTCACGCAGTGCCCACAGGTCATGCCGGTCACGGTCCAGGTGCTCGTCGCCATGCCTGCAAGGGTATCCCCGACGCTGGAGACGCGTACTGTGCCACCGACGGGAGGCAGCGGATGAGCAAGCAGGAGTCCGACCCGGGCAAGGGTGGGCCGGTGGCCATCGCCGAGCAGGGCAATTTCACCCATGCGTCCTGCGCATGCGGGTGGCGGGGACCAGCTCGGCGTTCGCGCAAGAAGGCCCGCAGCGATGCCGCCAGCCACCTCGACGAGGGCTGCACCGCCGTCGGGGGCGCGAAGGGCTGAGGGTGCCCGGCCAGGCGGCGGCACCGCGCCGGCCGGCCCCCGTCGCCGGACCGAGCGAGGCCGCCGGACCGAGCTAGACGGTGATGCCCTTGCCGACCGCGACGATGCCGTTCGTGGAGACCGTGAACCGCTCCCGATCGGCCTCGAGGTGCACGCCGATCTGGGCCCCGTCGGGCACGACCACGTTCTTGTCGAGGATGGCGTTGCGCACGACCGCGCCGCGGCCGATCCGCACGCCCGGCATGAGGACCGCACCCTCCACGTAGGCGCCCTGGAACACGCGGACGTCCTGGGAGAGCACCGAGGAGCGCACGTGGCCGCCGGCGATGACCGCGCCGGCGCCGATGATCGACTCGTGGGCGTTGCCGCCCTCGACGAACTTCGCCGGCGGCGGCGATCCGAGCGTCGAGGTGATGATCGGCCACTGCCGGTTGTAGAGGTTGAACACCGGGTGGACGCTGACCAGGTCCATGTGGGCCTCGTGGTAGGCGTCGAGCGAGCCGACGTCCTTCCAGTAGGCCTTGTCGCGCTCGGTCTCGCCCGGGATGAAGTTGGTGCCGAAGTCGTAGACGTGGGCCAGGCCCTGGGCCGTGAGGTTGGGGATGATGTTGCCGCCCATGTCGTGCACCGAGTTGTCGTCGGCGGCGTCGGCGCGCAGCGTGTCCACCAGCCAGTCGCGGGTGAAGATGTAGTTGCCCATCGAGATGAACGACTCGTCGGGGCTGCCCGGGATGGCGGGCGGATCGGCGACCTTCTCGTGGAACGCCATGATCCGCGTCGAGGCCGCGTCCTGCTCGATCACGCCGAACTCGGTGGCCTCCGACCGTGGCTTGCGGATGCCAGCCACGGTGACCGCCGCACCGGTCTCGATGTGCTGCTCGAGCATCTGGCGGGGGTCCATCCGGTAGATGTTGTCCGCGCCGAACACGAGCAGGTAGTCGGGATCCTCGTCGTCGATGAGGTTCAGGCTCTGGTAGATCGCATCAGCCGAGCCGGTGTACCAACGCGGCCCGAGGCGCTGCTGGGCGGGCACCGCGGTGACGTAGTCACCGAGGATCGCTGGCATCGCCCAGGTCTGGGTGACGTGGCGGTCCAGGGAGTGCGACTTGTACTGGGTGAGCACGGCGATCCGGGCGAAGCCCGCGTTCACCAGGTTGCTCAGGACGAAGTCCACGAGCCGGTAGGAACCGCCGAACGGCACGGCGGGCTTGGCCCGATCCGCAGTGAGCGGCATGAGGCGCTTGCCCTCGCCGCCGGCAAGCACGATGCCCAGGACCCGTGGTGTCGTCATGCCCGTCACGGTAGTCACAGGGGCTCGCGTCCGTCGCGGTGAGGGGCCCTCGCCACGGGGGTTGGGTGCCGTTCGTGCCCGCCCGGCGCCAGCGCCCGCGCTCTGGGTGCGTCGAGGGGCGCGGCGGCCCCCGCTGGCCGGGGGTCCGCGCCGCGCATCCCATCGACCGCCGGCCTAGGCTGCCGCGCATGAGGATCGGTCTGCTGACGCGGGAATGGCCACCGGAGGCGTACGGCGGGGCAGGGGTGCACGTCGAGTACCTCACGCGCGAGCTGCGCAAGCTCATCGACGTCGACGTGCAGTGCTGGGGGGCACCGCGCAGCGACGCCACGGCCCACCAGGTGCCCGAGACGCTGGCCGACGCGAACCCCTCACTGCAGGCCATGGGCATCGACCTGGCGCAGGTGGCCGCGCTGTCCGAGGTCGAGCTGCTGCACTCGCACACCTGGTACGCGAACTTCGCCGGCCATGTCGGCGGGATCTACCTCGACGTGCCGCACGTGATCTCGGCGCACTCCCTGGAGCCGCGCCGGCCGTGGAAGGCCGAGCAGCTCGGTGGCGGCTACCGCCTGAGCTCCTGGATCGAGCGCACCGCGTACGAGGGTGCCGACCGGATCATCGCGGTCTCCCACGGGATGCGTGCCGACGTGCTCGACTGCTATCCGCAGGTCGATCCGGCCAAGGTCGACGTCGTGCACAACGGCATCGACACCGAGCTCTACCAGCCCGACCCGAGCACCGACCTCATCGAGGCGGTGGGCATCGACCCCGCCCGGCCGTACGTGCTGTTCGTCGGCCGGATCACCCGGCAGAAGGGCATCGCCCACCTGTTGCGCGCCGCGGAGCGCATGGAGGCCGACATCCCGCTGGTGCTCATCGCCTCCTCGCCGGACACCCCCGAGCTGGGCGCGGAGGTCGAGGCCGGCGTCGCGGCGCTGCGTGAGCGCAAGGGTGCGGCGAACATGGTGTGGGTCAACGAGCACCTCAGCCGTGGGCACCTGGTGCAGGCGCTCACCCATGCCGGAGTGTTCGCCTGCCCCTCGGTCTACGAGCCGCTGGGCATCGTGAACCTCGAGGCGATGGCCTGTGAGACCGCGGTCGTGGCCAGTGACGTCGGAGGGATCCCCGAGGTGGTCGTCGACGGTGAGACGGGCTACCTCGTGCACTACGACGAGGCCGATCCCGCCGGCTTCGAGGCCAGCGTGGGCGACGCGCTGAACCGTGCCATGTCCGACCCCGCGCGCGCCGCCGAGATGGGTCGGGCGGGGCGGGTACGGGCCGTGGAGCAGTTCGGCTGGGACCGGATCGCCGGGATCACGGTGGACGTGTACCAGCGCGCGATCGACGAGCGCAGCTGAGGCATGGAGTTCGACCCGCAGCGGGGCATCGACTTCCCCGTCGAGGCTGGCCGGCAGTCCACCACCGACACCGGTCGTGCCGTCTTCGCCGACGCTGCCCGGGCTGCTGACCCCGAGCTGGCGGCGCGCACCGAGGCCACCGCGAACTGGCGCAAGGGCTACATGGCACCCGCGCGCGACCTCGTCGAGTCCGGGCTCAGGGCGCCCGGGGGCTCGGTGCAGATGAGCCGCGACGGGCTGGCCAGCCTGTACCGCCGATTCACGTTCACCCGGGACGGCGCGGCGCTGGGTGTCGCCGAGGCCATGGCCACGCTCACCGACCCCGGGTACGACACCGGCGAGGTGGTCGGCCGCGGCCGGGCCACGACGGAGCTCGTGATCCCGTATCACGGCCGGCGGCTGGCCGGCGCGGACCTGCGCCACCAGCTCGACGTGTGGGTCGCCGACGACGTGGTGGAACCGAGCTTCGCCCATGCGCTGGAGCTGCTCATCGCCCACCCGGAGTGGCTGGACCTCACCGGCGAGCACTTCGCGGTGCTCGGGGCCGGGGCCGAGATGGGTCCCACGGCGTGCCTGCTCGACTGGGGCGCGACCGTGTGGGCGGTGGACCTGCCGAGGCCGGCACTGTGGCAGCGCGTCATCGCCGACGCCGAGCACCGGGCCGGTCGGCTGCACGTGCCGGTGCCGTCCGGCACGCCCGGGGTGGCGACGCTCACGGGCGCCGGGCTGGCGCAGGTGGCGGGCGCCGACCTGCTCACCCGGGCCCCGGAGGTGCGCACCTGGCTCGCCGGCATCCCCGGCGCGTTCACGCTCGGCAACTATGTGTACGCCGACGGCGGGCTGCACGTGCGGGCATCGCTGGCCATCGACGCCATCGCGACCTCGCTGCTCAGCGAGGGCCACGACGTCATGCTGGCGTGGTTGGCCACCCCCACGGACGTGTTCGCCACGCCCATCGAGGCGGTCGAGGAGTCCCGCCGCCGCTGGCGTGCGGCCGGTGCCTGGCGCTACCTGCGGGCGCCGCTGAGCAGGGTGGGCACGTTCGAGCCCAACTACCCGACCACCGTGTGGACCGACACCGGCGTCGAGTACGGCATCTGCGACTGCCTGGTCAGCCAGCAGGGCCCGAACTACCTGCTCGCCAAGCGCCTGCAGCGCTGGCGTGCGATGGCCGCGCGCGCCGACGGGGTGCGCGTGTCGCTGAACGTCGCACCCAGCACCCGGACCCACTCGGTGGTGAAGAACAAGGCGCTCGCCGCGGCCTACGCGGGGGCCGGCCGGTTCGGCCTGGAGATCTTCGAGCCGGACACGTCGAACGCGATCATGGCCGCACTGCTCGTGCACGACCTGCGCAACCCGGCGGCCACGTCGAACCCCGCCGTGCCGATCGCCCACCCGATGCAGCTGTTCGTCGACGGCGCGTGCCATGGCGGGTTGTGGCGCTCGGAGTACGCGGCGCGCTCGGTGCTCGGCCTCGCGGCGGTCGCTGGGATGTTCGAGCGCAACGCCTGAGCTCCTCGCCGCTGCGCGGGCTCCGGCGGGCGCCCGCGCCCCGTAGCGCCAAACCTTGTCAGCCTGCCGCGCGAGAAGCCGGGAGCTGCAGGGGCTTGCCACCTATCCAGGGCGGGGCGGGCGCCGGGACGGTGGCTCTGGCCTGCGGGTCAGGCGACCGGGCGGGTCGACCCCTGCTGGAAGGTCGATTCGGCCGCGCTCTCGGGGGCGCTGCCGTCGCGGTACCGCCGAAGGTCCCGGATCGGCAGTGCCGGGCTGCCCTCGAAACGGGTCCCATGGCGCACGGGTGGGGTCGGCGGGCGCCCCTACGGTGAGGGCGACCCCGCCCCTTGGAGACGCCATGCCCGCGGCCACCGCCCCCCGTCACACCGAGCTGCGCGGGGAGCCGCCGGAAGGCGGCCCTGAACCAGCCCCCTCGCGCCGCGTCCGCGGCCTCCTGCTCGGCCTGCTGGGCCTGGCCGGCCTGGTCGCCCTGGCGACCACCATGGACGGCTCCGGTGGGGTCGTGGAGGGCGGCGAGGCCAGCCTCGTACTGCCCGACCTGGCGCTGGTCTCGGTGCTGGGCATCTCCGGCCCCGCCGCGCTGATGATCGGCCTCGGGGTGTGCGTCATCGGCCTGGCGTTCGGGTTCCTGGCCTACCGCCAGCTGCGCCAGCTGCCGGTCCACGCGTCGATGCGCGAGATCTCCGAGCTCATCTATGCGACGTGCAAGGCCTACCTGACGCGCCAGGGCCGGTTCCTGCTGCTGCTCTGGGCGTTCATCGGCACGGTCATCGTCGTCTACTACGGCTACCTCGTCGGGTTCCCGTGGACCCGCGTGGCGGTGGTGCTGGGCTTCAGCATGCTGGGCATGGCCGGCTCGTTCGCCGTGGCCTGGTTCGGCATCCGGGTCAACACGTTCGCCAATTCGCGCACGGCCTTCGCCTCGCTGCGTGGCCGGCCGCTGCCGCTGCACCAGATCCCGCTCAAGGCCGGCATGAGCATCGGCATGGTGCTGATCAGCCTCGAGCTGTCGATGATGCTGGTCATCCTGCTGTTCCTGCCGCCCGACCTCGCCGGTGCCTGCTTCATCGGCTTCGCCATCGGCGAGTCGCTCGGCGCCTCCGCGCTGCGGATCGCCGGCGGCATCTTCACCAAGATCGCCGACATCGGCTCGGACCTCATGAAGATCGCCTTCAAGATCAAGGAGGACGACGCCCGCAACCCCGGCGTGATCGCCGACTGCGTCGGCGACAACGCCGGCGACTCGGTGGGCCCCAGCGCGGACGGCTTCGAGACCTACGGCGTCACCGGCGTGGCGCTGATCACGTTCATCCTGCTGGCCGTGCCCGACCCCGGCGTGCAGGCCGGCCTGCTCGTCTGGCTGTTCCTGGTGCGTGCCGTGATGGTGCTGGCCTCGGGGGCGGCCTACCTGCTGAACGACGCGTGGACCCGCCGCCGCTACGGCAGTGCCGACCGGATGGACTTCGAGCGGCCGCTGACGACGCTCGTGTGGATCACCTCGGTGACCTGCATCCTCGCCACGTTCGCGACCACGTGGGCGGTGCTGGGCCAGGACGGCGGCGATCTGTGGTGGCGGCTGGCGATCATCATCTCGTTCGGCACCCTGGCCGGCGCGCTCATCCCGGAGCTGGTGAAGGTGTTCACCTCGACGGCGAGCCGGCACGTGCGGGAGGTCGTGAAGAGCTCGCGCGAGGGCGGCGCCTCCCTGAACATCCTCTCGGGCCTGGTCGCCGGCAACTTCTCGGCCTACTGGCTGGGCATCGCGATCGTCGGGCTGATGAGCGGTGCGCTGCTCATGGTGAACGGCGCGATGGAGGCGATCATGGTGGCGCCGGCGGTCTTCGCGTTCGGCCTGGTGGCCTTCGGGTTCCTCGGCATGGGGCCGGTCACGATCGCGGTCGACTCGTACGGCCCGGTCACCGACAACGCCCAGAGCGTCTACGAGCTGTCGATGATCGAGGAGGTCGAGGATATCGACACGGTCCTCGAGGCCGAGTTCGGCTTCACGCCGCAGTGGGACCGCGCCAAGCACATGCTCGAGGAGAACGACGGCGCGGGCAACACGTTCAAGGCGACCGCGAAGCCGGTGCTCATCGGCACCGCCGTGGTCGGCTCCACGATCCTGATCTTCTCGATCATCATGAGCCTCACCGAGGGGCTGTCCACGTCGCTGGAGAACCTCTCCGTGCTGCACGCGCCGTTCCTGCTCGGGCTCATCACCGGCGGGGCGGTCATCTACTGGTTCACCGGGGCGACCATCCAAGCTGTGACCACCGGCGCGCACCGGGCGGTGGAGTTCATCAAGGGCTCGATCCGCCTGGACACCGGCGCGACGCGGGCCACGGTGGCGGACTCCCGCCGGGTGGTGGAGATCTGCACGCAGTACGCCCAGCAGGGCATGCTCAACATGTTCCTCGGGCTGTTCTTCGCGACGCTGGCCTTTGCCTTCGTCGAGCCGTACTTCTTCATCGGCTACCTGATCTCGATCGCCGTGTTCGGCCTCTACCAGGCGATCTTCATGGCCAACGCCGGCGGCGCGTGGGACAACGCCAAGAAGATCGTCGAGATCGACCTGCACGCCAAGGGCACCGCCCTGCACGACGCCACGATCGTGGGCGACACGGTGGGCGACCCGTACAAGGACACCTCCTCGGTGGCCCTGAACCCGGTCATCAAGTTCACGACGCTGTTCGGGCTGCTCGCCGTCGAGCTGGCAGTCGCGCTCGGCGACGCGGACCTGCAGTGGCTGGTGCACGGGCTGGCCGCGGTGTTCCTGGTGGTCTCGATGGCCTTCGTGCGCCGCTCGTTCTACGGCATGCGGATCAAGACCGAGCTCGCGGACGTCGGCGACGACCTCACCGCCGAGCCCGCGGAGGGTCCCGACGATCCGGGCGGGAGCGAGCCGTGGCGGTTCGACGCCCTCGAGGATGAGGCAGGGGTGCGCTGATGCGCGTCGCGATCAAGCACACCGGCACGCACGTCGAGCACGGCAACGTCGTCGGGCATGACGCCGGCGCGACGCTGGTCCGCCGGCTGCTCCGGGTCTTCCCCGATGCGGTGCTGGTCGGGCCCGGGCCCATGCGCGGCGACGGGTTCGACGTGCTGCCGCTGGAGTTCCTCGGCGGCGCGGTCACGACCGTGATCAACATGGACGTGCTCGACTCGATGAGCGTCTGGCAGTCGCTGCGCGGCAGCTGCGACGAGCCGCAGCTGATGAACTTCGTGTGGTTCAACGCCTCGAAGTACCACCACCCCGTCGAGCGGGCGGCGCTGGCGCTGTCGTGCGGGCTGTTCCCCACGTTCGCCAACTCCGAGCGCACCGCCACGGAGGTGCGCGAGATCGTGCGGGCGTGGACCATCCCGGCGGTGTTCGAGAAGTCCCGGATCGCCTGGGTGAACCTCGGCATCCGCCTGGAGCACGTGCAGCCGCGCGTGGAGCCCTCGGTGCCGGTCGTGCGGTACCCAGCCATCTACATGTCCGAGCGCAAGCAACCGCGGGTGTTCCTCGACGTCGTCGAGCGGGTCGCGCGGCGCACTCCGATCCGCGTCGAGGCGCGGCTGCACGAGTCGCACCTCATCAGCGGGGCGGCGATGCGGCTCTCCCGGCGTGACTGGGCCTGGGTGGGGCCCCTCACCGCCACTCGCGAGGACTACTGGCACGACCTCGCCCGGACCACGGCGTTCCTGGCGACCGCCACCGAGGAGTCCTACGGCTTGGCCTATGTCGAGGCGCTGGTCGCGGGTGCGGTCGGCGTCTTCCCCGACCGGCCCTGGGCGCGCGCCCTGGTGCCGTCCGCGTACCCCTTCTTCTACCGCAGCACCGACGAGGCCGAGGCCATGCTGTACCGCGCGGTCACCGACACCGCGGCCTGCCGTGCGGAGATCGACGCGGCTGCCGGGGGCGACTTCGGCCGCTGGCTGGCCGACCGCCACGACGACGACCAGTTCGAGCGCGCCATCGCCCATCGCGTCAAGGAGTGGTTCGGCGGGTGATCCCACTGGGGGCTCGGGCCCGCTGGCCCGCGTCCCCGGCGGGGGGTTCACACCAGGTCGAGCACCATGCCCTCACGGGCGACGAGCACCTCGCCGTCGCGCGCGAAGTCCACGCCGATCTGGTCCAGCGCGTCGTCGGTGCGGTGCGGGCTGTGGTGGAACAGCACCAGCGAGCGCGCCCCCACCTGGTCCGCGAGGGCGATCGCCTCGGTGATCGTGGCGTGGCCGTAGTCGACGGCGCGGGGGCGTTCGGGGTCCAGGAACTGGGCGTCGTGGATGAGCACGTCGACACCCTGCATCGCGGCCAGGGCGGCGGCGCTGACCCCTGCCGCCGGAGCGTGGTCGGGCACGTAGGCGAAGGCGCGCGTGCCCTGGCCCACGCGGTAGCCGTAGGCACGGCCGCCCTTGTGGGTCACGTCGAAGGGCAGCACCTCGAACCCCTCCGTGCTGAAGGCCTCGGGCTCGATCGCGTGGAACCGCCAGCTGCCCTTGAGGCCCTCCGGCATGATCGGGAACGACGGGGGCGACATGAACCGCGCGACGAGGTCGCGGCCGGTCTGGCCGCCCTCGGCGGGCACGAAGAGCTCCGCCCGCGCATCGTCCCGGTCGCCGGCGGCGAAGAAGGGGATGCCCTGCACGTGGTCCCAGTGCAGGTGGCTGACCAGGATCGAGCCCTCGAAGGCCGCGGGCGCGAGCAGAGGGGTGAGCTGGCGCAGGCCGGTGCCGGCGTCGAGGACGAGGCGGGGGACGCCCTGCTCGTCGGAGGCCACTGCCAGGCACGAGGTGTGGCCGCCGTAGCGGATGAAGTCCGCACCTGGCGCGGGTGTGGAGCCTCGCACCCCGAGGAAGGTCAGCCGCATCGCCGGTCACTCCGATCGCCGCCGGTCAGGCGACCGGAACCGTGGCATTCTACGGTGACCGCTCCCCCGCGACCGCCCACATCGAATGGCCACCACATGACCGATCTGCGCCGGCACGTGCCACCGCTGACGCTGACGTGGGATGCGCAGGCTCCCGGCGCCCTCTGGCGGGTCGTGGATGGCACCCTGGTGTTCGCTGACGTCTCGGGGTTCACCGCGCTGACCGAGAAGCTGTCCCGACGCGGCCGGATCGGTGCCGAGGAGATCGTCGAGACGCTCAACCGGGTCTTCGGGCCGATGCTGCGCATCGCGGCCGGACGCGGTGGCGAGCTGCTGAAGTTCGGCGGCGACGCGCTGCTGTTCCTGTTCCGCGGCGAGGACCACGCCGAGCAGGCGTGCGACGCGGCGGTGGAGATGCGCAGTGCCCTGCGCGAGGCAGCCGCGGTGCCCACCTCCGTGGGGCGGCTGTCGCTGCGCATGTCCGTCGGGGTGCACGCCGGCGACATCCACCTGTTCCTGGTGGGCGCGCCGACCCGGGAGCTGCTCATCCTGGGGCCTGGCGCCACCGCGACCGCCGAGGCGGAGAAGGCGGCCGACGCCGGCCAGATCGTGGTCAGCCCGGCCACGGTCGCCCGGCTGCGACCCGGGGCGGTGCGGCCCCGCGAGGACGGCCAGCTGCTGCTGCGGCGGCGGGCCGCGCACGCCCCTGCGCCCGGTGCCGCGCCACTGCCGGAGGTCGACCCGGCGCTGCTGCGCACCCTGTTCCCACATGCGCTTGGTGACTACCTCGGCCCGGCGATCCCCGATCCGGAGCACCGGCTCGCCTCGATCGCGTTCATCAGGTTCTCCGGCACCGACGCGCTCCTGGCCGGGCCCGGCCCGGACGTGCTCGCCGAGGCGCTGCACCGCACGGTGAGCATCGTCGAGGAGGCGCTTGCCCCGGAGGGGGTCACCCTGCTGGCCACCGACCTCGACAGCGACGGGGGCAAGTTCTTCCTCGGCTCCGGGCTGCCCACGGCGTTCGAGGACAACGAGGGCCGGATGCTGCGCGCCCTGCGCCGGATCGCCGATGCGGATGCCCCCCTGCCGCTGCAGCTGGGCATCAACCGCGGGCACGTGTTCGCCGCCGAGGTCGGTATCGACCTGCGCGGGGCCTACACCGGCATGGGCGACACCACGAACACGGCAGCGCGCATCTGTGCCAAGGCGCCCGCGGGCAGGGTCTACGCCCACCCGGCGGTGCTGGAGCACTCGCGCACCCGGTTCGCGGTCGAGCCCGCGGGGCCGTTCCCGATGAAGGGCAAGGCCGTGCCGCTGCTCGTCTACGACGTGGGCGAGGAGCTGGGCACCCGGGAGGAGGCCGTCGCCGATGCCCGGCTGCCCTTCCTGGGACGCGACGCCGAGATCGGGGCGCTGCGCGAGGCGTTCGTGACCGCGCTCTCGGGGCAGGGCGGCGCGATCACGGTCGTCGGTGCCACCGGCCTGGGCAAGACCCGGCTGGTGCGTGAGGCCCTCGACGGCGTGTCGGTCGACCACCTGGTCGTGGTGCGGTCCGAGCCGTACGGGGCGGCCAGCCCGTACCGGGTGCTGCGGGACCCGATGCGAACCCTGCTGGGCCTGGAGCGTGCCGACCCGGCGGTGATGGGCAAGGCGATGCTGGCGGCGCTGGAGGGGCTGGCGCCCGAGCTGCTGCCGATGGCACCGCTGCTCGCCGACATCGCGCACGTCGACGTGCCGAGCACGCCCGAGGTGGACCAGCTGGATCCCCAGTTCCGCCCGGACCGGGCGGCCGACGCCGTGGTCCGCCTCGTGGAGCGCGCCCTGCCCGGACGCGTCGTGCTCATCGCAGAGGAGGCCCACTGGGCCGACGCGGCGTCCGCGGCGCTGCTGGAGCGGGTCGCGCGCGCCGCGCTGGGTCGGCCCTGGGCGGTGCTCGCGATCCGGCGGGCGGACGCCGGCGGCTTCACCCCCGCCGATGCCACCCGGGTGCCCGTCGGCCCGCTGCCCCCCGAGGTGATCGAGCGGCTGGTCATCGCGGCGACCGAGGCCACGCCCCTGCGGCCCCACGAGATCGCCGCGATCGTGGAGCGCGCCGAGGGCAACCCGCTCTTCGTGGCCGAGGTCACCCGCGTCGCGCTGGGGTCGGGCTCGATGGAGGCGCTGCCGGAGTCGGTGGGCGCCGCGATGAGCGCGCAGATCGACGCCCTGCCGCCGCATGCCCGGCGCATCCTGCGGTACTGCGCGGTGCTGGGCAGGAGCTTCCGCCTGGAGGTGCTGCGCGAGGTGCTGGCCTCCGATGGGCTGGGCCTCGCGGCGGCAGACGTGGCCGGCCTCGCCGCCTTCCTCGAGCCCGACGGCCCGGGACGCATGCGGTTCCGCAACAGCCTGGTCCGCGACGCGACCTACGAGGGCCTGGCGTTCCGCATCCGCACCCGGATGCACCGCATCGCGGGCGAGACCCTCGAGCGCATCAGCACCGACCTCGACGCCGACGCACCCGTGCTGGCGCTGCACTGCTGGCGGGCCGGCGATGCCGAGCGCACCTGGCGGTACGCCCGCATGGCCGGTGCCGACGCCCGGCGGGCGTACGCCAACGTCGACGCCATCGAGCAGTACGAGCGAGCGCTGGAGGTGAGCCGCCGGGTGCCCGGCGTGACAGACGCGGACCTCGGCGAGCTCTGGGGCACGCTGGGTGAGCTGCGCGAGCTGGCCGGCGTGCTCGACGGCTCGATCGAGGCGTACCGACGCGCCGCGGAGTTCCTGCCTGACCACGTGGCCCGCGTGGAGATGATGGCCAAGCAGGCCCGGGTCCAGGAGCGCGCGGGCGGCTACGCCAGCGGCCTGCGCACGGTGACCCGGGCGCGACGCCTCGCCGGGGGCATCAGCGAGCGCGACCTCGCCGGCCCGCTGCATCGCGCGCAGGCGCGCCTCGACCTGCAGACGGCCCTGATCCGGTTGGGGCAGGAGCGCCCCCAGGAGGCCCGCGGGTTCGCGGAGCGGGCTGCCGAGGGTGCTCGGTCCGCGGCAGACGCCGACACCCTGGTGCAGGCCCTGCGGGCCATCGACTACGCCGACTTCTACATGGGCCGCCCCGTGGTGGGGGCGCACACCCGCGAAGCCCTCGACATCTGCCTGGCCGAGGGCCTGCGCACGCAGGAGTCAGCCGTGCGTGCGAACCTGGGCGGGTTCGCCTATGTCGCGGGGCGGTGGGACGAGTCGGTGGACTGGTACCAGTCCAGCCGGACGGTCGCCCTGGCGGTGGGCAACACGTTCGGCGCCGCGGAGACCGACCTCAGCCTGGCTGACGTCCTGGTCAGCCAGGGACGGGTGGCGCAGGCCGAGGAGCTGCTGCGCGACGCCGTGCGCGTCCTTCGGGCGATCGGCATGGCCTTCGAGGCCGCCTATGGTGAGTCGCTGGTGGCGCGGGTGGAGCTCGCACGGGGGGACCTGCCGGCGGCCGAGGCGCGCATCACCGACGTGGTCGCGCGCATGCGGGCCAGCGGGCACAGCCTGGCCGCGCTCGAGGCCAGCCTCGTGCATGCCGAGGTGGCCTCCAGGGCTGGTCGGCCCGAGGAGTCGCTGCAGATCATCCTCGAGGCCGAGCAGGTGGCCGGCGGCGAGGCGGCGCTGCTGCTGGCGCGCATCTGCGTGCTTCGCGGTGAGGCCCTGCTGGCGCTCGGCCGGCTCGACGAGTGCGCTGCCGCGGTGGAGGCGGGCCTCGCCGCGGCGCAGGAGAACCGGATGCCCTACGAGGAGGGCCTGCTGCTGCGCGTGCGGGCCGGGCTCGCTGAGGCGATGGGGGATGTGCCGCGCGCGCAGGCCGATGCTGCCGAGTCGGCTCGGATCCTCGAGGGGCTGGGCGCCCAGCACTGAGCGCCCAGCCCGCAGGAGCTACTTCTGCAGGCGGATGTCGCCGAAGACGTAGATCCGCTCGTTCACGACGGCCTTGTCAGGGTTCCCGTCGACCGCCTGGATCGACTGGCTGACCAGGCAGGAGAACTGCTTGTTGGCCAGCGTCCCGTCCTGATCCACGGCGCTCCCGTTGGTGTTCACATCGCGAACGACCTTGAAGTTGGTTGCACCGTCGATGACGAGCGCGCTTCCTGTCGAGGGGTCCACCACGTCGACGAGGTCC
>DASVBK010000207.1:0-5308 GCA_036375875.1 Candidatus Nanopelagicales bacterium
CGCGGTCCGGCGTGCTGGGCACGCCCGGCGGGCGCGGCGGGGTTGCGGGTTACCGTTAGCCCGTGAGCTCGGTCATCAACCCTGTCGGCCCGGAGGAGCCCAGCACCTACTGGCGCCGGCGCGCGATCGTCGTCGTCGCGCTGCTGCTCGTGCTGTGGCTCGGCTGGATGCTGGTCCGTGCGGCGTTCGGCGGGGGCGGCGGGGACGAGGCGGCAGCCGGGCCGAGCCCCGAACCCACGTTCGGCCTGAGCATCTCCCCCGAGCCCAGCGGCAGCGCCTCGCCCGACGCGTCAGGCTCGCCGGAGGCCTCGCAGGCGCCGAGCAGCAGCCCGGCGCCCACTGCCACCGGCACGTGCGCCGACAGCGACATCGCCGTGGCAGCCAGCACCGGCTCCGCCACCACGACGGTGGGAGCCGGCATGGCCCTGACCATGACGGTCACGAACACCGGCACCGCCCCCTGCTCGCGCGATGTGGGCGCCGGGGCCAACGAGCTGCGCATCACGTCGGGCTCCGCGGTGGTGTGGTCCTCGGACTTCTGCAACCCGTCCAAGGACACGGCCGTCGAGGTGCTGGAGCCCGGCAAGGCCTGGTCGACCTCCGTGACCTGGCCCGGCACGGTCACCGCGGAGGGCTGCCCGGCGGAGCAACCACCGGCACAGCCCGGCGCCTACCAGGTGACCGGGCGCAACGCCGGCGCCGACTCCGCGCCGGCCGCGTTCACCGTGCAGTGAGCTGAGCCACCGGATCGGCCCGGGCGGCAGGTCGCCCGCCCGCGACCGCCACCGACCCTGCCCGGGCACCACCTCGCCCCGGGCCGCTGCCTCGGCTCAGACGTAGCGCTCCAGGATCGAGGACTCGGCCAGGCGCGACAAGCCCTCCCGGATGTACCGGGCGCGGTTCTCGCCGATCCCCTCCACCTGCTGCAGGTCCTCCACCGAGGCTCCGAGCAGAGCCTGCAGGGAACCGAAGTGCTCGATGAGGCGGTCGCGCACCACTTCCGGCACGCGCGGCACGCGCGCGAGCAGCCGATGGCCGCGCGGGCTGACGTTGTCCTCCAGGGTGTCCGCGCTCGCCGGGTAGCCCAGCGCGCGGGCGACCGACGGCAGCTCCAGCAGGTCGGTGGGTCCGATGAGGTCCAGCGACTCCAGCGCCCCCTCGACGGTGCGCTGCTTGCGGGTGCCCTTCTTCGAGGCGGGCAGGTAGTCGCGCACGACCAGCTCCCGGTCGGACTCGACCCCGGCGACGAGCTCGGCGAGCTGCAGGGCCACCAGGCGGCCCTCGGTGCCGAGCTCGAGCAGGTAGGCGCGGATCTCGCTGGCGATGTGGCGCACCATCTCCAGCCGTTGCAGCGTCGCGCACACCTCGCGGATCGTGACCAGGTCCTCGATCTCGAGCGCGGAGAGGCTGCGCGAGACCTCGTCGAGGCGCTGCTTGTAGCGCTCCAGGGTGGCCAGTGCCTGGTTGGCGCGCGAGAGGATCGCCGCGGGGTCCTCGAGGACGTAGCGCCGGCCCTTGAGGTACAGGGCGATGATGTGCATGGACTTGCTGACGCTCACCACGGGGTAGCCCGTCTGCCGCGCCACCCGATCGGCCGTGCGGTGCCGCGTGCCGGTCTCGCCGGTGGGGATCGTCGGATCCGGGACGAGCTGGGTGGCGGCCCGCACGATCTTCGAGGTCGAGGAGTCGATGACGACGGCGCCGTCCATCTTGCACAGCTCCCGCAGCCGGGTGGCCGTGAAGTCGATGTCGAGGGGGAAGCCCCCGGTCGCGATCGAGTCGACGCTGCGGTCATGGCCCAGCACGATGAGCGCGCCGGTTCGGCCCCGGAGGATCCGCTCCAGGCCGTCGCGCAGCTCGGAACCGGGAGCCACCCGGCCCAGCGCGACCGCGAGCTCAGGATCCACCGCTGCCATGGCCCCCCTCCTTCGCTCGATGGGAGTCTAGGCGAACGCGGCGGTCCATCGGGGCTGCTCACGCCCCGGGTGACCGGCAGCCACCCCGTCGTTGTCACAGGCCGGCGGTACGTTCCCGCCATGGCAGGCAGCAGCGCGTCCCGCGCGACGTACCGGTGCACGGAGTGTGGCTGGCAGGCAGCCAAGTGGGTGGGCCGGTGCGGCGAGTGCCAGGCGTGGGGAACGGTGGGCGAATCGGGTGGCGCGGCGGCACGCGTCCCGCTCGCCGGGCCGGTCTCGGGCGCCGCGCAGCCGATGACGGTCGTGGATGTGCGGCAGGCCGCCGCCGCGCCGACCGGGGTGGGCGAGCTCGACCGCGTGCTCGGCGGCGGTCTGGTGCCGGGCGCCGTGGTGCTGCTCGCAGGTGAGCCCGGCGTGGGCAAGTCCACCCTGCTGCTGCAGGTGGTGGCAGCCGTGGCGGCTGGTGGCGGCCGCGCCCTCTACGTCACCGGCGAGGAGAGCGTGGAGCAGGTGCGCGCCCGCGCCGATCGCGTGGGCGCCGTCGACGAGCGGGTGTTCCTCGCCGCGGAGGTCGACGTGGCGGCGGTCGTGGCGCATGCGGAGGCCGTCGACCCGCAGGTGCTGGTCGTGGACTCCGTGCAGACCATGACCAGCGCAGGGGTGGAGGGCGTGATGTCAGGCGTCACCCAGGTGCGCGAGGCTACCGCGGCCCTCATCCGGCTGGCCAAGCAGCGCCGGATGGCCTGCGTGCTGGTCGGGCACGTGACCAAGGATGGCGCGATCGCTGGCCCGCGCACGCTCGAGCACCTCGTGGACGTGGTGCTGTCGTTCGAGGGCGACCGGCACGCGCGGCTGCGCATGGTGCGGGCAGTGAAGAACCGCTACGGGCCCACTGACGAGGTGGGGTGCTTCGACCTGGGCGAGGAGGGCCTGGTCGGCCTGCCCGACCCCAGCGGGCTGTTCCTCTCCGAGCGTCGCGAGCCGGTGCCGGGCACCTGCGTGACGGTCGCGCTCGAGGGACGCCGCCCGCTGCTCGCGGAGGTGCAGGCGCTCGTGGTGCCCTCCGGTGGGACCACCCCCCGGCGCACGACCTCCGGCATGGATGCCGCGCGCATCGCGATGGTCCTGGCAGTGCTCGAACGCCGGGAGTCCGTGCCCATGTCGCGGTTCGACACCTACTTGGCCCCGGTCGGAGGCGCTCGCCTGGTCGAACCAGCCAGCGACCTGGCGATCGCCCTGGCACTCCATGGCTCGGTGACCGACATGTCCGTGCCGTTGGGCTGGGTGGCCTTCGGCGAGATCGGCCTGGCCGGCGAGGTCCGCCGCGTGGCCGGTGCGCGCCAACGGGTGGCGGAAGCGGCCCGGCTGGGCATGACCGACGTCGTGCTGCCACGGGCCGATGCCCCGGACCTGGCGCCCAGCGGCATCCGCGTGCACCGCGTCGACGACCTGTCGACCGCGCTGCACATGCTGCCGTGGATCCGACCGGACCTCGGGCGGCGGGAGCGCACGAGCGGCCCACGCGCGCTGGCCCTGGTTCCGGACGCCTGAGCGCGGCGTGTCAGGTGCCCGAGCCTCCGGCTCGAGCGGACCTCGGGTCGGCGGGGTGCGGAGCGAGGCCGACCAGTGGCAGCTGCCGCTCGGCGAGCAGCTGCATCGCGGTCTCGCGGGTGCGGCAGTGCTCGACGAGCACGGCGTACGCGGGCTCGCCGATGAGCGCGACCAGTTCGTCGCGGCAGGACTCGTAGACGGGCCTGGTGCCCACGTGCGCCACCGGCGCGGTCGTGCAGTACCAGTCGAGGTCGTGGCCGCCTTCGCCCCAGCCGCGCCGGTCGTACTCCCCGAGCTCGACGACCTGGTACGAGCTGCCGTCCGGGCGGTCGACCTGCGCGTACGAACGCCGGATCGGCAACTGCCAGCAGACCTCCGGCTTGGTGGTCGTGATCGGCACGCCGCGCTCCAGCGCCATCAGGTGCAGGGCGCAGCCCGCGCCGGCCGGGAAGCCGGGCCGGTTCAGGAAGATGCAGGCACCGTCCACCAGGCGCGTCTTGGCCTCGCCGTCCGCGTCGAGCTCGCTCACGCCGTCCGCGCGGCCCTCAACGCGGTGCTGCCACTGGCGGGCCGTGAGCCGCCGCGCCAGGCGCTCGGTACGGCGCTGGTCGTCGGCGTCCGCGTAGTGCGCGCCGAGCGTGCAGCACCCGTCGTCCGGGCGTCCGGCGTCGATCCCGCGGCACCCCGCGCCGTAGATGCAGGTCCACCGCGACGTCAACCACGTGAGGTCCGCACGGTAGACGGTCTCGGCGTCCTGGGGCGCCTGGCCCGGCTCGGGGAACTCGACCCAGTGCCGGGCTCCACCCAGGGGCAGTTCCTCCATGGCGGCACAGCCTAGGCGCCAGGGCCCCCGGGCCCGACGCGGCGGGACGCAGGTGCCACTGCGGACCAGGTCCGCTCCGAGCGACCGTAGGCTTGGCCCGTGGACGTGCGACCCGACGGCGAGTCCGTGGGCACCGCAACGAGCGGGGGACCTGCAGACGTGGTTCCCGGCGAGCCTGCTGGCACCCCAGCGGCGCCAACCCCGAGCGCACCCGACCAGGCGGCCGACCAGGCGCCGCCACCCGACGCACAAGCCGCCGGGGCGGCATCGACCGCCACTGCCAAGCCTGCTGTCGGGAAGCGGCGAAGCCCCCGTCCCCGCCCGGCGGGACGCGCCGCCGGGGCACCCATAGCCCAGGCCGAGGCACCCGCGGCCCAGGCCGGGGCACCCGCAGCTGACGCACCCGGTCCGCCCGCATCCCCAGCACCCCGCAAGCGCCCGACCAGGGCCCGCCCGGCAGCGGCGCCGGTCGAGGCAGCGGCGGCGGTCGCGGCCGCTACCGAAGCGGGCGCTGCCGCCCCCGAGCCACCTGCGGGCAGGAAGCGCGCGACGCGCAGCCGCAAGCCGACCCCCGCGGCCGGGGCGAGCGACGTTCAGCTGGACAGCAGCCAGGAACCCGCGCCCGCGCCCCGCGCCCGCACCCGCCGACTGCGCCCGGCGGGCCCTCCGGCTGACGAGACGCCGGCCGAACCGGCCCCAGCGGACGCAGGCGCTTCACTCGGCGCCACTCCCGACACGACCGTCGAGACCCGTGACGCCACGGGCACGACCGATGCCGCCGACGCGGCGGCCAGCGCGGACGCCACCCTCGCGGCGGACACGCCCCGCGGCTCCCCTGGCGGCACCACTCGCGCCGCCGACCATGCGGGCGACGGCGACGGACGCCCGGTGCACGGGCGCCTCCACAGCGGCTTGGTGCTCGCCGACCGCCTGCATGAGCCGGCCGTCCGCGTGCCATCGGCGAAGATCGCGCTGTCCACGTCGTCGGTCTACCCCGAGTCCGTCGCTGCGGCCTTCG
>DASVBK010000251.1:0-9192 GCA_036375875.1 Candidatus Nanopelagicales bacterium
GTGGTCGGCGTCCGCACCCGGCACTGGTGGGACCTGCTCGTGGGTGTGGTCGTGCTGCTGGTCTACGGCACGCTGCTGCTCGGCGCGCTGCCGTGGATGGCCGCGGCGAACGTCTCCTGGCAGGCGCACCTATGCGGCGCCCTGGCGGGCGGCGTCTCGGCGTGGCTGCTGCCGCCACGCCCGGGCGCCCGCCGCTGGTAGCGCGGCGCCACCGGGGTACGAGGCCTTCGCGCCGGATGCGACCCGCACCGCCGGGGAGCAGGCGAGCACCGCCCGGCACCCGGCACCGCCGCCCCGCCCCAATCTCGGCCCGGGAGCGCGAATGCCGCTCACGGGGAGCCCCTCCCGTGCGAGACCGCCGCGCCGCTTCGACGGCAGCCACGTGACCGGAGGCTCGCTCAGGCCATCGTCCGGCGGAACGGGCTGGCTGGGTACGTGCCCAGGATGCTCACCTCGTGGGAGAAGAACCCGAGCTCCTCGAGGGCGAAGGCCAGACCACGATCCTCGGGATGGCCCTCCACGTCGGCGTAGAACTGCGTGGCGGAGAAGTGCCCGTCGAGCATGTAGCTCTCGAGCTTGGTCATGTTCACGCTGTTCGTGGCGAACCCACCGAGCGCCTTGTAGAGCGCGGCGGGCACGTTGCGCACGCGGAACACGAGCGTGGTGATCATCGGACCTTCGGCCGGGTCGGCGTCCTCGGCCTCGCGCGCGAGCACCAGGAACCGTGTCGTGTTGTGGTCGGCGTCCTCGATGTTCTCCTCGAGCACCTCGAGGCCGTAGGTGCGGGCCGCGAGCTCGGAGGCGATGGCCGCCCGGGTGCGGTCCCCGACGGCCGCCACCTCGCGCGCCGAGCCGGCCGTGTCAGCCGCGACGATGGGGGTCAGGCCCAGCCGACGGACCGCGTTGCGGCACTGGCCGAGCGCCATGACGTGGCTCTCCACCGTGCGCAGCTCGGCCACGGTGGCCCCTGGCACGCCCAGCAGCTGGTGGCGGATGGGCAGGAAGTGCTCGCCGACGATGGCCAGGCCCGCCACTGGCAGCAGGTGGTAGATGTCCGACACGCGCCCGGCCAGCGAGTTCTCGATGGGGATCATCGCCAGCGGCGCGGTGCCGTCGGCCACGGCGGCGAAGACGTCCTCGAACGTCGCACAGGGCAGCGCCGCGGCGGCGGGGAACACCTCGTTGATCGCGATGTGCGAGTTCGCCCCGAGCTCACCCTGGAAGGCCACAACGGTCACGATCGACTCCCTGATCCACTGGAAGGGGCAACGGGTCGGCCCAGCTCCGCGCCCGACGGATGTCCCTGCCCGGCCTCGGGCTCGGCGTCGCTGCCGTGCCCGTCGGCAGCCATCGCCGCCTCGACCGCCCGCTGCTCCTCGGCGGTCAGCACCGCGTCGCCCGAGCCGCCCGACACCGTGCGCACGTAGGTGCGCACCTCGGCCTTGGCGGCCAGGGTGGTGAGCACCAGGCCGGAGGCCGTGTCATCGAGCAGCGCCACGCTGTAGGACAGCCGCCCGCCCAGGTCGGCGAAGGCGTCGTAGCGCACGAGCGCCACGTGGCGCAGCGCCGTGGGGTCGCGCGGCGGGGTGCTGGTGAGGGCCTCGACGCCGGCTCGGGTGGCAGCCATCGAGCTCCCGAGTGCCGCCAGCGCAGACGCCAGTTGCTGGACCTCACCCTCGAGCCGGCTCACGGCTCCTGCCTGGCGATCGAGCCCCTCACGCAGGTCGGTGAGCTCGGGGTGCACCGCGGCGAGCTGGCCCTGCAGCGCCAGGAGCGCCGGGGCAGCGCTGGGCGCCTCGCCGGCGGTCGCGGACGCGTCGCGGTCGCCGGCACCCGTCCCGCGGCGGCGCGTGGCCCACCGCCGGTTGGCGATGGTCGCCAGCACGAGGGCCACCGCGGCGAGCACGAGCGCCAGCAGCGACAGGACAACGCTGGCGAGGGACGACACGGGCCGCAAGGCTAGTTGCCCGCGGCCCGGAGACGAAAAAGGTTCGGACGCCATCGACGGGGGATGCAATGGCGTCCGAACTGGATGAATCGTACATCAGCCGGCTGGGCGGGGGCAAGTGGCTCCGGACGTGCTCGCGCCAGCCTCGCGGACTGCCATGGATCTGCCGGCGCTGGGCCGGCTCGACGACAGGATCTCCGGCGGGAACGCGGCGAGGCCGGCTCGCCCTGACGACGCGTGCGGGCGCCATGTGCCGCCGGGGCCTGGGCCGCGGAGCGAGCCAGGGCGCCCGCTGAGCCGGGTTCGGGTCCGGTAAGCCTCCCCTACGCCCTTCGCGAACCGTGGGACCGAGTGCCCGAGCACCGGTGTAGTTTCGTTCCACGGGCGAGTGCCCGTGGGGCGGGCATGCCCGACCGGCGCTGGCAGTGCCGGACCTCACCGCCTTCGCGAGGCCGGGGCGACCCGGGGCAGGGATGGACGTGAAGCGCTTTCTCCGTGGTCCGATCTTCTGGATCCTGGTCGTCGCAGGCGTGCTGCTCGTGGGCAGCAGCCTGGTCAGCGATGCCACCGGCCCCCGCCAGATCGACACCTCCGCAGCGGTCTCGGCCATCCAGGCCGGCGAGATCTCCGACGCCCTGCTCGTCGACGTCGAGCAGCGCATCGAGCTGACCTACCCGGACGACACCAAGAAGTTCGCCGAGTACATCGACGGCCAGGGCATCGAGCTGCAGCGCGAGCTGCAGAAGTCCGTCGACGACGGCAAGCTCGACAGCTACAACGTCAAGGTGCCACAGCAGGGCTTCTTCACCACCCTGCTGGTCTCGATGCTGCCGGTCTTCCTCGTGCTGCTCCTGCTGTTCTTCTTCATGAACCAGATGGGCGGCGGCGGCCGGGGGGTCATGAGCTTCGGCAAGTCGAAGGCCAAGGCCGTGAGCAAGGACATGCCCAAGACGACGTTCGCCGACGTCGCCGGGGCCGAGGAGGCGGTCGAGGAGCTCGGCGAGATCAAGGAGTTCCTCCAGGACCCGGCCCGGTTCCAGGCGGTGGGCGCCAAGATCCCCAAGGGCGTGCTGCTCTACGGTGCCCCGGGCACCGGCAAGACCCTGCTCGCGCGCGCCGTCGCCGGTGAGGCCGGGGTGCCGTTCTTCTCCATCTCCGGCTCGGACTTCGTCGAGATGTTCGTCGGCGTGGGCGCCTCCCGCGTGCGCGACCTGTTCGAGCAGGCCAAGACCAACGCACCGGCGATCATCTTCATCGACGAGATCGACGCCGTCGGCCGGCACCGCGGTGCTGGCCTCGGGGGTGGCCACGACGAGCGCGAGCAGACCCTCAACCAGATGCTCGTCGAGATGGACGGCTTCGACGTCACCGGCGGGGTCATCCTCATCGCCGCGACGAACCGGCCGGACATCCTCGACCCCGCGCTGCTGCGCCCGGGCCGCTTCGACCGCCAGATCCAGGTCAGCCCGCCGGACCTGCAGGGTCGCCTCCAGGTGCTCAACGTTCACGCGCGCGGCAAGCCGATCGCCCCCGACGTGGACCTCGAGGCCGTGGCCCGACGCACCCCCGGGTTCACCGGCGCCGACCTGGCGAACGTGCTCAACGAGGCCGCGCTGCTCACCGCGCGCTCCGGGTCGGCGCTCATCGACAACCGCGCGCTGGACGAGGCCATCGACCGCGTGATCGCAGGGCCGCAGAAGCGCACGCGCGTGATGGACGACAAGGAGAAGCTCATCACCGCCTACCACGAGGGCGGGCACGCCCTGGTGGCCGCGGCACTGCCCGGCAACGACCCGGTGCACAAGATCACGATCCTGCCGCGCGGCCGGGCGCTGGGCTACACGATGGTGCTGCCCGACCAGGACAAGTACTCGACCACGCGCAGCGAGATGCTCAACCAGCTGGCCTACATGCTGGGCGGCCGGGCCGCCGAGGAGCTCGTCTTCCACGACCCCACGACGGGGGCCGCGAACGACATCGAGAAGGCCACGGCCGTGGCCCGCGCCATGGTCACCCAGTACGGCATGACCGAGCGGCTCGGCGCGATCCGCTACGGCAAGGAGAACGGCGAGGTCTTCCTCGGCCGCGACATGGGCCACATGCGCGACTACTCCGAGGAGGTCGCCGGCGCGATCGACGAGGAGGTCCGCGGCCTGATCGACCAGGCGCACAACGAGGCCTTCGAGATCCTGGTCGACAACCGCGACGTGCTCGACGCCCTGGTCGTCGAGCTGCTGGCCAAGGAGACCCTGAACAAGGAGCAGGTCGCCGAGATCTTCGAGCCGCTGCGCCTTCGGCCGAAGCGTCCGGCGTGGACCGGCTCGGAGCGTCGGACCCCCTCGGAGCTGCCGCCGGTCGAGGTGCCGCCGCGCACCACCGAACCGGTGTCCGCCGGGGTGCAGCGCGGCGCCTACGGCCTGCCGGCGGCGCCCGGCTCCCCCTACGGGATGCCTGCGCCGATGCCGGTCACGGGCGCTGCCCCCGGCTACGGCCCGGGCTACGGCCAGCCGCCGCAGGCCGGGTCGCCCCAGGCCCCGCACGGTGGCAACGGCCAGGGCGGCAACGGGCAGGGCGCTCATGCCACGCCGGGCAGCGGCAGCACCGCAGCGGCCCCGGGGCTCGGGGGCTGGCAGGCCCCGCCCCCTGAGCAGGCCGGGGCACCGCGGCCTGACGACCAGGTTCCCCAGGCCCCCGCTTCGGGCGCTGCCGACCCGCACCAGCACCCGCCCGCCTCTGGTGGCGACGCGCCCGAGCACGGCACCAGCGAGGGCGGTACCCCGGGCGGCGGGCAGTGACGAGCGTCGACCCCGTCCACGTCGTCGACGATGGGCCGGTCTCGGCACCCTTCGACCACGATCGGGCCGCCGCCGCGGTGCGTGAGCTGCTGCTCGCCATCGGCGAGGACCCCGACCGCGACGGGCTGCGTGACACGCCGGACCGGGTCGCCCGCAGCTTCGCCGAGCTCTTCCGGGGGCTGCACCAGCAGCCCCAGGAGGTGCTCACCACCACCTTCGACCTCGGCCACGACGAGCTCGTCCTCGTGAAGGACATCGAGGTGTACTCCACGTGCGAGCACCACCTCGTGCCGTTCCACGGCGTGGCGCATGTGGGCTACATCCCCAACCGCGAGGGCCGCATCACTGGGCTGAGCAAGATCGCCCGCCTCGTCGACGTGTATGCCAAGCGGCCGCAGGTGCAGGAGCGGCTCACCACGCAGGTGGCCGACGCCATGGTCCGCGTGCTCGAACCGCGTGGCGTCATCGTCGTGATCGAGTGCGAGCACCTGTGCATGTCGATGCGCGGCGTGCGCAAACCCGGGGCTCGGACGGTCACCAGTGCGGTGCGCGGCGTGCTGCGCGAGGCCGCCACCCGCGCCGAGGTGCTGGCCCTCATCTCGAAGCAGTAGGCGCGCCGTGGAGCATCCGATCGGGCTGCCCGCCCCGCTGGGGTCGCTCCAGCGCACGCTCGTGATGGCCGTGCTCAACGTCACGCCCGACTCCTTCTCCGACGGCGGGCGGTACTTCGCCCCCGGCGCGGCCATCGAGCGCGGCATGGCCCAGGTCGCAGCCGGGGCCGACCTCATCGACGTCGGTGGGGAGTCCACCCGCCCCGGCGCCGCCCGCATCCCGGTGGACGAGGAGCTGCGGCGCATCCTGCCCGTCATCGCGGCCCTCACCCGGGACGGCGTCGTGGTGAGCGTGGACACGATGCGCGCCGAGGTGGCAGCCGCGGCGGTGGAGGCCGGCGCCGCCCTCGTCAACGACGTCTCCGGCGGCCTAGCCGACCCGCAGATGGCGGGCTTCATCGCCGGGTGCGACGTGCCCTACGTGGTGATGCACTGGCGCGGGCACTCCGCGGCCATGGACGACCTGGCCCGCTACGACGACGTCGTCGGTGAGGTCTGCTCCGAGCTGCGGGGCCGCCTCGTGGCCCTGGCGGCCGCTGGGGTGGACCCGGCCCGGGTCGTGCTCGACCCGGGGTTGGGGTTCGCCAAGACGGCCTCGCACAACTGGCTGCTGCTGGGCCACCTGCCGGCGCTGCTCGCCCTGGGCCGGCCGGTGCTCATCGGCGCCAGCCGCAAGCGGTTCCTGGGCGAGCTGCTCGCCCGAGACGGCGAGGCCCGGCCGATGGATGAGCGCGACGCGGCGACCGATGCCATCACCGCGCTGGCGGCCGCAGCCGGGGCGTGGGCGGTGCGGGTGCACGACGTCCGGGGTTCGCGGGATGCCGTCGCGGTCGCCGGGGCGTGGCGGGCCGCGGAGGGCGAGGGGGCAGCATGACCGACAGTTTCCCATCAGGCCTGGACCGGATCGTGCTCACCGGGGTCCGCGCGCGTGGCTTCCACGGCGTGCTGCCCGAGGAGCGGGTCGAGGGCCAGCCGTTCGTCGTCGATGTCGAGCTGGGGGTGCCCACACTGGCGCGAGCGGCGCGCTTCGACGACCTGCGCCTCACCGCCGACTACGGCGCGGTTGCCTCCGCCGTCGTCGAGGTGCTCGAGGGCGAGCCGGTGCAGCTCATCGAGACGCTGGCCGTGCAGATCGCGCAGCGGTGCCTGGAGTTCGAGCACGTGCAGGCCGTCACGGTGACCGTGCACAAGCCGCAGGCGCCGATCCCGGTGCCGTTCGGTGATGTCGCCGTGCGCATCACGAGGTCCCGATGACCCGGGCCGCGCTGGGCCTCGGCGCGAACCTCGGTGACCCCGCGGCCACGCTGGCCGCGGCGGTGCGGGCGCTGGATGCGGCCCCTGGCATCACCGTGGTGGGCGTCTCCGCGCTGTGGCGCACGGCGCCGGTGGGCGGCCCCGAGCAGCCCGAGTACGCCAACGCCGTCGTCATCGTCGAGACCGAGATGACCGCCGAGGAGCTGCTGGCCCTCGCACACGCCCTCGAGGCGGACGCCGAGCGCATCCGCGAGGTCCGCTGGGGCCCGCGCACCCTCGACGTCGACCTGCTCGACATGGTCGGCGTCCGTCGCGGGGAGGCGGCGCTCACGGTGCCTCACCCCCGCGCGCACGAGCGCGCGTTCGTGCTCGCACCCTGGGCGGCGCTGGACCCGGCGTGGCCACTGGAGCCGGTCGGGCACCCCGCCCGGCCCGTGGCGCAGTGGGCCGCAGCGGTGGCCGACGATCCGGCGCAGCCGGTCGCGGTGCTGGCCGAGGGGACGTGGTGGCGGTGAAGCCGACCTCGATCCGGATGCTCGTGCTGGTCGCAGGCGTGGCCGGGCTGCTCGGATGGCTCATCGCCGACTGGGTGGACAGCCAGGCCCGGCTCCCGGTGGTGCCCTGGATGGCCGTGATCGTCATCTGGGTGGTGGCCGCGTTCGTGACCGCCTGGACCCTCGTGGCGCGCCGCCGGCTGCACCCCAAGCCGGGCACGCCACGGATGGCCCCCCTCGTGGCGGCCCGCACCACCGCGCTGGCGCTGGCGGGTTCCCGCACCGGGGCAGTCGTCTTCGGGGTGTACGGCGGCACCGCGCTGCGCCTGCTCGAGGAGACCGCGATCGCCGCGGGACGCGAGCGCCTGCTCGCTGCGAGCCTCGCGGCGCTCGGTGGGCTCGTGCTGGCCGCGGTCTCGCTGTGGCTGGAGCACCTGTGCAGGCTGCGCGAGGACCCGGAGGAGCCGGGCACGGCCGGTGAGCATCGGCGCGGCAGCGCGGGAGCCGCGCCGGGGGTGCCCCGCAGCTCGACCTGAGCCTGTGGGCCCGGCACGCTGGGGCTCGGCGGCCATCGCCAGCCCAGTGCTCGGAGCAGCGAGCGGCGGGCGTGGGCGGGCCGCCGCGCCATCCGGTTAGGGTGCAGGCCATGAGCGACGCCGCCACCCCCGAGGGTCCCTACGAGGACTGGCCGTTCGAGCAGCTGCGCGATGCGGCCTTCGACCGTGCCCGCCACCGCCGTGACGTGCAGTTCTTCATCGACCTCATGGCGCACACCCCCGCCCTGGCGGCCACTGCCGACGAGGGCGGCTCGCTCGGCGAGATCAGCGGCTCGTTCATGGAGTCGATCGAGGCCGCACGCCAGGCGTTCAGCGCTGACCCAGGCGAGCTCGAGCCGCTGTTCCGTGCGGTCTTCGCCACCTACCTGCGCGAGCACCCCGAGCACTGAGCGGGGCAGCGCCTCCGTCAGCCCGGCGCCCTCGGCCGGCCCCCTCGGCCCGGCCCCCTCGGCCCGGCCCCCTCGGCCCGGCCCCTCGCCCGGCGCCCTCGGCCCGGCGCCGCGAGACCTCCGCTCGTGGGACCGGCCTCCGCTCAGGATGACCCGCCCGGTCCACGCGGAGGGTCGTGCACCGAGCGAGGCTGCCGGGGCGGGGGGCTCAGCGGTCGATGTCGCCGCACACCAGCAGGAAGCTCGCGATCGCCGCAGGCAGCGCCGACTCCGGCGTCCCGACCAGGGCCGCCCCCAGTGCCATCGCGTTGCCGAAGCCCGCGCTGCGCAGCTTCAGGCGCCACGGCGTCCGCTCGTTGCGGGACACCAGCAGGTAGCCGTTGATGCCCGTGGGGTTCTCGGTCCACGTGTAGGTGCTGCCCTCGGGCACCCGCACCACCTTGGGCAGCCGCACCGAGACCGGCTCGCCGTGCGAGGCAGCAAGCCGAGCCGCCGCCCAGCGCACCAGGGCCAGGCCCACCCCGAGCTCGGCCACCAGCAGCTCGACGCGAGCCCTCGCGTCGCCGGCCTGGCGCAGGGGCACCTCGAACGGTGGGTACGGCAGCGTGGGATCGTCGCGGCGCAGGTCGAGGTCCACGCCACTGGCCCGAGCCACCGGTCCCGACGCCCCGTGGCCCAGCGCCACCGCCGACGGGAGCACGGCGACCCCGGTGTACCGCTCGGCGAGCACGTCGACCAGTGCTGGGCCGCCCACGGCCGGAAACCGGTCACGCTCCCAGCGCTCGCAGGCCGCCGTCACGCCGTCGACCCAAGCCCCCGTGACATCGCCGCGCACCCCGCCGACCTGGCAGAACATCGGATGCACCCGTTGACCGGTCGCCGCCTCGATGAGGTCCAGCACCTCGGCGCGCCACGCCCACGCCGACCCGCGCCACTGGTCCGGCAGCGGCCCGGGCAGGGCTGCGAGGAACGCCAGGTGATGAGCGATCCGCGTCAGCTCGCAGAGCGCGATGCGCAGGTGCTGGGCGCGCTCCGGGGGCGTGAGCCCGAGCGCGCGCTCAGCCCCCACGGCGACCCCGATCTCGGAGCAGAACGCCGAGAGCCAGTCGTGCCGGTCGACCAGCATGAGGATCTGGCGGTAGTC
>DASVBK010000252.1:0-21657 GCA_036375875.1 Candidatus Nanopelagicales bacterium
CAACGTGATGGACAGCTCGCCGAGCGTCTCGTACTTCGGGTTCACGGAGTGCACCTGTGCCAGGTGCAGCAGCGAGTACAGCAACGTCGAGGCGTGCCCGGCCGACAGCACGAAGCGGTCGCGGTTGGCCCAGATCGGCGCGGCCGGGTCGAAGCGCAGGAACTCCTGCCAGAGCGTGTAGGCCACGGGCGCCAGCGCGATCGGCGTGCCGGGGTGCCCGGAGTTCGCCGCCTGCACCGCGTCCATCGCCAGCGTGCGGATGGTGGCCACCGCCAGCTCGTCGGGGTCGGTGATCGTCGGCGTGCTACTGGTCATGGGGCGGGTTCCGATCTCTCGTGGGTCATGGCTCGGGGGCGTGTCTGGCCTCAGTCTGGTTCCCTGCACCATGTCGTGGAAACCGGTTGCCACTTGTTCGATCGCATGGGCTGTCCTGCCGGTCTCGCGATCACCGCGGGGCGGGGGCGCCCGAGCTCCAACCGGCGGCCTCCGCAGCGGCGATCGCCCGTGCCAGCACCTCGCGCACGGGCCGGCCGGTGGCCGCCGCCGCCGCGGCCACCTCCTCGAACTCGGGGGTTGCGGAGGTGATGTGCCCGTCGCGCACCCCGAGCTTGATGCCCACCACGTGGCCCGCGACCTCGACCGGGCGCCAACAGCGTTCCAGCGCGTGCTTGGCGACGGTCGTCTCGCGGACCCCGAGCGTCGGCACCAAGGTGAAGATCGCGTGGCGCAGCTCGGTGCTGGCCGCCGCAGGGCCCAGCACCGCGAGCGTGTGCGCGGGCCGACCCTTCTTCATCACGATCGGGGTCAGCCAGGCGTCCGCGGCCCCCGCCTCGAGCAGGCCCGCGAGCACGCTCGGCCAGACCCGGGGGTCCAGGTCGTCGACGTTGGCCTCGATGAGCACCGCGTCCTGGGTTCCGGTGGCTCCAGCCGCCGCGGGCTCGGCCCGGGTGCCCAGTACCACCCGGACCACGTTGGGGTGCCCGGGGGTGTCCCGGCTGCCGGCACCGACGCCGACGCCGGTCACCGTCATCGCCGGCAGCTCCTCGCAGGCGACCGCGAGCGTGGTGAGCAGGGCGACGCCGGTCGGGGTCGCGAGCTCGCCCATCCCGCCGGCGTGCACGCGCCAACCGGTGACGAGCTCGAGCACCGCAGGCACCGGTACCGGCAGCTCGCCGTGCGCGGTGCGGACCGTGCCCGAGCCCAGCGCGATCGGGCCCGCCGCCAGGCGCTCGACGCCCAGGGCGTGCAGCCCGGCGCAGGTGGCCACCACGTCGGCGATCGAGTCCCAGGCACCCACCTCGTGGAAGTGCACCTCGGCGGGGTCCGTGCCGTGCACGCGGGCCTCGGCAGCGGCGAGCCGAGTGAACACGGCCAGGGCGGCGGCGCTGACCGGCGCTGCGAGGTCGGCCGCCGCCAGAGCATCCCGGAGGTCGGACCACCGCCGGTGCGGCGGATCGGGCTCCCGGCTGGTAACCGTGCAGTGCAGGGCGCGCTGTCCGGCTCGGGTCACCTCCGCAACCTCGAGCTGGACCGCCCCCGGGATGACCGCGTCGACCGCAGCCTGCAGCGCGTCGAGCGGGGCACCGCCGTCGACCAGGGCCGCCACGAGCATGTCGCCGGCCACGCCGAAGCGGGCGTCGACCCAGCAGGCGCTCGGCGGAGTGGGCCGCAAGGCCCTCGGTGGCAGGTCGGGCTGCGCCGCGCTCGGCAGGCTGCCGCTCATCGGGGTGCCGCAATCTGCGCGGCCAGGTGCCCGGCGCCGTAGCCGTTGTCGATGTTCACCACGGCCACGCCGGGGGAGCAGGCATTGAGCATCGCCAGCAGCGCGGCGAGGCCTTCGAACGCGGCGCCGTAGCCGACGGATGTCGGCACCGCGATCACCGGGGCGCGCACCAGGCCCGCGACCACGCTGGGCAGGGCGCCGTCCATGCCGGCGACCACGATGATGGCCTGGGCGTCGCGCAGCAGGTCCAGGCGGCCGAGCACCCGATGCAGGCCTGCCACGCCCACGTCGCACACCAACTCGGCCGGCCGCCCCAGGTGCTGCACCGTGAGCAGCGCCTCGCGTGCCACCGGCAGGTCGGAGGTGCCGGCGCAGGCGACGACGACGTGGCCGCCGGTGGGCTCGGGTGCAGTGGCGGGCCACATGAGCAGCCGGGCCTCCGGGTCGTGAGCGGCGTCGGGCAGCTCGGCGAGCACGGCGGCGGCGTGCGCAGCGTCCGCCCGGGTGAACAGCGTGGGCGCCCCGACTGCCCGCACCTCGGCAGCGATGCTGCGCACCTGACCCGGCGTCTTGGCCTCGCAGTACACCGCCTCCGGGTAGCCGCGCCGGGCTTGCCGGTCGTGATCGAGCTCCGCGACCCGGCGCAGCGCCTCGGGCGGCACCCAGCTGGGCTCAGCCATCGCCTGCCACCAGTGGCAGCGTGAAGGCCCCGGACTGCACCCCGGCCAGGTCGAGCGCGACGAACCGGAACCCGGCGGCGCGGACGCCGGCGAGCAGCTGCTCCCGGATGGGCTCCGTGACGGCGCGGGCCAGATCCACCGCGGGCAGCTCGAGGCGGGCGACCTCCCCGTGGTGGCGCACCCGGCAGTCGGCGAACCCGAGCGCGGCGACGGCCCGTTCGGCGGCCTCCACCTGCGCGAGCTTCTGCGGCGTCACGTCCTCGAAGTGCGGGATCCGGGAGGCCAGGCAAGGGGCCGCCGGCTTGTCGGCGTTGCGCAGGCCCATCGCCCTGGCCACCGAGCGCACCGCGGCCTTGTCCAGGCCTGCCTCGGCCAGCGGGCGCAGGACGGCATGGTCGCGGGCCGCCGCGGACCCGGGGCGGTCGCGCCGCCGGGCGTCGTCGGCGTTCTCGCCGTACGCCACCGCGGTCAGGCCGTAGGCCTGCGCGACGGTGTCCGAGATGCGGGCGAACAGCTCGTGCTTGCAGTGGAAGCAGCGGTCGGGGCCGTTCGCGCGGTAGGCGGCGTTGGCGCCCTCGAAGGTGCGCACCTCGACCAGGGGAGTGCCGAGGTCCGCGGCGAGGTCGTGGGCGGCGGCACGCTCGCTGGCGGCGAGGCTGGGGGAGACCCCGAGCACGGCCAGCGTGCGGGCCGGGCCCAGCGCCCGCGCGGCCAGGGCGAGCAGCACGGTGGAGTCCACGCCGCCGGAGAACGCGACGCCCAGGCGCTCGGGCTCGCCGATCGCCGCTGCGACCCGCTCCGCGTGCTCCTGCTCGGCCCGCGGCAGCAGGCGCGCCCACGCCGGGCCGTCAGGGCGGGTCGGTGCCGGGTCCGCTGCGGCGGACGCGTGCGCGGGCTGGGCGGGGTTCACTGCGTCCTCCTCGGTCATCGACAGATCCCCCATCGGGGCCACCCTGCACCCGTGCCGCAGCCATCAGCAATCTGCACGGGTGCGCCCGGGCGTCCTCTGGCCCGACCCCAGCTGCTCAGGGCGTCGGCGTGACGTCGTAGCGGGCTGCCATGGTGGCCGTCGCGCCGGGCTCGAGGGTGATCGCGTGGTCCAGCACGTTCGCCGTCTCCACGCAGAGCAGCTCGGGCCACTCCGCGTCACCGAAGTCCGCCATGGCGGCCGCCTTGGCGACCCATGGGTTCCACACGACCGCATCCGCGGACCCGGTCGAGGTCACGGTGATCATGCGGCCCAGCACTGGGTCGGCCACCTGGATCGTGCCGGGTTGCGGGTAGATCCGGTCGGTCTCCCCGCCGATGCGCAGCGGCTCGCTCGCCGGTGGCTGCGCGCCGGGGCCGAGGCGGTCCAGGTACGGCAGGTCGGCCAACCCGTGGACCTGCACCTGACGGACGTCGCCCACCGCGAGGTAGGTGTGCAGCGCCTGGGCGTAGGTGACCGGCGCGGGGCCGGTGTTCGTGACCGCGAGGGCGACGCCCAGCGACTGGCCGATGCTCAGCTGCAGGCTCGCTGTGAAGGGGTGGGGCCACGCCGCCCGGTCGGCGACCTCGGCGTCGGTGAGGGTCAGGGTGAGCTGGACCCCGTCGAGGGTCTCGCTGGCCGCCGTGACGCGCCATGGCGTGGTCCGGGCGAAGCCGTGCAGGCCGGCCTCGGCGGTCGGCCCGGGGCCGAACCAGGGGAAGCAGACGGGGATCCCGCCGCGGATCGGCTGGCGGGGGGCGAAGGCGCTGTGCTGGCTGGTCCAGAGCACCCGCTCCTGGCCCGCGGGGGTCCAGGCAGTGAGGTGGGCGCCCTGCAGGGCGAGCTCGGCGGTGACGGCTGGGGTGGCGACCCGGAGCACGGGCAGGCCGCCCCTGCCGACCTCGGGGGTGACCGAGGGCGGCAGGGCGGTGGCGGTGGTCGGCATGTCAGGCCTCGACCTCGCTGCGGTCACCTGACCACAGGGTGTGGAAGCTGCCCGGCTTGTCGACGCGCCGGTAGGTGTGGGCGCCGAACAGGTCGCGCTGGCCCTGGATGATCGCCGCCGACGTGCGCTCGGCGCGCAGGCCGTCGTAGTAGCTCAGCGACGAGGCGAACGCCGGGGTGGGCACGCCGTTGAGCGCGGCCTGGGCGACGACCCGGCGCCACGCCGGCACGCCCGCGCCCACCGCGTCGGCGAAGTACTGGTCCGCCAGCAGCAGCGGCAGCTGCGGATCGCGCTCGTACGCCTCAGTGATCCGGTTGAGGAACCGGGCCCGGATGATGCAGCCACCCCGCCAGATCCGGGCCATGGCCCCTCGGTCGATGTCCCAGTCGTACTCGGCGCTGGCCGCCGCGATCTGGTCGAAGCCCTGCGAGTAGGCGACCACCTTCGAGGCGTACAGCGCCTGGCGGATGTCCTCGATGAACGCGGCGCGGTCGGTGACCTGCCAGGTGCCGGCGTGGCCGGGCAGGACACCCCGCGCGGCTTCGCGCTGCGGCACGGAGCTGGACAGCGCGCGGGCGAACGTGGCCTCGGCGATGCCTGTGATCGGCACGCCGAGGTCCAGTGCGTTCTGCACCGTCCACCGTCCGGTGCCCTTCTGGCCGGCTTCGTCGAGGACGACGTCGACGAACGGCCTGCCCGTCGCGGCGTCGACGTGGGCCAGCACCTCGGCGGTCACCTCGATGAGGAACGACTCGAGGTCGCCGGTGTTCCACTCGGCGAAGATCGCCGAGATCTCCGCCGGGGTCGCCCCAAGGCCCTGGCGAAGCAGGTCGTAGGCCTCGCCGATGAGCTGCATGTCGGCGTACTCGATGCCGTTGTGCACCATCTTCACGAAGTGCCCCGCGCCGTCCGGGCCGACGTGGGTGCAGCAGGGCACGCCGTCGACCTTCGCCGCGATGCTCTCGAACATCGGGCCGAGCACCGCGTAGGACTCCGCGGGGCCGCCGGGCATGATGGACGGGCCCTTGAGTGCGCCCTCCTCGCCACCTGAGATGCCGGCGCCGACGAAGTGGAAGCCCTGGGCTCGCAGGTCGGCCTCGCGCCGGCGGGTGTCGGGGAAGTGCGAGTTGCCGCCGTCGACGAGGATGTCGCCGGGCTCCAGGTGGGGCAGCAGCGAGGCGATCGCGGCATCCGTGGCGGGACCGGCGACCACCATGAGCACCACGCGGCGCGGCCGTTCGAGGCTGGCCACGAAGTCCTCGACGCTGAACGCCGGGACGAAGTCGCCCTCACTGCCGTGGGCGGCCATGACGGCCTCGGTGCGCCCGGGGGAGCGGTTGTACAGCGCGACGGTGTAGCCGCGGCTGGCGAAGTTGCGGGCGAGGTTGCTGCCCATCACGCCCATCCCCAGCACACCCACCTGGGCGGTCGCGGTCGGGGGGGCTGTCTCGGTGGTCATCGGTGCTCACGGTCCTTCGTGGTGTGTGGTCGGTGCGGTGGGTTTGGTCGGTGTGGCCGTGGCGGGTGCCCGGTGCCAACAGGGAGGGTCCCCGCCCAGCCCGTCTCGTGGACAGGCTGAGCGGGGACGGTGCTCAGGCGCTGACCGTGTCGGCGCCGGTGCGGGTCGCGCGCCGGGCGGCGATCTCGCTGACGATCTGGCGGAACACCTTGTCGGTCAGCGGGTAGAACCACATGATCAGCAGGGACATCAGGATGAACCCGGCGGTCAGCAGGCCGGTGGCCAGCTGGACACCGTCGATGGCCGAGGCGCTCTGCGTCTCGCCGGCCTTGGCCGCCGCCGAGTTGAAGCCGACGACGCCGAGGGCGTAGGCGCCTGCGGCGCCGCCGATGGCCTGGCCCATCTTGCGGGTGAACGAGAACATCGCGTAGGTGGTGCCCTCGGTGCGGATCCCCGTCTTCCACTCGCCGTACTCGACGGTGTCGGCCTCCAGGGCCCACATGAGGGTGTTGACGCCGCCCATCCCGATGCCGAGCAGGAAGAACCCGACCAGGGACAGGGCCGGGACGCTCGGCGGGAGGAAGGCCAGGACGACGCCGGCGACGACGCCCACGAGCCCCAGCACGATGAAGCCGTTGCGCTTGCCGATCGTGCGGACGATCTTCGGGATGAACGAGGCGATCAGGAAGGTGCCGACGACCTGTGCGACGGCGTTCCACGCGATGTAGGTCGCGTCATTGAGCACGTAGAGCGCGTAGTAGGCGCCGAGGGCACCGATGGCGGTCATGCCGGTGAGGAACGCCAGGCTGCCCAGGCACAGCCACAGCAGCGGCTTGTTGTGGCGCAGGGTGCCGAAGCTCTCACGGATGCTCGGGGCGGCGACGTCGCGCTGGACCTGCTCCTTGACGTTCATGACGGTCCACAGGTACAGCGCCATGCCCACGACCACGAAGATGGCGGTGGTGATGAACAGCGACTGCTGCAGGCCGTCGGGGTCCTTGGCGAACTTCTTGATCTGCGGGGCGACGACGAACGAGAGCATCAGGATGGTGAGGTTGGAGCCCCAGACGCGCCAGCTGGCGAGCTTGGCGCGCTCCGTGGGCACCTGGGTCATCGCGGGGGCGATCGAGCCGTAGGGGATGTTGACCAGGCTGTACAGCGTGCCCATCACGGCGTACGAGACGTAGGCGTAGATGAGGGCCTGGGTCTCGTCGAGGTTGGGGAAGAAGATCTTCGCCGAGAAGATCGCCATGCTCGACAGCAGCAGCGGCAGCGAGAACCAGATGATGAACGGGCGGAACTTGCCGAACCGTCCGGGCTTCTTGCCATCGACCAGGCGACCGGCGAAGAGGTCGGCGAACGCGTCCCAGAACCGGATCAGCAGGAACATGGTGCCGATCGCGGCGCCGCCGAGGCCCACGACGTTGGTGTAGTAGAGCAGCAGGAACGACGAGGCCATCGCGAACGCGAGGTTGTTCGCCGCGTCGCCGGTGGCATAGCCCGAGTACTGGCGCCAACCCAGCTTCCTCGGGGTCGTGGCCACCGGGGCGGCCGTGGCTGTGACAGCCATGGGGATCTCCTTCGCAGGGTCCGGGCGGTGGGCCCGGGGTGGTGGGTTGGGTTCGTGCTGGGTCACATTCAGCCAGCGGCGCCAACCCCGCGGCAATCGGTTGCCAGCTGTTGCTCCACGTGGGCCATCCGCCGCCGGGGACCCTGCGTCGAGGGTCTGACAAGCGGTTGCCACCCCAGCGCGCGCCGGCCTAGCCTGCAACGGTGACCGACCAGCCACGCACCCCCTCGCCCACCATCTACGACGTGGCCAAGGTGGCGGGGGTCGCCCCTTCGACCGTGTCCCGGGCGTTCGCGCGGCCCGGTCGGGTGAACGCCGACACCGCGGCCCGCATCCGGGAGGCCGCCGAGCAGTTGGGCTATCGGGCCAACCCCATCGCGCGCGCACTGTCGACCTCCAAGACCCGGATGATCGCGCTCATGGTGTCCGACGTGTCCAACCCGTTCTATTCGGAGCTGATCCGGGGGGCAGAGCTGGCCGCCCGGGAGCAGGAGTTCGTGGTCCTGCTCTCCGACGCCCAGGAGTCCGGCGAGGTGGAGCGCGAGACCCTCGAGCGGGTGCTGCCCGTCGTGGAGGGGATCGTCATCGGCAGCTCGCGCATGTCGGAGCTCGCGCTGCGCACGATCGCCAAGCAGATCCCGCTGGTGATCCTCAACCACGCGATGCCCGACGTGCCCAGCGTCGTCACCGACAACCGGGCCGGCATGCGCGCCGCAGTCACGCACCTGCGCGACCTGGGCCACACCAGCGTCACCTACGTGGCCGGCCCCGACGCGTCCTGGACCAACGGCGCCCGCTGGCGGGCCATGCGCGACGCCGCCCGCGAGCTGGGCCTGCAGACCCGGCGGGTGGGGCCGGTCGCACCGACCTTCGAGGGTGGGCTGGGCATCGGCGAGGCGGTGCTCGCCGAACCGGTCACGGCGGTGATCACGTACAACGACCTCGTGGCGGCGGGGATCGTGGCCAGTGCCCGGATGGCCGGCGTGCGGGTCCCGGCCGACCTCAGCGTGATCGGGTTCGACGACATCCTGATCTCCCGGCTGATCACCCCGCCGCTCACCACGGTGGCCGCCCCGATCCGCTTCATGGGCGCCACCGCCGTGCGCAACCTGCTCGCCATGACGCAGGGGGCCAAGCCGACCTCGGGCCAGGCCTACGTGCTCCCGGTCAAGCTCAAGGTGCGCGGCTCCACGGGTCAGCGCAGCCGGAAGAGGACCTCCCCGGCGTTGGGGACCACCAGCGTCTCGGGGTCGGCCTCGTAGGCCGCCAGGTCGAAGTCCGCGGGTGCGATGCAGCCCAGGTTCGCCGCCCGCACCCGGTCCTGCGGGATGCTCGTCACGAGCGTGACGTCCAGGCGGCAGCGCTCGCCAGCCTCAGGGCTCCAGGTGCCGGCCCCGCGCAGGTGCGTGCTGTGGGCGAGCACGCCCCAGTGGATGTCCTTGAAGCGGTCCCACTGGCCGACGAAGTAGTCCCGGCAGTGGTAGCCGATGTCGTGGATCTCGGGGTGGGTCGCCGAGATCTCGGTGACGTGCGGGGCGTAGAGGATCACCTCGCCGCCGTCGGCCACCACCGGCTCGAGCTTGTAGAAGCCCTTGGCCGCAGTCCAGATGTCCTCGTACTTCGTGGGGATGATCGAGACCACGCGCCTGACCGGTGCGTCGAGGTAGCGCACGTGCGTCTCGGCCGAGACCTCCGCGGCCGCGGCCCAGGCGGTCTCGGTCGTGCCGAACGTGGCGGCATGCAGGTCGGGGGTGCCGGACTTCGCCACGACGCACAGCGCCAGCTTCTCGCTGGGGATCATGGCGGCCGCCTCGTTGATGAGCGCCCGCACCGGCGTGATCCCCAGGGTGCCGATGATCTGCGCGCTGGTGATGAGCGCGCCCACCCAGTGGGTGAGGTCGATGATCTCCTGCCCGGCGATGCCGGGGAAGAAGTACTTGTTCCCGCCGGAGATGCCCACGACCTCGTGCGGCAGCACCGGTCCGACGACGAGGGCGACGTCGTGCTCGACGACCGCACGGTTCAGCGAGACCTGGGCCGCCTGGGCGAGCAGCCCGCCGGTGAGCTCACCGACCCGCTCGGCGCTGATCGTGCCGAGCGTGGCGAACGTCTCGGGCTCCCACCAGACGTGGTTGAGGACCGTCATGCCCGGATAGGTGGCCTCGAGGCCGCCCTCCCGGTAGCCCAGGTGCCTGGCGATCGCCGCGTCGGACATCGCCTGGTGGGTGCCGAGGGCGATGAGCGCGGTGAGCTTCGTGACGCGCCCGGCCAGCGCCTCGTGCACGGCGCCGAGCAGCAGCGGCAGCGGGCTGCTGCGAGTGCCGTCGGGGATGACCAGGCAGACGCTGCGCCCGTCGAGGTCGGCCTCGCCGAGCACCCGGAGGATGAAGGCGCGGACCTCCTCGGCGGTGAGGGTCTGGTCGGGGCCGCCGACCCGCTGGGCCTGGCGCGCGAGGGCGCCGACGACGTCGAGGGTCTCAGTCATGGCCCCCACCCTCCCCCCCGAGGTCGAGGTTCGGCAAGGTCGTGGGGCAACCGGCGGCAACCGATTGCAGGCGGGCTGCGGGGCCGCGGAGCATCGGGGCATGGCTTCCCTCGACCTGCACCCCGACCGCCTGCTCCCGGCAGATCCCACCACCCGAGCCATCGCCCGTGAGCTGTACGCGGCGGTGCGGGACCTGCCGATCATCTCCCCGCACGGCCACGTGCCCCCGCAGTGGCTGGCAGACGACGAGCCGTTCGGGGACCCCACCTCGCTGCTCATCACGCCCGACCACTACGTGAACCGGATGCTGCACGCGCACGGGGTGAGCCTGGCCGAGCTGGGAGTGGGCCAGCCGGAGTTCACGCCCGAGCAGGCGCGCGAGGCGTTCCGCCTGCTGTGCACGCACTGGAAGGCCTACCGTGGCACCCCGGTGAAGTCCTGGTTCGAGTCCGAGCTGGTCGACGTCTTCGGCATCGACCTGGTGCCCTCGGCCGGCACCGCCGACGCGATCTACGACGCGATCGACGCTGCGCTGCGCACGCCGGCGTTCCGTCCGAGGGCGCTCTACGAGCGGTTCGGCATCGAGTTCCTGGCCACCACCGACGACCCGACCGACGACCTGCGCCATCACCGCGCCCTGGCCGAGGACCCGACGTGGACCGGCACGGTGGCCCCCACGTTCCGCCCCGACCGCTACCTCGAGCCGGCCACCCCCGCCTGGAACGGCCTGATCGACACGCTCGGCGAGGTCGCCGGGGTCGACACCGGCACCTATGGGGGCTGGGTGGCAGCGATGGAGCAGCGCCGCACCTTCTTCAAGGCCAACGGGGCCGTCTCGACCGACCACTCGCACCGTGACGCCCGGGTGGAGCCGCTGGATGCCGACGACGCCGCCCGGCTCTACGCCCGCGCCCGCAACGGCACGATCACCGCGCCCGAGGGCGACGCCCTGCGCCGGGACTTCATGTTCCAGCAGGCGCGGATGGCCGCCGAGGACGGGCTGGTCATGACCCTGCACCCTGCGGTGTACCGCAACCACCACACGCCGAGCTTCGAGCGCTACGGCGCCGATGTCGGCGGTGACATCCCGATGGCCGTGGAGTTCACCAACGCCGTGCAGCCGATGCTCGCCGCGTTCGGCACCGCACCGAACTTCCAGGTCATCTTCTTCACGATCGACGAGACGGTGTACTCGCGCGAGCTCGCGCCGCTGGCCGGCTTCTACCCGTCGGTCTACATCGGCGCTCCCTGGTGGTTCATCGACTCGCCCGAGGCGATGCGCCGCTACCGCAGCGCGGTGACCGAGACGGCCGGATTCGCGCGCACATCCGGATTCATCGACGACACCCGAGCATTCCTGTCCATCCCGGCGCGGCACGACACGAACCGCCGCATGGACTCCGCGTTCCTGGCCACCCTGGTCGCCGACCACCGGCTCACCCTGGACGAGGCCCTCGACACCGCCCACGACCTCGTCGTGGCCAACCCCCGGAAGGCGTTCAAGCTGTGAGCATCGACGAGATCCCCCAGGCACCCATCCCCCTGGCCCGCACCACCGGCCACGGTCGTCCGGCGGCACCCGTGCGCATCGTGCACGTGGGCCTGGGCAACTTCTTCCGGGCCCACCAGGCCTGGTACACCGACAACGCCACCGACGCCGCGGACTGGGGCATCGCGGCATTCACCGGCCGGTCCGTGGCGATGGCCGACGCGCTCGCCCCGCAGGACGGGCTCTACACGCTCATCACGCGGGGCGCCGAGGCCGACACGTTCGAGGTGATCTCGAGCATCTCGGCGGTGCACGCCGCGGCCGACCACGACGCGTGGCTCGGCTACTGGCGCTCCCCGCAGCTGGCGGTCGTGACCCTCACCGTGACCGAGGCGGGCTACCTGCGCGCCGCCGACGGCCACCTGGACGTGACCCGCGCCGACGTGCAGGCCGATGTTGCAGCGCTGGCCGCCGACCAGGCGGCGGTCGCGCGCACCACGCCGGGCAGGCTGGTCGCGGGGTTCCTCGCCCGACGAGCCGCCGGGCTCGACCCGATCACGATCGTGCCCTGCGACAACCTGCCCGAGAACGGCCCCGCACTGGCCACCGTGGTGCGCGACCTCGCGCAGCTCGTGGACCCCTCGCTGGCCGCCTGGATCGCCAGCCACGTCTCGTTCGCCACCACGATGGTCGACCGGATCACCCCGGCGACCACCGACGAGCACCGCGCCGCCGTGCTCGCGGCCACCGGCGTCATCGACGCCGCGCCGGTGCCCACCGAGCCGTTCAGCGAATGGGTGATCCAGGGGGCGTTCCCAGCCGGCCGTCCCGCGTGGGACGACGCCGGCGCGCGCATCGTCGAGGACGTCGTGCCCTTCGAGCAGCGCAAGCTCTGGCTGCTCAACGGCTCGCACTCCCTGCTGGCCTACGCCGGCACGATCCTGGGCCACGAGACGGTGGCCGACGCGATGAGCGATCCGGTGTGCCGCAGCTGGGTGGAGGCCTGGTGGGATGAGGCGTCGTCGCACCTGGCGCTGCCCGAGGGTGAGGTCGCCGACTACCGCGCCGCCCTGCTGGCGCGGTTCGCCAACCCGAACATCCGCCACGCCCTGGCGCAGATCGCCGCCGACGGCTCGCAGAAGATCCCCGTGCGGATCGTGCCCACCATTCGTGCCGAGCGCGCCGCCGGCCGGGTGCCGGTGGCGGCCGCCCGAGCGGTCGCGGCCTGGGCCGCGCACCTTCGCGGCCTCGGCGCCCCGCTCAAGGATGCCCGCGCCGACGAGGTGGCGGCGCTGGGCTCGGGCTCCATCGAGGAGTCCGTCGACGCGGTGCTGGCCTTCCTCGGCGCCGACATGGCCGCCGACGCCAAGTTGCGGCAGGTCGTCCTCGCGCACGTGCAGGACCTGTTGGCCCGAGCCGTGCTGGTATGACCCCCAGTGGCGCGCACGGCGGCGCCGGACCCGCACCAGGGCCCGGTGCCGGCGGCCTGCCCGACGACGTGATCCTGGGCCTGGACGTCGGCACCACGGCCGCGAAGGCCGTCGCCTTCGGCCTGGCCGGATCGGGCCGGACCGGATCGGACTGGCCCGGATCGGCCTGGCGGCGGGCCGCGCTGCGCGAGTACCCGTTGCGCCAGCCGGAACCCGGCTGGCAGGTCCAGGACCCCGACGAGGTCGCCGCCGCAGTGCTGGCCGCCCTCGCCGAGGTCGTGGCGGCCTGCCAGGGCGCCCGCGTCGCGGCGATCTCCGTGAGCACCGCGATGCACGGCCTGATCGGGCTCGATGCGCAGCGGCAGCCACTCACCCCGCTGCTCACATGGGCCGACGCGCGCTCCGTGCCCCAGGCGCGGCGGCTCAAGGAGTCCGGCGCTGCCCTGGCGCTCTACCGGGCTTCCGGCTCCCCGATCCATCCGATGACCCCGCTGACCAAGCTCATGTGGTGCGCCGAGCACGATCCCGCGCTCACCGCGCGCGCCCGGCACTGGGTCGGGCTCAAGGACTTCGTGCTGGCCACGCTCACCGGGCAGGTGGTCACCGAGGCGTCCTCAGCCTCGGGCACGGCCCTGTGGGACCTGGGCACCAGGAACTGGAACCCGGTGGCGGTGGCGCTCGCCGGGGTCCGCCCCGAGCAGCTGCCCCCCATCCTGCCGACGACCACCCAGCTCGGGCTGGGCACCGCCGTCGCAGCGCGACTGGGCCTGCCCGCTGGCACCCCGGTCGTCGTCGGTGCGGCCGATGGCCCGCTGGGCAACCTCGGGACGGGCGCGGTGCAGCCCGGCACCGCGGGGCTGTCGATCGGCACCAGTGGCGCCGTGCGGATGCTCGTGCACGAGCCCGCGCTGGATCCCGACGGCCGGCTGTTCTGCTACGCGCTCACCGACGACCACTGGGTGCTCGGCGGGGCGGTGAGCAATGGCGGCGAGGTGCTGCGCTGGGCCGGGCGGCTCCTCGGCGCGGACCTGTTGCGCGACGCGGCGGGCGCCAACGCCGATGCCGAGCTGCTAGCGCTCGCCGAGGCGGTGCCCCCAGGCAGTGAAGGGCTGCTCATGCTGCCCTACCTGCTGGCCGAGCGAGCACCGCTGTGGGACCCGGAGCTGACCGGGGCCTTCCTCGGCATCCGGCATGGGCACTCCCGCGGCCACTTCGTCCGCGCGGCCGTGGAGGGCGTGGCCCTGCAGCTCTCTGCGATCGTCTCGCGGCTGGACCGGATCGTCCCCGTGCAGAGCGTCCGCGCGACCGGCGGCGTGTTCCGCTCGGAGCTGTGGCGGGCGGTGCTCGCCGGCACCCTCGCCCGGCCGGTCACCGTGGTCGGCGGCGCCGAGGGGACGGCGTTGGGTGCGGCGGCCTTGGGGCTGTTCGCGCTGGGCCGCAGCCCGAGCCTCGAGGATGCCGCGGCGCAGCTTCGGGTGGGCGGGCCGGAGCAGGTCCTGCTCGCCGACCCGGACGCCGTGGCCGCCTACGCGGCGCTTCGCGGCTCGGTGCCCGCGCTGCTGCGCGCCTACACGGAGGTGACCGAGATGTTCGACGCCATGGTTGCCCCGCCCACCACCCCGTCGGCGGCACCGTCATGACCAGCTACCAGGACGACCGCCGTCGCGACTCGTACGTGGCGCTGCACGCATGGCACGAGCGCACCGGCGAGCCGATCGGCTGGGAGCAGCTGCTCGACCCCGAGGTGGTGCTGCGCTGGGCCTCGGCTGATCCCGAGGTGTCGCTGCTGCTGCGCCACCGGTACTGAGGAGGCCCGATGTCACAGACCCCGCTCCCCGCTGCGACCGACCTGCCCCCGGTCGTCACCATCTTCGAGTCCTACGGGGCCGGCGCCAGCCGCGTCGGCCACCGGGTGGCTGGCGCGCTGGGCCTACCGCTGCACCGGCAGGCGTTCAGCAGCGCGGCCATCGAGGGCGACGCAGCCGGCGTGCACGCCGAGGAGGCGCACTTCCTGCACCGCATGCTCGCCGTCCTGGCGGCCACGTTCGGCCCGGAACGGGCCACGGTCGATCCCGTCATCGCCCAGTACAGGCAGGAGCTTGTCGCCGAGAACCGGCGGCAGGTCGCGGCCGCGGCGTCAGCCGGCGGGGTGATCCTGGGCCGCAACGCCGCCCTGCTCCTGGCCGACCGGCCGCGGACCCTGCACGTGCTGCTCACCGGCGACCCGCAGGCCTGCATCGAGCGGGCGATGGCCGACGACGGCATCACGCGGGAGCACGCCGAGCGGCGCCAGGCGCACGAGGAGCACATCCGGGCCGACATGGCGATCGCCCTGCACGGCTGGGACCCGCGCGACCGCGCGCACTACGACCTGGTCGCCAACACCAGCCGGGTGCCCCTGGACCCGCTCGCCGACGCCATCGTCGCGAGCGTGCGGGCGGCCGCCCCTCACCGCTGATCCGCCCAGACCTCGCCGGCGCCGCGCCCACGGCCCGCCCCGGACGGGTCGCCACCGCCCAACACGACCCCGGCACCCACACAAACCGTCCACCGCGCCACCGACCCACCGCACGGCGACCCACCGCACGGCGACCCACCGCCCGACGAACCCAGAGGGAGCACGACATGAGCCAGAGCGCCACCGACCCACGCCCGTGGATGGACACGAGCCTGGCGCCACGCGAACGGGCGGTGCTGCTCGTCGCAGCCATGACCCTCGAGCAGAAGATCGCCCAGCTGCACGGCGCGATGGAGACCATCGACATCTACAGCCTCACCAACCAGGCCACGACGGCCGAGGAGATGGAGCAGCTCGCCGCACAGATCCGCATCGAGCGCCACGTCACGGGCATCGACGAGCTGGCCATCCCGCGCTTCCGCATCACGAACGGCCCGGTCGGCGTGGGCATGGGCGACGGGACGCCGAGCCCGCCGGCCACCGCGCTGCCGATGGCCATCGCCCTGGCCGCCGGGTTCGACCCCGAGCTGGCGCGCGACTACGGCAACGTCATCGGCTCGGAGGCCGCGACCCTGGGCCAGCACGTGCTCGAGGGTCCGGGAGTCTGCCTGCACCGCACCACGATCGCGGGGCGCAACTTCGAGTACTTCTCCGAGGACCCGTACCTCTCCGGCGTCATGGGCGTGGCCGTCACCCGGGCCATCCAGGACCACGGCGTCATCGCGATGGGCAAGCACTACGTCGTGAACGACCAGGAGTCCGAGCGGTTCCGCACGAACGTCGAGCTCGACGAGCACGTGCTGCGCGAGCTGTACCTGCTGCCCTTCGAGATGCTCGTGAAGGACGGCGAGGTGGGCGCCATCATGAGCGCGTACAACCGCATCCGCGGGGTGTACGCCACCGAGTACCGCCACACCCTGACCGACGTGCTGCGCACCGAGTGGGGCTTCGAGGGCTACGTGCAGTCCGACTTCTGGTCGTGCCGCTCGGCAGCGCCGTCGCTCAATGCCGGCATGGACCACGAGATGCCCGACGCCAAGTGGCTCAACGAGGCCAACGTCAAGGCAGCGCTGGCCGACACCAGCCTCGAGATCCAGACCGTCGACCGGGCGCTCGTGCGCCGGTTCACCCAGATGTTCCGGTTCGGCCAATTCGAGCGGCCCTACGCGCCCGGCGTGATCGACGCCCAGGGCCACGGCGCGATCGCCCGGCGGATCGGCGCCCAGACCGCCGTGCTGCTCAAGAACGATGGTGGGCTGCTGCCGCTGGACCCGCAGGCGCCCGACTCGATCGTGGTCATCGGCCAGGCTGAGTTCGTCGAGGAGGCCTGCAACGGCGGGGGCGGCTCCTCGAAGGTCGATCCCCTCTACACCGTGCCCCCGGTCGAGGGCCTGCGGGACGTGCTGCGCGACCTCGGCTCGCCCGCTCGGGTCAGCTCCGTGACGGTCGCCCGTGACCTGGCGAACCTCGCAGCGGCGCAGGAGGCGGCCCGAGCCGCGGACGTGGTCGTGGTCATGGCCGGCCTGGTGGCCACCGAGGGCGCGGACCTGCCCAGCCCGCACCGGCTGCAGGACCAGGACCGGATGGTCGAGGCCCTGCTCGGGCTCAACCCGCGCACGGTGGTGGTGCTCAAGGACAGCAGCCCGGTGCTGCTGCCCTGGCTGGAGCGGGCACCCGCGGTCCTGCAGGCGTGGAACCAGGGCAGCGAGGACGGGCACGTGGTCGCCGACCTGCTGCTGGGCGTCGTGAACCCCTCGGGCAAGGTGCCCACCACCTACCCCGCGAGCGAGGCCGACACCCTGTACGCGCAGGCCCCGGAGCGCTACCCGGGCGTCGACGAGGGCGACGGCTACCCGGTCATCCGGTACAGCGAGGGCCTGGCGATGGGGTACCGGTGGTTCCAGTCGCAGGCCATCGAGCCGCTGTTCCCGTTCGGGTTCGGCCTGTCGTACACGACGTTCGAGCTGTCCGACTGCACCGTCACCCCCGAGCGGACGGACGGCACCGCACCGATCACCGTCACCGTCACGGTGACGAACGCGGGCAGCCGCGCGGGGGCCGAGGTGGTGCAGGTGTACCTCGGGGTGCCCGTCGCCGGCCAGCCGCCCCTGCGCCTCGTCGGCTTCGCCAAGGTGCAGCTCGCACCGGGCGCCTCGGAGCAGGTGACGATCACCGTGGATCCAGCTGCGACCCATCACCCGCTGGGCGTCTGGGACTGTGCCGCACGCGGCTTCGTGGTGCAGCCCGGGGAGTACGTGGTCCACGTGGGCACGTCGAGTGCGGACACGCCGTTCCAGGCCACGGTGAGCGTGGCGTGACGGATCGGCTGGTCAGTCGGGGGGCACCCCGCCGGCCGGCCAGCCGGTGCTCGGGGTCCAGCCGGGCGAGGATCGCGTCGGCGATCGCGTGCAGGTGGTCGACGTGCTCGGGCGTGAGCGCGTCGATGACGACCTCCCGCACCGTGCGGACGTGGCCGGGCGCCGCGGCCACCACGGTAGGCCAGCCGGCGCCCGTGAGCCGCGCGTTCGGGGCCCGGCGGTCGTCGGGGCAGGGCAGGCGGGCCACGAGCCCGCGTGCCTCGAGGGCGAGACGACGTGCGACAACCGGGGCAGCGTGGCATTCGTCCGGGCCGCCAGCGCAGTCATGCGCAGGGTGCGGTCGGGCACCTCGGAGAGCATCGAGAGCACCACGCTGGCCACGGGCACGCCCCGCCAGCGCGCCGACCAAGATCCCGGAGTCGATCCGGGTCTGAGCTCGCCCCAGGGGACTTGCGCCAGGTTTCGTGCCGCTGAGCGGCCTCGAACCTGGCGCAACTCGTGATCATGCCGGGGCGGTGGCCGGCCCGTCCGCTGCACGCGTGACGAAGGGCCGGTCCCTCGCGGGAGGACCGGCCCTTCCGTCGTGCCGCAGGGGCTCAAGCTCACAGCCGGGCCTGCCACTTGTCGGCCCACACCAGCTCATTCGGGGTGCCCTTGAACTCCGACTCGCCCATGAGCTTGTCCACCACCTGGCGGATCGTCTCGGGGTTGTCGTTGTAGGCGTTCACGTAGGCCTTGACCATCGTCGCGTCGTGCAGGTGGGTGGTGTAGTTCAGCGAGACCATCACGGTCGGCACCTCCCACACGTACCAGGGGCACTCGTTGCTCATGGCCGTGCTCCAGCGGATGCGGTAGGTGTTCTCGGCACCGTAGCCGACGACGTTGGCCACGATGAGGGCGGCGTCCACCTCGTCGCGGTAGCGCAGCGTCGAGCCCTTGATGCGGCTGTTGCCGTCGTTGACCGTCACCTCGAAGCCGCGACGCTCGAGCTCGGCAACCACGGTGTCCAGCGTGGAGCCGCCCGCCTCGTAGATGCCGCCGACCTCGCCCGACAGGTAGTACAGCCGGATCCGGCGATGGGTCTCCGGGCGGATGGGCAGCTGGTCGAGGGTGTTCTTGACCAGCGTGATGCCCTTGTCCGCGGCGTCCGCGCGCATCTGGAGGTGCTCCTCGCAGCCCACGACCTCGAGGTCCGCGGTGCTCTTGAGCAGCGTCCCGGCGGCGGCTTTCGCGTGCAGGTTCAGCTTGGCCTTGAGGCCAAGCACCCGGCGTACGGCGTCGTCGAGGCGCTCGGCGCTGATCACGCCGTCGCGCACCCCGTCGAGCATGAAGCCGAAGTCCTCGTCCATGTCGTTGAAGAACAGGAACATGTCGCAGCCCGCCGCGATGGCGGCCGGCACGTAGTGCTGGCGGCGCATGGCCGAGGTCATGCCGAGCATGTGCGACGCGTCGGTGATGACCACCCCGTTGAAGCCGAGCTGGCCCTTGAGCAGGCCCTGGAGCAGCTCGGGGGCGAGCGTGGCCGGCAGGATGTCGGCGTCGGCCAGCGACGGGTCCAGGGCCTTGGAGTACTCGGGCAGCGCGATGTGCCCGGCCATGATCATCTCGACGCCCGCGTCGATGTGGTGGCGGTACACGCGGCCGAACGAGGCGTCCCACGCCTCGGGGGTGAGCTCGTTGATGCCGAGCACCAGGTGCTGGTCGCGCTCCTCGGTGCCGTCCCCGGGGAAGTGCTTGATGCACACCGCCATGTCGTTGGCGTCGCGGATGCCGCGGACGTAGGCGTCGGTGTAGCGGATGACGGTGTCGGCATCCGTGCCGTAGGCCCGGGTGTTCACGATGGTGTTGCGCCAGTTGAACAGGATGTCCACGCACGGGTCGAAGTTGAGGTTGACGCCCAGCGCAGCCGCCTCGCGCGCCGACACCCACCCCGCGTTGTACGCGACCTGGGGGTCGCCGGAGGCCTCGCTCTGCGCGCCGCTGGCGATGTACGTGCCGTCCGAGCAGGCCCCGTTGCCGCCCGAGTCGCAGTTCGCGGCGACGAGCAGCGGCAGCTCGGAGTCCGTCTGCAGCTGGTTGAGCAGCCCCTGCACCTTCTCGGCGGTGCCGCCGTGGTAGCGGGCGCCGCCGATGTGGAATTTGGCCAGGATCTCGGCGTTGCTCAGGTCGTTGCCGCTGAACACGTCGGCGCCGAAGTGGAACAGGTTGACGAACAGCTGGCCCACCTTCTCCTCGACGGACAGGCCCGCCAGGGTCTGCTCGACCCAGTCGACCTGGGAGGCGTCGAGGTGGTACGGGGTGGCTGTGAGGTCGACGAGGGTGGGCACGGCAGGGCTCCGTTTCAGTGGGCAGTGCTGGAAGTGGACGGGGATCACTTGCTGACGACGGGTGGGGTGACGCGGCGGGTGCCGGAGACCGTGGGCCAGGGCACCTCGGCAGGCAGCGAGGACTCGAACTCCTCGATGAGGGCGCGCTGGTACTCCCCGGCGAAGGTCCCGGCCAGGAAGCGGGGCAGCGCCTCCTCGGTGAACCGCAGCCAGGACTCCTTCTCGCGCCCCGGGTTGATCGGGTAGTACAGGACGCCCTGCTTGGCCGCGGCGTCGCGGTCCCCGGGGGCGTCGCCGATGAGCATGATGTGCTCGGCGTCGGGGTACTTGCCCTCGGCGGCGTACTGCACGTGCTGGGCCTTCGAGCCCATCTCCTGGCCGGCGATCACCTGCACGTACTGCGCCAGCCCGTGCTCGTGCCATTCGCGCTGCAGCGCCTCGATCGGGGTGGCCGAGACCGTCATGCAGTCGACGTCGGGCTGCATCGCCTCGAGCGCCTCGCGCACCCCGACGAAGGGGCCGCAGCCGTGGACCATCTCGGCGATGGCTGCGTTCACCCCGTTGCCCCAGGCGATGGCCTGCTCGATCTCGGCCGAGGGATGCTCGGCGGCGAAGGCCGCGATGCCCGTGTCGGACAACGGGTAGGGCGAGTCCAGGAACGCCTGCAGCTCGCGGCCCTCGGGCACCTCGAAGGCGCGCTCGGCGACCTCCGCCCGGTCGCGCAGCAGGTCCAGGACCTGCTTGAGCGCGATCCAGCGGTTGAGGCCCCGGGTGATGGAGCGCAGGTTCACGAAGATGGCGGTCTCCCGCGCCAGCGTCGAGATGGGCTGCAGGTTCCAGTACTTGATCGTGCAGGGCGTGAAGCACTCCAGGTGCTTGATGTCCATCGCGTCGAAGGCGCAGCCGTCGGAGTCCACGCCCACGAAGAAGTCGTGCCGGGGCAGGAAGTCGACGAGCACCTGCGCCGCGGGCGGGAAGGCGGGGGAGGGGGGCGTGCTCACGGCGGCTCCTCGGCGGCTGGGCGGGGCGGATCGATCACCTGAGTACATCGAGGGTGGAGTCTGGGCGGCAAGCGGTTGCCGTGCGTTGCCCCGCGAGCCCACGTTGCCCGGGCGCCGTGGCGCCCCGCGAGCCCGTGCGTTGCCCGCGAGGCCGGCCGTTGCCCCCGCGAGCCCGGCCGTTGGCCCCGCCGGACCGTGCGTGCCCTGAAGCCTGTGCAGCCCGCGCGACGCTCCCCGGCTCTGTTGCTTGGTGTCGAAACGACGGAAGCTCATGTGCAGGGACAAGCTCAGCCGAGGGGGATGCGCACCACGCGGGTCGTCGGCCGGGGGTCCAGGGTCTGGCCCACCACGCAGTACCGATCGGTGAGCTCGGCCAGCCGGACCAGGCTGGCCTCGGGCGCGTCGGTCGCCACGCTCGCGACGACCTCGAGCTGGCGCAGGCCGACGGGCGCCTCGCGGTCCAGGCCCAGCGTGCCCCGGGCGTCGAACACCGCGGTGGCGGTGAGCTCGACCTGGCGCAGCTCGAGGCGCATGGCCTCGGCGACGCTGCGCAGCGTGACCCCGGCGCACCCGAGCAGTGCCTGCAGCAGCATGTCGGCCGAGCAGGCGTCGGAGCCATGGCCGCCGAGGGCCGGGTGCAGCCCCGCGCGCACCGGACCGGCCCAGCCATCCACGGTCGTGGTGATCCCGGGGTCGGCGAACGTGGCCCGGGCGCTGACCTGGGTCAGTGCCGCTTGGGGGTCGTCGCGGTAGGCCTGCTCGAGCTCGGCCCGGCGAGCGCGCAGTTCGGCCCGGTCACGGTCG
>DASVBK010000254.1:0-9326 GCA_036375875.1 Candidatus Nanopelagicales bacterium
CCCTCGCCCCGTCCTTCGCCCTGCCCACCGCGCGATGGTACGTGCTGCGCGCACCGGCTCACCTGGGCCAGGACGGCCGGACGCGCGCGCCGCGGGCGGCGGGCCGACGCGCAGCAGGGACCCGCCGGCGGCGAGCACGACGAGCACACGGGTGCCCCGGCGGGATCACCCCACGGTGCCCCGGCCGCGTGATCCGCCCGCTGCGCTACTGGGCCCAGAGCTGGGCCAGCCGACCCACGTCGTCCAGGACGCCCTTGAGCGTGTCGAAGTCCTCGTGCCGCAGCCGCAGCCAGGCGTTGGCGTGGTACCCGGCCTCGACCGGCTGCGTGGGGCTGCCCGGGGCGGGGATGTGCCGGGCCGTGATGAGGTGGCCGTAGCGGCGCTCCACCTCGTCCAGGCCGGAGCAATCGGTGACCCGGCCGTCCTGGGTCGGCCGCAGCGCCACCAGCCCACAGGCGTAGCGGTAGCTGGGCTGGTGCAGCGGCCTACCGTGCATGAGCGCGTGCGCCCATTCCAGGTGCAGGTCCATCTCGTTGGCCTCGTTGTACATGTCCCACTGCCCGACGCCCGGCGGCCGCGCCCCGATCTCGGAGAACTTCAGCCCCTTTGGCCCGAAGAACCACTCCATGTGGGTCGCCGACGTGTCCAGCTCCAGCACGCGGATGACCTCGCGGCCCAGCTCGCGCAGCTCCTCGTACTGCGGCCCGAGCACCTGGTTGGTCGCCACGATCTGCGGCGAGATCCAGCGGGTGCGCATCGCCTCGAGCACGTTCGGGAAGTAGTGCGAGGCGAACTCGTGGGTGACCCGGCCATTGATGGTGATCGTGTCGTAGAAGCCCTCGTGGCCCTCCACGAACTCCTCGATGGCCAGCGACGCGCCGGCGTCGATGCCGGCCGCCCGGCAGGCCATGCCCAGGGCCTCGTCGTCGTCCACGCGCACCGTGCCCGCGGCCCCCGCGGCATCGCGAGGCTTCACGATCACCGGGTAGCCGACTGAGGCGGCGAACGCCAGCGCCTCCTCGGTGCTCCCGATCGCCGCGGAAGCCGCCGTCGGGATCCCCGCGTCACGCAGCACCTGCTTCATCGTCGGCTTGTCCCGGCAGAGGAACGCGGCGCGGGAGGACGTGCCGGGGATGCCGCAGCGCTCCCGCACCCGGGCGACCGGCATGACGTGGGACTCGATCGAGCACTCGAGGCGGTCCACCCAGCGGTGCGCCTGGGCCTGGCGCACGGCGTGCTCCAGGGCGGCCTCGTCCGTGACCGAGCCCACCCGATAGTGCCAGTCGATCCACGAGCGCAGCTCGGGGTCGTAATGGTCGTAGTCGTACTCGCTGACGACCATGACGTACGCGCCGACCGCGCGCAGCGCCCGGACGAACTGGCGCTGGGTCTCCGGGAAGCGCGGCTCGACGAACACGATGTTCACGAGCGCTCAGGATGCCGGCACAGGTGGGCAGTGTCGTGCCGTGGGCCGATGGCCCGGCTCGCCCAGCGAGCCGCAGCCTCAGCTTGCCGGGTCCGGCACCGGCTCGTCGCCAGCTGTGTCGGGCCGTACGAACCAGCCGCGCCGCACCGCCAGCGTCCCGTTGAAGGCCGCGCCGAGCAGCAGGGCCAGGCACGTGAAGTACGTCCACAGCATCACCGCGATGGGTGCCGAGATGACCCCGTACACCGAGCCGGCCCGGAACAGCCAGGTGAAGTACCACCGCAGCCAGAACGAGAACACCACCCACAGCCCGATGGCCAGCAGGGCCCCTGGGATGTCGGCGATCCAGCGGGTCCGGTGCGGCACGGCGAAGTGGTAGAGCGAGACGACGAGCGCCAGGACCGTGCCGACCTCCAGCGCCACGAGCAGCACCGTCGTGACCAGGCCCTGCGAGCCGGGCAGCGTGCGGGCGAGGAACGTGGGACCGGCCACGATCAGCGGGATCGCCACGATCAGCCCGGCGAGGCCGGCCACGTACATGCCGAGTGAGACGAGCCGGGTCATCACATAGCCGCGCAGCCCCTCGCGCCGGTACACGATGGTCATGCCGTCGACGAGCGTGTCGATCACGCGCGACCCCGCCCAGACGGCCGCCAGGACCCCGAGCAGGCCCAACGTGGTGCGACCCTGCACCAGGATGTCGTTGAGCAGGGGGTCGAGCAGCGTCTCGATGGCCTCGGGGCTGAGCACCCGGCGGGCCAGGTCCAGGATCTCGGTGCGCAGGCTCGCGACCGCGTCGATGCCGAACAGGCCCTGCACCTTGGAGATGCCGGCCACCATGCCCAGGATCAGCCACGGGATCGCGAAGATGCCCCAGAACGCGGCCTCGGCGGCCAGGCCCTGCAGGCGGGTCTGGTAGGCCACCAGGAACGTGTCGCCGAGCGTACTGCCGGCCAGCCGCCGGCCCGCGCCCTGCATCCACGACCGCACGTCGCTGATCCTCCCCCACCCCAGCGGGCGCTGCGCGACCGGGCGCGCCGCCCCGGGCTGCCCCGACGCCGGGCTGAGCACGTGCTGGACTAGGTTGACCTCGTGTCCAGCGACGGTGCGGGCGTGGCCCACGAGTGCGACATCCTGATCATCGGTGCGGGCCCCGCAGGCCTCTACGCCGCCTACTACGCGGGCTTCCGCGGATGGTCGGTCGTGGTGATGGACGCCCTGCCGGAGGCCGGCGGCCAGATCACGGCGATGTACCCGGAGAAGGACATCTTCGACATCGCCGGGTTCCCCGCCGTGAAGGGCCGGGTGCTCGTCGAGCAGCTGCTCGCCGCCGCTGAGCCGTTCCACCCCACGTACGTGCTGGGCGAGCAGGCCGTGGGCCTGACGACCTCGGCGGACTCCCCCGCCGTCGTGACGGGCGCCGCGGGCACCACGATCGTCGCCAAGGCAGTGATCATCACCGGCGGGATCGGGTCGTTCACGCCGCGGGCGCTGCCGGCCGACGATGGCTGGGCCGGCCGCGGGCTGGTCTACTTCGTGCCGCGGCTTGCCGACCATGCGGACCGGGACATCGTCATCGTCGGGGGCGGCGACTCGGCGTTCGACTGGGCCTACACCCTGCAGCCCATCGCGCGCAGCGTGGCCCTCGTGCACCGCCGCGAGCAGTTCCGCGCCCACGGCTCGATGGTCGACACCGTGCGCGACCTCGGCGTGCGGCTGTTCACCTCCAGCGAGGTCAGCGCCATACGCGGCAACGGCACCATCCGTGAGGTGGAGGTCACCCACAAGACCTCCGGCGAGGTCACCGTCCTGCCCGCCCAGACCGTCGTCGCCGCGCTGGGGTTCGTGGCCAACATCGGCCCGATCGCCCAGTGGGGGGTCGAGCTGACCAAGCGGCACATCACCGTCGACACGGCCATGCGCACGAACCTGCCGCGCGTCTTCGCCGCCGGCGACATCGTCACCTACGAGGGCAAGGTGCCGCTGATCTCCGTCGGGTTCGGCGAGGCCGCCCTGGCGGTGAACAACGCCGCACCGATCGTGGAGCCCGGCATGGGCATCTTCCCCGGGCACTCCAGCGGGGGGTCGGCGGAATGAGCGAGACCGGCATCCACGTCTTCCCCCGCGCTGAGTTCGCCGACGTGCTCGCGCAGAACGCCGAGTACGCCTCCACGTTCGCCGGCCTGGGCCTCGGCGGCCGGGCGGCTCGCGGCCTGGCGGTCATCACGTGCATGGACTCGCGCATCGACCCCCTGCGGGTCGTGGGGATGCGCCCCGGCGACGCCAAGATCCTGCGCAACGCCGGCGCACGGGTCACCGACGACGTGCTGCGCACGCTGGTGCTGGCCTGCTACCTGCTCGACGTGCACCGCGTGCTGGTCATGCCCCACACGCGATGCCGCATGGTGGGCAACTCCGAGGAGGACATCCACGCCCTCATCGAGACCAAGTTCGGCGTCGACACGCGCAGCATCGAGTTCAGCACCGTCACGGACCTCGGCACGTCACTGCGCCGGGACATCCAGCGCATCCGCAGCTTCCCGCTGCTGCCGAGCGACCTGGTCGTGGGCGGGGCGGTCTACGACGTGGACTCCGGGCGCCTCCAGCCGCTGGACGCCTGAGACCCCGCGGGCGCCCCGCACGCGGCCCCGGATCGCCTCCGGGGCTCGCCGCGCGGGTGAGCCCGGGCTGGCCAACGCGCGAGGTCGGACCGGGTCCTCGGGTCACGATCCTCGGACGGTGACCGCACCCGCCGGCCGGCAGCCGACGAGGACCTCACGCGTCGATGCGCTCCCGGTCGAGCTCGGCCGAGCCGGCCACGATGAACTCCTTGCGTGGTGCGACCTCGGAGCCCATGAGCAGGTCGAACACGCCCGAGGCCGCCTCGCCGTCCTGGACGCGCACCCGGCGCAGCGTGCGCTTGCCGGGCTCCATGGTGGTCTCGCGCAGCTGCGAGGCGTCCATCTCGCCCAGGCCCTTGTAGCGCTGCGGGTCCTTCCACCGCCGGCCGGCCTTCGCCAGCTCGGCGAGGGTCGCCTTGAGCTCGGCGTCGGAGTGCGTGTAGCGCACCTCACCCTTCTTGCCACCCTGGGCGAGCACCTCCACGCGGTGCAGCGGCGGCACCGCGGAGTAGACCCGGCCCTCCCGCAGCATCTCGGGCATGTAGCGGTGGAACAGCGTGAGCAGCAGGCAGCGGATGTGCGCGCCGTCGACATCCGCGTCGGCCATGAGGATGACCTTGTGGTAGCGCAGCGCGTCGAGGTCGAACGTGCGCCCGGACCCCGCCCCGAGCACCTGGATGATCGCGGCGCACTCGGCGTTCTTGAGCATGTCGCCGATGGTCGCCTTCTGGACGTTGAGGATCTTGCCGCGGATCGGCAGCAGGGCCTGGAACTCAGAGTCGCGCGCGAGCTTGGCGGTGCCGAGCGCGGAGTTGCCCTCCACGATGAACAGCTCCGTGCGGTCGACGTCCTCCGAGCGGCAGTCCACCAGCTTCGCCGGCATCGTGGAGGACTCCAGGGCGTTCTTGCGGCGCTGCACGTCCCGATGGGTGCGCGCGGCGATCCGGGCGCGCATCGCGTTGGCGACCTTCTCGGCAACCGCCTTCACGACGAGCTTGTCCCCCCGCGGCGGGCTGGCCAGCCACGCGCCGAGCTCCTTGCCGACCACGGTGGCCACGATGCGCGAGGCGGCCGGGGTGCCGAGGATCTCCTTGGTCTGGCCCTCGAACTGCGGCTCGGCCAGGCGCACGGTCACCACGGCGGTGGCGCCCTCGAGCACGTCCTCCTTGGTCAGCGCGTCCTCGGTGGGCTTGAGCACCTTGGCGGACTTGGCGTAGTCGTTGAAGGTCTTGACCATCGCCCGCTCGAACCCGGCGAGGTGCGTGCCGCCCTTGGGCGTGGCAACGATGTTCACGAACGAGCGCACGTCGCTGTCGTAGTGGTTGCCCCAGCGCAGCGCGATGTCCACGACCAGCTCGCGCTCCACCTCGGTGGGCACCATGTGGCCGCGCTTGTCCATCACGGGCACGGTCTCGGTGAACGCCCCTGAGCCCGACAGGCGCAGCACGCCGGTGACCGCCTCCCCGGTCGCCAGGTGCTCGACGAACTCCGTGATGCCGCCCTTGTGGTGGAACTCCCGCTCGACCGGCGCCTCGGGGTCGCGCTCGTCGCGCACGACGATCGTCAGGCCGGGCACCAGGAACGTGGTCTGCTGGGCGCGGGCGAAGACGGCCTCGAGGTCGATGCCGGCGTCCGCCGTGAAGATCTGACGGTCGGGCCAGAACCGCACGCGCGTGCCCGTCTTGGCGCGCGCGCAGCTGCCGCCATGGCGCAGGCCCGACTTCTTCTGGAACGGGGCCTCGGGGCCCTCGCCGTCGAACAGCCCGGGCACCCCCCGGCGGAACGAGATGAGGTGGATGCTGCCGTTGCGGTCCACCTCCACCTCGCATCGCGCGCTGAGCGCGTTCACCACCGAGGCGCCCACCCCGTGCAGGCCGCCCGAGGCGGTGTACGACCCGCCGCCGAACTTGCCGCCTGCGTGCAGCTTGGTCATGACCAGCTCGACGCCCGTCAACCGGCTGCGCGGCTCGACGTCCACTGGGATCCCGCGGCCGTCGTCGTGCACCTCGATCGAGCCGTCAGCCCGGAGGATCAGGTCCACCCGCGTGCACCAACCACCCAGCGCCTCGTCGACCGAGTTGTCCAGGATCTCCCACAGGCAGTGCATGAGCCCGCGGGAGTCGGTGGACCCGATGTACATGCCGGGGCGCTTGCGGACAGCCTCGAGGCCCTCGAGCACAGACAGGTCCTTGGCCGAGTAGCCGCCGGTGGTGGCGGGGCCACGGCGGCCGCGGCGGGCGGGCTCGAGGGGGGCGGCGGTCACCGGGCAAGGGTAGCGGGGGCCACTGACAGCACCCGCCATTTCGAGGACGCGGGAACATTCGGCGCGCGCGCCGCGTTCAGATGCACAGTGTGCTGGGAGCGGAACGCCCAGCAGATGTCAGTGGGGGATGTCAGACTGGCGTCAGTCGGACGAGGACCGGGGAGGTCATCATGGTCGGAACGCTCGAGGCAGAGGTGGCGCTGGACGCCAACGACCGCTGCGACCGGTGCGGTGCCCAGGCGGTCGCTCGCGCCACCATGACCTCCGGATCCCACCTGCTCTTCTGCGGCCACCACCTGCGCGCCCATGAGGCGAGCCTGCAGGCGATCTCCGCGCGGATCAGCCGCTCACCGGCCCACGCCGCCGGGCACGCCCGGGACGGCGGTGCGTGACCCCGGTACCAGGGCAGGGAGGCGTCCAGGGGAAGGGCCAGGGGTCGCAGCAGGTGCGCGCGTGCCGTGATGCCGCCGGCGCAGTGAGGGTCTCGGCGTGAGCCAGTCCGCGCTCGACCTGCTCGTCGGCATCGCCCTGGTCGTCTCGGTGGTCGGCATCCTCGTGCCGATCCTGCCCGGCACGGTTCTGGCGGCAGCCGCCCTGCTCGTCTGGGCCCTGCTCACGGGTGGCGCGGCGGCGTGGGGCGCCTTCGCCGTCATGGCCGTCGTGCTGGCGCTGGGCCAGGTGCTCAAGTACCTGCTGCCCCACAAGTCGATGGCCAGCGCCGGCGTGCCGGGCCGCTCCATCGCGGTGGGGGGGATCGCGGCGATCGTCGGCTTCTTCGTGATCCCCGTGGTAGGGCTGATCGTCGGATTCATCGGCGGCGTGTACATCGCCGAGCACGCGCGGCTGCGACAGTGGGAGGCCGCGCGGCAGTCCACGTGGGTCGCCATGAAGGCCACCGGGTTCTCCATCCTGATCGAGCTCGCGGCCGTGCTCGTCGCCGCCGCGATCTGGGTCGGCGCGATTGTCACGATCGCGTGAAGTTCGCGTGACGCTGCCCGTCTGACGGCGGGCGGCGCGGGTAGTCTGCGAGCCGTGGAACCGATGACGGCCGACCAGCAGGACACGCTCGTGCTCCAGCAGCACGACACGGTCGTCCTCGGCCAAGGGGGGGCCGGAGCCGCCCCGGACCAGCCCGCGACGGGACCCGTCGCCGAGGTCGTAGCAGCTCGCCCGCAGTCCGGTGCCTCCGGGTGGCAGGCGGTGCAGCCGTGGCGGGACCTCACCCCCCAGCAGGTGGCGACCGCCTGGAGCCAGGTGCCGCCCTTCATCGCCCCAACCCGGGCCCCGACGATCGTCCTGCACAACAACCCGGCGGTGGTGGGCGCCACGCTCGGCTCGGTCGCGCTGTTCCTCGCGCTGCTGCCCGTGCTGGGCGTGGTCGCCTGGCTCATCGCACCCATCGGGCTGCTGAGCAGCGGCATCGGACTGGTTCTGGGCATGGCCCGCAAGGCGGGGCGGGTGGGCGCGATCTGGGGCCTGTGCACCTCCGGGCTGGCGCTCGTGGTCTGCGTCGCCTGGACCGCCCTGCTGCTCGCGCTCTGAGCGCTTGCTGAGGCGCCCGGTCCGACGGGTGGGGGGCACGGACGGTGCCGATGCGCAGCCGCCGGCACGCGTGCTCGCTGCGGTCGCAGCTGGCCGTTTGCGCTCGTTGTGCTCGTTGGGCTGCGCATGAGGCTGGCTTGGCCCCGGATGCACCCGCCTGGCCCAACGGTGGGGTTCCACTGTCAGTCCCACGGGCTACCCTTGGGCTACAGGGGGCAAGGTTCGGGAGGGGAACGTGAGGTCAGCAGCCGTGCGCGTCGCGGGCGATGCTCGCGCGGTGCACATCGTCGCTCGCCGGGGCGCCTCCATCGCGCTCGCCGGCGTCATGCTGGTGGGCGGGGCAGCGGCCCCAGCCCTGGCCGACCAGGTCGGCCGCACCACGCAGCCCAGCATCAGCGCGCTGCAGGATGCGCAGGCCGACCTGTCAGCGGCCGTGGCCCAGGCCAGGGCCGCGTACGCCAGCGCGCTGAGCGCCGCCAAGGCCGCGCGCTCGGCCGCCCTGGCCGGGCCGCGGGCCGCACGCGCGGCCGAGCTGGCCGATGCCAGCACCGCTGCCGAGCGGCGCGCCGCACGACGTGCCTATGCCCGGGCGATCGCGCCGATCCTCGCCGACTACAGGAACGCCAAGCGCGTGGCCGTGACCACGCGCGACGCCGCGATCGAGGAGGCACTGGCCACCTACCTGGCCGAGACAGCCACACCCCCCGAGCTCGCTGCCGCGCTGGCCACGTACCGCGAGGCCACGGCGAAGGCGCGCGCGACCCTCGCGCTGGCCCTGCAGTCGGCCAGGACGACCTTCCAGACCGACACCAGCGACGAGCGTCAGCAGCTGCTCGCCGACCTCGAGCAGGCCGACGACGACCTGCAGCGAGGCGTCGCCTGGCAGGACTTCCTCGCGGCGAGCCGCGCGGAGCGCGCCGCGCAGGCGGCGGCCATCGCCGGGGCCCGTTCCACGTACTTCTCGGCCATGCGGCAGGCGCGGGCGGTCTTCCGGGCGCAGACCGGGATGTCGGTCCGCACCGTCCAGCGCGACGCGTTCGGTCGCTGACCCAGCGGGTGGCGTCGCTGTCCCGGTGCGGCGGCGTCGCTGACCCGGCGGGCGCGGCGTCCATGACCCGGCGCTCCCAGCGCCTCACCGGTCCAGCGAGGCCACGAACTTCGCGATGCGCTGCTCGGAGACGGGCACCGCGGTGCGCAGGTGCTGGGCGAACAGGCGCACGCGGTACTCGTCGATCAGCTGGCGGGCGGCACGCGCCTGCGGGTCGGCGAGCATCAGGTCGTCGACCGGCCAGCCCGGCACGCCCCTCGCCATGAGGGCTTCGGCGTGCCGCACCTCGGCCAGCCGCCGGGCATCGGCGCTCGGGTCGTCGGGCAGCTTGGCGGTGCGCCAGGCCAGGGCCTGCATCCAGCGACGCAGGTCGGGCAGCCGCCCGACGCCGATGCGGCGCACCGGCCCGGGCGCGAGCAGGCGCGC
>DASVBK010000276.1:0-4305 GCA_036375875.1 Candidatus Nanopelagicales bacterium
TGGCACCTCGATGTCGGCTCGTCGCATCCTGGGGCTGGAGTAGGTCCCAAGGGTTGGGCTGTTCGCCCATTAAAGCGGTACGCGAGCTGGGTTTAGAACGTCGTGAGACAGTTCGGTCCCTATCCGCCACGCGCGCAGGAGTCTTGAGGAGGGCTATCCCTAGTACGAGAGGACCGGGATGGACGAACCTCTGGTGTGCCAGTTGTTCCGCCAGGAGCACGGCTGGTTGGCTACGTTCGGAAGTGATAACCGCTGAAAGCATCTAAGCGGGAAGCACGCTCCAAGATGAGGACTCCCACAGGGTTGACCTGGTAAGGCCCCCAGTAGACTACTGGGTTGATAGGCCGGAAGTGGAAGCACGGCAACGTGTGCAGCTGACCGGTACTAATAGGCCGAGGACTTGTCCACTCACTTTTTCATTGCATTCGCGTCCACTGTGCGGTTCCCGAGATACGGTCGGGGACATATCTCAAGAGAGTTTCGGCGGCCATGGCGAGCGGGAAACGCCCGGTCCCATTCCGAACCCGGAAGCTAAGCTGCTCAGCGCCGATGGTACTGCAGGGGGGACCCTGTGGGAGAGTAGGACGCCGCCGGACATTCTTTCAAAGAGGGCCATCCCAATCGGGATGGCCCTCTTTGTGTTGGCGCGGCGACCGCCGGCGCCGCTTTCCGGGGTGTTCTTGCGTCAGAGCGCGTCCTTGGCTGCTTGCGCGGCCTGGTCGACGGCGCCGTCCACCTGGTCGGGTGTCTTGTCCTTGGCCACGTCGGCGGCTTGGTCGATCGCGCCGTCAACAGCCTCGGAGTTGTTGCCGAGGGCGTCCTTGGCCTGGTTGATCATGTCGCCGATGCCCATGCACATCCTCCTCTCCCAGCACCCTGCGAGGGTGCGCCGTTCCCGGTCGGCTGACCGGAGTCGCCAGCGTAGAGCCGCGTTGCCACGGTCGCCTCTGGAGTCAGGGATCAGGTTCGGGACACCCGGGGGGTTGGCAGGGGAGTGATCCTCGAGCCGACCGGTCCCGCGTCCTTGGGACGGGTACGGGTCGGACCGCGTCGCCTCGCGGGTCGGTCTCGGGCCGCGTCCTCGGGGAGGGTACGTGTCGGGCCGCGCCGATAGGGTGACGGCCGGCGAGAGGGAGTGCATCGTGGCACAGGACAAGGGGTCGTCCCCGAATGGCCCGTCGGGAAGCGGCCGATCCGGTGGCCGGTCGACCGGTGGGGGGCGTGGCATCGGTCGGCCCGCCGGCGCGGGGCGTGCCGGTGCGAGCCCAGGCCGCCCAGGTGGTGGATCGGGTGGTGGCGGTCCCCGTGGGACGGGGAAGCCGTCCGGGGCCGGTGGGGGTCCTCGGGGGAGTGCGAAGCCTTCGGGCGGTGGCGGTCCCCGTGGGACGGGGAAGCCTTCTGGGGCGGGTACCCGCGCTCGTGACGCGGGCGTGAGCGGGCGCGGTCCATCGGGCGGGCCCGGATCGTCGAGCGGGCGCGGGTCGGCGGCCGGGCGGCCACCCCGCGCTGCTGGTGCTTCGGGCGGCGGTCGTGGTGGGCGAGATGCGGCTGGCGCCGGCGCTGGTCGCGGTGGCTCGGGCAGCCGTGAGGCAGGGGGTGACCGCACAGGCCCCGGCACCGGCAGGGGAGCATCTGGGTCGTCCCGGCCCACCGGTGGTCCTCGGTCCGGCGGCGCATCGGCCGGCGAACGGCGGAGCTCCCCTCGCAGGGACGGCGGCGTGGTGGATCGTTCTGCCAGCCGTGCTGGCGCACCTTCAGCACCCAGGGCCGATGGCGGCAAGTCCGGTGGCAGGTCGCAGACATCGGGTACCTCATCTCCGGCGGGTGGCGCCCGCGCCGGCGGGGCCTCCTCGCCGAGGGGCGGGCGGTCGGACAGCCGCGAGCGCCCCGGAGTGGATCGCCGGAGCCCGGCAGGGTCGAGGTCGGCGCCGCCGTCGCGTGGGGGCTCGGGCGGCGGCCGCCCCGGACCTGGCCGGGTCGACGACCGCAGCGAACGCTCCCCGCGCCGTGAGGGCCCGCCGGATCCGCACATCCCGGATGACATCGAGGCCACGAGCCTCGACCGGGTCACCCGCAACTCGCTGCGCACGCTGCCTGACGGGCTCGCCGAGATCGTGGCGCGGCACCTGGTGGCGGCGGCCGCCGTGCTGGCCGACGACCCGGAGCTGGCGCTGGCCCATGCCCGAGCGGCGTCGCGGCGCGCCGGTCGGGTTGCGGTGGTCCGCGAGGCCGTCGGCGTGGCCGCCTATGCGGCGGGCGAGTACGGCGCGGCGCTGACGGAGCTGCGAGCGGCAGCTCGCATCTCAGGTTCGAGCGAGTACCTGCCCATGATGGCTGACTGCGAGCGCGGCCTCGGCCGGCCTGAGAAAGCCCTGGCCCTGGCCAGCGCGCCGGAGGCGAGCACCCTCGACCGTGACGGCAAGGTGGAGCTGCTGATCGTGGCCGCGGGGGCAAGGCGCGACCTCGGCCAGCCCGACGCCGCCGTGTTGACCCTGCAGGTGCCGGCACTGCAGTCGCGCGCCAAGGGCGACTGGCTTGCCAGGCTGCGCTACGCCTACGCCGACGCGCTGCTGGACGTGGGCCGCACCGAGGAGGCGGTCACGTGGTTCGCGCGGGCCGTCGAGGTCGATCCTGAGGGGATCACGGACGCGGCCGAGCGACTCGACGAGCTGGCCGGCGTCACCTTCGAGGACGTGCTCGACGACCAGCTCGACGACCTGCTCGACGAGGAAGCCCACAGCGAGGCGACCGGAGGCCCGCGCGAGGACGCGACCGAGCACCACGCCGAGCCCCTGGACGAGCCCGGCCGCCAGCCAGGCGAGTCAGCGGAGGGGTGAGATGCCGGCTGGCTTCGCCGCCACGGACGGTCCACTCGCGGCGGCCCACGACGTCGCGCTGCTCGACCTCGATGGCGTGGTCTACGTGGGCGCGGACGCGGTACCCCACGCCGCGGAGGCGCTCGATGCGGCCCTCGCCCAGCATGGGCTGCGCGGGGGGTTCGTGACCAACAACGCCGCCCGCCCGCCACAGGTCGTGGCCGAGCACCTGCGGACCCTGGGCGTGCATGCTCACGATGCCGACGTGGTGACCTCGGCCCAGGCCGGAGCGCGCGTGCTCATCGAGCGGTTCCCAGCGGGCAGCCCAGTGCTGGCGGTTGGGGGGCCGGGCGTGCCCTGGGCGCTGGCCGAGCGGGAGCTGCGGCCCGTCCTCACGGTGGACGACGACCCCGTGGCGGTCATGCAGGGATTCGGCCCGGACGTCGGCTGGCGCGAGCTGGCGGAGGCGACGTTGGCGATCGGGCGCGGCGCCCTGTGGGTGGCCACGAACGTCGATGCCACGATCCCGACACCGCGCGGGCGCGCGCTGGGCAACGGGGCCCTGGTCGAGGCGGTGCGCCATGCCACCGGGGTCACGCCCATCGTGGCGGGCAAGCCCGAGCCGCCCCTCATGGTCGAGTCCGTCGAGCGGACCTCAGCCCTGCGCCCGTTGGTGGTCGGCGATCGGCTGGACACTGACATCGAGGGTGCGGCCCGGGCAGGCATCCCGTCGCTGCTCGTGCTCACGGGCGTGACCGACTGGCACGACCTGCTGCGTGCCCAGCCGGTGCACCGGCCCGACTACCTGGACGTCGACCTGCGCGGCCTGCTGCGGCCGGCGCCGGTGGTGACGAGCGCGATCGAGGGGGATGCCGTCACCGGCCGCTGCCGTGCAGCGGAGGTCAGCCTGGTGCTCGCGCCGCCCGGCACCCCCGGCGCGGTGGTCCCGGAGGGCGTGGCCTGGCTGCCCGGCGCCTTGCGTCCGGGCGTGCCGCAGCAGGAGGCGGCCGACCTCGACCTGGACCTCGCCAGGGCGTTGCTCGCCGCCGTGTGGCAGGCCGCGGACGCCGGCCGGATCGTCGCCGGTGTCGTGGGCGCCTGAGGCCCCTCCGCACCCTCAGGGCCCCGGGGTACCCTTCGGCACGGGAAGGGGCATCCGTGATCGACATCGTCAGGGACTACGCAGCCATCGGGATGGGGACAGCCCAGGCGGCGACCACCAGGGTCGCCGGCGTCGGGCGCGACGCCGTCGAGGCCGTCGTCGGCCTGGCCCAGGTCGACCCCGCGTCGCTGCCCCTGCCGAGCGTGACGGTCGACCCGCGCGCGATGGCGTCCCAGGGTCGTGACGCCGTCCGCGGCCTGCTCGCCGGGGACGTCGACGGGGTCATCAACCGGCTGGGCCTGGTGAAGAAGTCCGAGTTGCACGCTGTGCGGGCGCAGCTGCATCGGCTCGAGCGGCGGCTCGGCGACGTCCGGGGCGAACGGTGAG
>DASVBK010000279.1:0-11533 GCA_036375875.1 Candidatus Nanopelagicales bacterium
CCGGCGAGCTCGCCGTCCCCGGTCACCCCCACGTCGAGCATCCCGTCGTAGCTGAAGATCCCGGTCGTGATCGGCGTGTGGCCGGCCACGGGGATCATCGGGTACATGGCGGCAACCCGCCGACCGAGCAGGTACACCGGGAACGGCGGGCCCGGCACGTTCGTGGTGAGGGTGTCGATGAACAGCGCCGGAGCGAACCGGCCGACCGTCGAGACGGTGAAGTCCTGCACCGCGGCGGGCACGGCGCGATCGGCCAGCCCGATGAGCATCGACAGGGTTGCGGCCTGCTGGGCGTGCTTGCCGTGGCCGACGGCGGTGGCCACGGCGTGCAGTCGGGCGATCGGGTCGGCCTCCCCCGCCGGCAGATGGCCGAGCAGGGCACTGACCCGGTTGCCGGCGTGGCCGTCCGCGGCCGGGGCGAGCGCCACGGGCACGAGGTTGCGCACGCTGCGGCCGGCCACCGCCTCACCGCGATGCTCCAGCAGCACGCGGAACCCGCCCGCGACGCACGCCAGCACCACGTCGTTGAGCGTCACCCCGAAGGCGCGCCGGGCCGCCTTCACCTCGGGCAGTGGCACGTCGACCGACACCCAGCGCCGGCGGTCGCCCACCGCGCCGGTCAACGAGCTGGGCAGCTGCGGCAGCGCTGACACGGCGGAGGGCGCCACGTGCGGCAGCAGGGAGCGCACCGCGCCCACGGCGTCACCCACCCCCGACGCGGCCGAGCGCAGCACGCCACCCCACCCCCCACCACCCGCGGAGGCCTGCCCCCACCCGCGCGGCTGCGCCTGGCCGGCAAGCACCGCGTCGGCCAGCGACGGCCCGCCCTCGGGGGCCGTGTCGAAGCCGTGGCCGAGCAGCGCCAGGGCGCCGAGGCCGTCGGCCACCGTGTGATGCACCCGCCAGACCAGCGCCCAGCGCCGCCCCGGCAGGCTGTCGACCACCCACGCGTCCCACAGCGGCCGGCCCTCGGGCAGCCGGTGCTCCATGATCGCGCTGACGGCCGCGTCGAGGCTGGCTGGTCGGATGGGTGCCTGCGTCCCGGACGGGTCGACGACGAGGCGATGCACGTGCTGGTCGAGGTCGAGCTCCACGTCCACCCAGGCCGGCCGCCGCAGCCCTATCGTCGGGGTCGAGAGGGCCTGGGCCATGCGCGGCATCCTGGGCAGCCGCTCGGCGAGCAGGCCCCGGACGGCTGCCTGGTCCGGGGCAGGGCCCTCGGCCAGCGCCACGGTGCCGATCGCGATGGAGGGCCCCGAGCCCTCCATCTCGCGCCAGACCGCATCGAGGGCGTGCAGGCGCTGCGGGCCCTGGGTCACGCCGCCGATCATGCTCCGCGGATCGTGGCACCCGCGCGCCGTGCACCCCGGTCGCGAGGGCCGAGTCAGCCGACCCGGGAGAGCTGCCGCTCGAGCGCGTCGGCCGCGGCGCCCGGGCCACCTGCGGCGGCGAACCCGGCAGCGACCCGCGCCGCCTCCTCCCGGCACGTGCTCGCCTGCGCCACCGCCTGGCGCAGCCGGGTCGGGCTCAGCCGGCGCACCGGCAGCCGCCGCCCGGCGCCGGCGACCTCCACCCGGCGGGCCACCTCCAGCTGGTCCCGGCCGAACGGCACCACGACCACCGGCACGCCGTGGGCGAGCGCCTTCTGGGTGCCGCCCATGCCGCCGTGGGTGATCACGCAGCTGGCGCGCTCCAGCACCGCTGAGTGCGGCAGGTAGTCCACGAGTCGCGCGTTGTCGGGCACCTGCCGGGGCTGCGCCGCCTGCGCAGCAGGCATCGTGGCGATCACGCTGACCGGCTCGTCGGCCAGCGCCTCGAGGGCCACCGCCACCAGCCGGCCGTCGTCCTGGTACTCCGAGGACGTGGTCACCAGCACGATCGGGTCCGGCAGCTCGTCGAGCCAGCCCGGGACCGCGGAGGGAGGCTCCCACGCGCAGGGCCCGACCTGCACCACGGAGGCGGGCCAGTCGCTGCGGGGGTACTCGAACGGCTCGGCGGTGAGCGACAGCATGAGCGGCACGCCCAGCACCTGTGCATCGACGTTGGGCAGCGCGGGCAGGCCGAGCTCGGTCCGCACGGCGTTGAGCTGTGGCAGGAACACCCGCTCCAGGGCGCCGAACACCAGCGGCCGTGCGATCCGGTCCCGCAGCCGCCCGAGCGGGCCGCGGGCGGGAGGCAGGCCGGGCCCGAACGGCGGCGCGTCCACCGAGGACAGCGTGAGCGCGTAGGGCGAGTACGACGCCCAGGCCCCGCCCCAGCGCTCGGCGACGGCCAGGGCGCCCCACGCGTTGATGTCCACGAGGAGCAGGTCGGGCCGCACCGCGTCGAGGGCACGCTGCAGGTCGGCGGCATCGTGCGGGGCGCGGGCGGCGAACACCGCCACGCCGCGGGCGAGCCGGCGCTGGGCCCCGCGCGCCTGCCAGTCGTCCATCGTGATGGCCTCGACCGCGGCGTCGATCGGCGCTGCCGACAGGCCCATGCCCTCGAGCAGCGCCACCTCCGACGCCAGCGTGCGCACGTGCACGTCGTGCCCCCGCTCCTGCAGGGCCAGCAGGATCGGCACCAGGGGGTACAGGTGGCCACGGGCCGGGGTCGTGTAGGCCAGCACTCGGCTCATCGCGCATCCTCCATCAGGGGTTCGAGCAGCTCCACGAGCGCCCGCTCGGTCTCGGGTCGGTCCAGGCCCGCCACGTGGCGCAGGCAGTGCCAGGTCATGAGGTCGCACACGGCCACCAGCTGGGCGAGCAGCCGGGTCCGCTCGGGCCCCTCGGGACGCGCCGCCAGGGCAGGGGCGAACACGTCCGCGCACCAGGCGCGGTGCACGAGGCGGCCCTGGGCGACGATGGCCCCGAGCTCCGGCACGCGGGACTCCTCGGCGAGCAGCTTCAGGACACGCTCGCCCATCTCCTCGTAGTGGTCCACCAGGACGGCCACCGCCCCGGCCACGTCCCCGACCGGCGCGGTGCCCCGCTGCTGCGAGACCCGCTGCGCCTCGCGAGCCCCGGCAGCGGCGAGCACACCGTCCTTGCCGCCGAAGCGCCGGATCACCGTCTGCACCGACACTCCGGCGCGCCGCGCCACCTCCGCGAGCGACAGCTCGTCGGTCGGCCGCTGCCAGAACAGCTCGATGGCCGCGTCGAGGATCCGCTCGCCGGTCCGGGCGGTCGATGCCGCACGCGCCGTCATCACGTAGGCGCGGGAAGTATTCATGTGAGTGATGCTGACATGAAATGTGGGCGAGCACAAGGACCGGGTCGCAGCGGACCGGTGCGGCCGCGGGACGCGGGCTACGCTGGGCAACCCTGCCCCTGCCGTCGAGGAGCCCGCCTTGCGCATCGCCCTGCTGTCGTACCGCAGCAAGGCGCACTGCGGCGGGCAGGGGGTCTACGTCCGGCACCTCAGCGCCGGCCTCGCCGAGCTCGGCCACGAGGTCGAGGTGCTCTCCGGGCCGCCGTATCCCGAGGACCTGGACCCGCGCGTGCGGCTGAGCCAGGTGCCCAGCCTCGACCTGTTCGCCGATCCCGCCGGTGTGCACTTCCCGAGCCTGCGCACGCTGCGCAGCCGCGCGGACTGGATCGAGTACCTGGTGACGCTCACGGGGTGCTTCGCCGAGCCGTGGGCGTTCAGCGTGCGGGCGGCCCGCATCCTGCGCGAGCGTCGGGACGAGTTCGACGTGGCCCACGACAACCAGAGCCTCGGCTACGGACTGCTGTCGGTGCTGCGCCAGCGGATCCCGCTCGTGGTCACGATCCACCACCCGATCACGCGGGACGTGGCCCTGGAGCTGGCGGCCGCCCCCAGCTGGCGGCGGCGGCTGTCGATCCGGCAGTGGTACCGGTTCGTCGGCATGCAGGCCCGCGTGGCCCGGCGGATGCCACTGGTCCTGGGCGTGGCCTCGACCTCGCTGCGCGACGCGGTCGACGACTTCGGCCTGGACCCCGCGCGCACCCGCGTCGTGCCGCTGGGCGTGGACACCGCAATGTTCGCCCCGGGGGGCCAACGGGTGCGGGGGCGCATCGTGGCGGTGGCCAGCGCGGACCGGCCGCTCAAGGGCGTCGTGCACCTGCTCGAGGCGTTCGCGAAGGTGCGCACGGCCCACGACGTGGAGCTGTGCCTGGTCTCGACCCTGGACCCCGCGGGGCCCAGCGCCCGACGGATCGCGGAACTCGGCATCGAGGACGCGGTGCGCACGTTCAGCCACATCACCGACGAGGAGCTGGCCGCGCTGCTGGCCTCCGCCGAGGTGATGTGCGTGCCCTCGTTGTACGAGGGGTTCTCGCTGCCGACGGTCGAGGCGATGGCGTGCGGGACCCCGCTGGTGGCCACCCGGGCCGGGGCCGTGCCCGAGGTCGTCGGTGAGGACGGCACCTGCGCCCTGCTCGTCGAGCCGGGCGACTCCGAGGCCCTGGCCGGCGCGCTGCTGCGGCTGCTGGAGTCCCCCGAGCTGCGCGAGCGGCTGGGCGCCGCAGGGCGCGCCCGGGCGGAACAACGGTTCAGCTGGGTGGCCGTGGCACGGTCCACCGCGCAGGTGTACCGGGAGGCGATCGCGGATGCTCACCGTTGACTTCGACCGGCTGCGGGTCGGGCGGCGCACCAGGTTCCTCGACGTGGGCGCCGGGGCTGGTCGGCACTCGTTCGAGGCGCTGCGGCGGGGCGCCGACGTGACGGCGTTCGACCTCAACCCGGCCGAGCTCAAGGGCGTCGCTGACATGCTGGGCGCGCTGGTGGCGGCCGGTGAGGTGCCCCCTGACGGGCGCGGCGCGACGGTGGTCGGCGACGTGCTGGCCATGCCGTTCGAGGACGGCTGGTTCGACGTGGTGCTGGCCTCGGAGATCCTCGAGCACGTGCCCGCCGATGACGCGGCGATCTCCGAGCTGGTCCGGGTGCTGGCGCCGGGCGGGATGCTCGGCATCACGGTGCCGCGTTGGCTGCCCGAACGGATCTGCTGGGCGCTGTCCGACGAGTACCACGCCAACGAGGGCGGGCACGTGCGCATCTACGAGGCCGACGACCTGCGCCGGCGCGTCGAGGCCGCCGGCGTCGTCCACCGGCACGCCCACCACGCGCACGCGCTGCATTCGCCCTACTGGTGGCTGAAGTCCGCAGTCGGCGTGGACCGCGACGACCACCCCGTGGTCCGGGCCTACCACCGCGTGCTGGTGTGGGACATGATGCATGCGCCGTTCGTGACCCGGGCCGCCGAGCGCGCGCTCAACCCGGTGCTGGGCAAGAGCGTGGCGCTGTACTTCCAGAAGCCGCTGTGAGCGCCGCCGTGCCGGCCGTGCCCGGGGTCCTCACGGGGCAGCAGGTGCTGGACTCAGCGCGCTGGATCGCCTCGGTGCAGCGACCGTCCGGCGCCATCGCCTGGTTCCCGGGCGGGCACGTCGACCCATGGGACCACGTGCACTGCGCCATGGGCCTGAGCGCTGCCGGCCTGCACGAGCAGGCGCTGGCGGCTTACGCGTGGATGCGGGGGGCGCAGCGCCCGGACGGCTCGTGGGCGATCCGCTACGAGGACGATGCCGTGGTCGATCCGAACGTCGATGCCAACTTCTGCGCGTACCTGGCGACGGGCGTCTGGCACCACTGGCGGGTCACCGCTGACCTCGGGTTCGTGGAGCGGATGTGGCCCACGGTCGAGCGTGGGATCGACGTCGCCGTGGCCCTGCAACGCCCGGACGGCGCGGTGCGGTGGGCGCGCGACCAGCACGGCCCGGCCTTCGACGAGGCCCAGGTGACCGGCAGCGCGAGCATCCACCTGAGCCTGCGGTGCGCCCTGGGGCTCGCCGCGCTGCTCGGCCAGGAGCGGTCCGACTGGGAGCTCGCCGCCGCTGCGCTGCGTGAGGCCCTGGACCACCATCCCGAGCGCTTCGAGCGCAAGCCGCACGCGATGGACTGGTACTACCCGGTGCTCGGGGGGTCGCTGCCCCCGGCGGATGCGGTCGCCCGGCTCGACGCCGGCTGGGAGCGGTTCGTGCGCGCCGGGCTCGGCGTGCTGTGCGTCGAGACCAACCCATGGGTGACCGGGGCCGAGACGTGCGAGCTGGTGCTGGCGCTCGAGGCGGTGGGCCGTCGCGAGCAGGCGGTGCGGCTGTTCGCCGACCTGCAGTTCCTGCGCGAGCCGGACGGTGGCTACTGGACCGGCATCGAGTACACGACCGGCCTGCACTGGCCGGTGGAGCGCTCGACCTGGACCACGGCCACGGTGATCCTGGCCGCCGACGCGCTGTCGGGAGCGACGGGCGGTGCTGGGCTGTTCCGGGGCGAGGGCCTGCCCGCGGCACGGCGACTCGGTGCGAGGGCGAGCACCGCATGAGCGCCCTCCCCCCGGAGCTGGTGGAGCTGGCCGCGTCGGTCAAGGGCTTCATGCCCATGGACGAGGGGGCGGCGCTGCACGATGCGGGGCTGCGGTGGTTGCGGCGCGACGGTGTGGGTGTCGAGATCGGCTCGTACTGCGGCAAGTCCACGCTCCACCTGGGCCATGCTGCGCAGGTCACCGGCGCGAGCCTCGTGACGATCGACCACCACCGCGGCTCGGAGGAGCACCAGGTGGGCTGGGAGTACCACGACGCCTCGCTGGTCGACCCCGCGGTGGGCCGGATCGACACCCTGCCTGCGCTGCGCGCGACGCTCGCCCGCTCCGGCCTGGAGGAGGCGGTGATCGTCATGGTCGGGCGGTCGGCGGCGATCGCGCGGTGGTGGCGCACGCCGCTGGACCTGGTCTTCATCGACGGGGGCCACACCGATGCGGCGGCGCAGGCCGACCTGGCCGGGTGGTCGCCGCACGTGCGGGTGGGCGGCGCGCTGCTCATCCACGACGTCTTCCCGGATCCCGCCGACGGCGGCCAGGCGCCGTACCGCATCTACCGGGCGGCCCTGGCCAGCGGGCAGTTCGTCGAACGTTCGGTCACCGGGAGCCTGCGGGTGCTGGAGCGGGTCACCGCGGCGGACTTCGCGGATGGGGCTGGGGACCTCGGGTAGTCGAGCCGTGGCGCGGGCGGACCCGTCGTGCCGGGACGACCGATGGAGGACGCGATGCCGGAGCCGATCACCCAGGACCTCGCCGTGCCAGGGCTGGTGGTCGGGACGTACACCGAGCCCGAGCAGAGCACGAGCGAGGGCGTGTACTCCTGCTCGTTCGACCCGGCCAGCGGCCGGCTCGGGCTGCGCGGCGTGGTGGCCGACTTCCCGAACCCGTCGTTCCTCGCGGTGCACCCCACGAACGGGTGCGTCTACACGGTGAACGAGCGCGGCACCTTCGAGGGGCAGCCGGGCGGCGGGCTCACCGCCCTGTCGGTCGACCCGGAGTCCGGGGCGATGACCGTGCTGGGCCGGACGAACTCCGGCGGGGAGGATCCCTGCTACGTGAGCATCGAGGCCAGCGGGCGCTACCTGCTGGTGGCCAACTACATCAGCGGCAGCGTGGCGATGGTGCCGATCCGGGGCGACGCGACCCTCGAGGCGCCCAGCGACGTGGTCGCCCACAGCGGCTCGAGCGTGCACCCGCAGCGCCAGGACTCCCCGTACGCCCACAGCATCGTGCCGGACCCGTCGAACACGTTCGCCGTGGCCTGCGACCTGGGCACGGACACCCTGACCGTGTACCGGATGGACCTGCTCGCCGGCAAGCTGGTGCCGCATCTCGAGGTGACCGTGCCGCCGGGCTCCGGGCCGCGGCACCTGGCGTTCCACCCGCGTCGTCCGATGGCGTACGTGGTGTGCGAGCTCAGCTCGTCGGTGCTGGCCTTCGCGTTCGACGCGGCGGAGGGCACGCTGGAGCTCGTCCAGGAGGTCAGCGCCCTGCCTGACGGCGTCGAGGCCCGGGCGAGCACCGCCGCCGACATCCACGTGACCCCGGACGGGCGCTACGTCTACGCCTCGAACCGGGGGCACGACAGCCTGGCGTGCTTCGCCGTGGGCGGCGACGGCCTGCTCGTCGCACGGCACTGGACGGACTGCGGCGGCGCGACGCCCCGCGGCTTCGTCATCGACCCGACGGGCCGCTACCTGGTGGTGGCCAACCAGGACAGCAACACGCTGGTCGCGTTCCACGTCGATGCTGCGACCGGGGAGCTGACCATCACGGGCGACCCGCTCGAGGTGCCGATGCCGGTGTGCCCCAGGTTCACGTGAGGGGTCGGCGGGCCACCACCCACCAGCCCATGTCCCGCGCGACCGTGAATCCAGCGCGCTCGTACATGACCAGCGGGCCCTTGTAGAACGCGGCCGTCCAGGGCAGGCCGTCGGTGTCGGTGTCCGGCTTGGCCGGGTAGGCCTCGATCCACGGCGAGCCCCAGCCGCGCGCTGCCTCGATGGCCGCGTCCAGCAGGGCGGTGGCCACCCCCTGGCCCCGGGCGTCCGGGGCGATCACGAAGCACATGACGAGGGCCGGGTCCTGGGCCGGGTCCTCGATGGCCTCGGCGAACCGGCGCAGATTGGGGATCCGGCTTCGCGGGGCGACGTTGCACCAGCCGATGGGCCGGCCGCCTGCGTAGGCCAGCAGCCCACTGGCGAGGCCTGCCGCGATGCGCGCCCGTCGGGCCTCGCGGTGTGCGGCAGGGTCCTGCTCCGGGTCCCAGGGCTCCCCGGAGGTGTCGTCGTAGAAGCCGCAGTAGCAGCCGGCCCAGCCCGGGTTGTCGGGGAAGGCGGTGTCGAACAGGGCGACGTAGTCGTCGAAGAGTTCGAGGGCCAGCGGGCGGACGTCGAGGTTCATGCGTCACACCGTGCCACGAGGGGAGCGGTGGGAGGGCGTGGATGGTGGGCGTGGGTGCTGGGCGGCACCCAGACCGGCCGCTCAGACCGGCCAGTGGTAGGGCACGTCGTCGAGGACGTCCTCGGGCGAAGATCGGCCGGTAGGACCCGGGCCACGGGCGCACGAGGTTCGACTGGGGCGACGCGTGCACCGGCGACGCGCCGAAGCCTGACTGCTCGGGGACTGCCCGGCTCGGGGACTGCCCGGGCAGCAGGCAGCGATCCTGGGCGGCCCCACGACCTGTCCCAGGCCCAGCGGGCCGCCGTGCATGCTGGCGCCGGCGCGGTCAGCGACGTCGCCGGGAACGCGCGGAGCCGCGCGAGGTCGTGCGGTCCGGGCCAGGACCGGCTGCTGTCCTGAGCCCTTTGCTGGCATCGTGGCTCAGGTGAGGGTACGGGTGCTCGGGAGCACAGGGGTCGAGGGGCCGCACGGCGCGGTCCCCCTCCCCGCGCGCAAGCCGCGCAGCATCGTCGCGGCGCTGGCGCTCACCCCGGGCGCCACGGTGAGCGCTGGCCGGCTCGTCGACCTGGTCTGGGGCGACGACCCACCGAGCGGCGCGCACGGAACCCTGCACGCGTACATCTCGGGGCTGCGCCGGGCGCTCGAACCCGATCTCGCGCCGCGCGCCCGACCGACCGTGCTCCTGACGAGCGAGGACGGCTACCGCCTCGCCGTCGACCCGGCCGCCGTGGATGCCGTGGCGTTCAGCAACGCGGTCCGCTGCCGCCACGGCGCCCTGGCCCCCTTGTGGTCACAGCTGACCACGGGTCCCGACGGCACCTGGCCCACGCGTGCCGAGGTGAGCGAGCACGTCGAGGCGCTCGAGCACGCCCTGGGCGCCTGGCACGGCACCGCGTACGCAGACCTCGGGGACCATCCCGACGTGCTCGCCGACCGCGCGGCCCTCGACGAGCTGCGCGCCACAGCCGAGGAGGATCTGGCACTTGGGCTGCTCGCGCTCGGCGAGCACGCCGCCGTCCTGGCAGCGATGGAACAGGCCAGCGGCCGGCACCCACTTCGCGAGCGCGTCCGGTCGCTGCACATCCTGGCGCTGGTGCGCACCGGTCGCCAGGTCGAGGCCCTCGAGGTGCTGCGCGAGTACCGCGCGCTGCTCGCTGACGAGCTGGGCCTCGATCCCGGGCCGGACATGCGAGGGCTGGAGGAGGCGGTGCTGCGCCAGTCACCGGCGCTCACTGCCTGGTTGCGACCCGAGGCGGCCTCAGTGTCGGCACCGGCAGCGGGGCCCCCCGGCGGGGCCTCGGCAGCGACCGGATCCCCCAGTCCCACCGACGCGAGCGCCACGACCGTGGCAGTGGTGAGCACCTCGCTCGCGACCGCCCCGCTGGCGCCGGCGTCGAGCTGGGCGATGGTCGGCCGCGAGACCGAGCGGGCGGTCGTTGCGGAGGTGCTGTCGGCCGCGGTCGCGGGGAGGCCCGGCGCCGTGCTCGTGGTCGGTGACCCCGGCACAGGCAAGACGCGCCTCGTCGAGGCCGCGCTCGGATGCGCCGACGAGCTCGGCATGCTGTGGGCCGTGGGGCGCTGCTCCCAGGACGACGGCGCACCTCCGCTGTGGCCGTGGTACGCCCTGCTCGACGGGCTCGGTGTCGAGCAGCCCGCTGCCCTTGCCCGCCGCGAGGGAGCCGACTCAACCGGTCCCGAGCGAGCGTTCGCGGTGCAGGAGGCGCTGGCGCGGGCGGTGCGCGATCGCGCGGCCGACGGGCCGCTGCTGCTCGTCGTCGAGGACCTGCACTGGGCCGACACGCGCACGTTGCGCGCGCTGGCGCACCTGGTGACCACCCTCGACCACACCGATCGGGTGGCCCTCGTCGTCACGCGCCGGGCCCGGCCGCAGCCCACCGGGGCGCTCGCCGACCTGGGTGCGGCGCTGGCCCGGCGCACCGCACGCAGGCTCGAGCTCGGCGGGTTGGGTGAGCAGGACGCACGGGCCCTCGTCTCGGCGGTGACCGGCTCCAGGGCCGACCCGGCCCAGGTCGACCGGTGGCTCCGGCGCACCGGGGGCAACCCGTTCTTCCTCGTCGAGCTCGCCAGGTTGGCCGCGACCACGGCCGGTGGCTGGCGCGGCGAGGTCCCCGAGTCGGTGCAGAGCGTGGTCACGCGGCGCCTGGAGGACCTCCCCGACGCGACCCGCGAGGTGCTGCTCGTGTCAGCGGCCCTGGGCCGCGAGCACTCGCCGCTGCTGCTCGCCCACGTCGGGGGGTGGACGCCCGAGCAGGTCGCCGACCTCCTCGAGCCGGCCCATGAGGTGGGGATCGTGCACCAGCGCCCCGATGGCAGGCTGGCCTTCGAGCACGCCCTCACCCGTGACGCGGTCGCCGCCACCGTGTCGCCGGGCCAGCTCGCGCGGGTGCACGCACGCATCGCGCACGCGCTGCAGGCGATCCCCCTCGGGTCGCAGGCCCCGGCCGAGCGCGCCTTCGACCTCGCCCACCACTGGCTGGCGGCCGGCCCCGTCCACGCCCCCGAGGCCTGGCGGGCTGCTGCCGCTGCGGCGGTGCACGCGCCCGAGGCCTGGCGCGCGGCGGCTGCCGCGGCGGCCGAGGCGCGCCGCGACTTCGCGAACCTCGAGGCCGCCGAGCTCTACCGCGCGGCGCTCGACGCGCACGCGCTGGACCCCTCGGGCACCCGTGACGCGGTCGCCGCCACCGTGTCGCCAGGCCAGCTCGCCCGGGTGCATGCGCGCATCGCGCACGCGCTGCAGGCGGTCCCGCTGGGGTCCCAGGCGCCGGCCGAGCGCGCCTTCGACCTCGCCCACCACTGGCT
>DASVBK010000284.1:0-2346 GCA_036375875.1 Candidatus Nanopelagicales bacterium
CGGCTGCTGCTGCTCCTGGCCGACGACGGCCTCGTGACCAGCCTGGTGGACGACCTGACCGCCGTGCTGCCCTCGGCGACCGACGGGGCAGCCGTCGCCGATGCCACGTTCACGGTCGGCAGTCGGCTGTCGGGGTGGGCGGCGCTGGCCTGCGTGCTGCCGGCCACGCTCTACGGCGAGGGGCTGCGGCGGGCGTACGCCCGCCTGGCCGAGACGCCGGATGACGCCCCCGGGCTGCGCGGCCGGCTCGCCGTGGTCCCGCTGCTGCTCGTGGCCCCCCTGCTGCTGCTGGCCGTGCTGGGGATCACGCCGGTGCTCAACCGGCTGGCCGGGGAGGGGCTCGCCGCGGAGGCCCTCGGCGTCTGGCTCGCGCTCACCGTGAACTGGCTGGTGCTCGCCGTCCCACTGGCCTGGAGCTTCCACATCGTCGCGCCCGGCACCATGCCGTGGCGGGCGTCGGTGGTCGGCGGCCTCGCCACGGCCGCCTTCATCAGCGGGTTCCTGCAGGGCTTCGTCGTCTTCCTGCGCCTGCCCATCGACTTCGGCGCACCGTTCGCTGGGGCCTCGCTGGTCGGCGCCACGATCGCGGTGCTCGGCTGGCTGTGGGTGCTGCATCTCGTCGTCCTGGTCGGCTTCTCGGCGACGAACCGCTGGGTCGCCCTGAGCAGGGGCGGCCGCTGAGAGTCCGGTCGTGCGTGGCCAAGCGGGGCGACCGGCGCCGTCAGGCGGCGAGGAGGTCCTCGATCCGCTCGAGGGTGCGCTGCATGCTCACCCGGGTCTGCTCGGCCAGCAGTGGCTTGAGCAGGAAGCGCGCCGGCAGGGCCTCGGTGCTCACGTCCCAGCACTCGCGGACCCGGGTGCCGCCGGGCACGGGCTCGAGCTCGTAGCGCCACGTGCGCCCGGTGAACAGCAGGGTGAGCGGGGCCGGCGCGAGCGTGCGCCACGCGATCCGACGGCCCTCCTCGAACTCGGTCACGACATTGCGGGTGGCATAGGGCACGCCCCAGTGCATGTCCATCCCGAAGGAGTCGCCCAGGCGCACCCGTCGCCCCTCGCTTCGAGCGGCCTGCACGGTGCCGGACCCGTCGAAGTCGCGGTGGCGGTCCGGCCGGGCGAGCAGGTCGAAGACTGCCTCGGGCGGCGCCGGGACGACGCGCTCGACGCAGATTGGCTCGGGGTGCAGGGTCGGGGTTGGCATGGCCCCAGTCTCGCGGCCCCTTCGGGCTCCCGCGAGTTGCGGCGCGGTCCCGCCGCCCGCACCCGTCCGGCGCGTGGCCCAGCCCCCCGATCAGGCGATGTGCTCCATCGCCACGCGCCACACCCCGTCGGGCTCCCGGCGCCACAGGATCAGGCCGCGCACGGTGACCTCGCTCGCATCGGGCTCGCCCGGACCGCTGACCCAGGACGCCTCGCACCAGACGGCGACGAGGTCGTCGCGCCCCTCCGTGCGCAGCGGGCGGATGGACACCGAGCCCAGGGGGCGCATCGCCCTGGCCATGCCGAGCAGCGCCTCGCGGCCCACGACGGCGTGCTCGCCGCCGCCGTCGAACACGGCATCGTCCGCGTAGTGCTCCACCCAGGCCACCGGGTCGGCTGATGCCAGCGCGAGCGCGAGGCGATGCTCGGCGGCGCGGATCGCGGCCTCGTCGAACGTCGTCACCGCATGCCTCGCCCTCCGCCCAGCCAGGCCGCAGCCTGTGCCCCTGCACCCGCCGCTGCGGCCGCGGTGGGCAGTCTGGCACCTGGTGCCGGCTGAGCGCTGAGCGGAGCGTCCGGGGCGTCAGCCCAGCGACATGCCGCGGACGCCACCCGTTCACCAGCACGCTGCGGCCGCGTCACGATGGCCTCCTATCGTCAGGCCCATGCCCCGCATCCGGGTGACCCAGGTGGGCACCGGCCGGACGATCGTCGGCTCGCCGGACGAGCTGCTGGAGTGGCTCGGTCGCTGGTGGCCCGACGAGCCCGAGGACGGCGCGATCGCCTCGCACATCACCCAGGTCGTGTACGAGTGGGAGGCCGGGCAGTTCGACGGTTGGCGCAACGAGCTGCTGGGCCTGCGGGCCACCGCGCTGCGCTGACCCACCCCGCGAGGGCCGGGGCGGCCACCTGCAGGTCAGCGCTTCAGGGCGCGCTTGAAGTACCGGTCGCGGGCCTCGTCCGCCTTGGCGCGGGCGGCCGCGAGGTCCAGGGCAGTCTGCCGATCGACCTTGCTGGGCGCACCGCCGCTGGTGAACCGGTCCAGCAGCTTGGCGTACCGCGACTCAGCGTCGCGCCACTTGGTGAATGCCTGCTCGGTCTTGGATGGCTCGGCCATGGGCGGACCATAGGACGCGAACGTGAACACCA
>DASVBK010000287.1:0-7745 GCA_036375875.1 Candidatus Nanopelagicales bacterium
TCACGCCGCAGGAGTTCGAGGCGTTCGGCCAAGCGTGCATCAAGGTCGCGGCAGCGCTGCAGGCAGCGCCCGGCACGGGGTCCAGCGCGCCGCGGGCCGCCTCAGCCTGACTCGCGGGCGGCGCCGGGCTCGTCCGCGTCGTCCCTGCGCGCGTCGTCGCCCGGCTCGGGTGACGCCTGGTCGCCCGGCCCGGCTGCCGCCTCGGTGCCCGGCCCGGGTGCCGCATTGGTGCCCGGCCCGGCTGCCGCATTGTTGCCCGGCGCGGGTCCCGCCTCGGCGCCCGGCCCGGGTGCCGCCTCGGCCCCCGCCGCATCGGAGGGCGGCGGCGGCCCCCCGCCGCTCGCCGCGACGCGCCGGCCCACCAACCAGGCGGCGATCGACCCGGTGCTGTTCATCGTCCAGTGCAGGCCGATCGGCGCCAGGATGCTGCCGCTCCACACCACGAGCATGGCGAAGCCCACCCCAGCGCCGCCGGTGGCCACGATCGTGCCGGCGACCGTGGCGATCCGCGCCCGCCAACCGGCGCCCAGCTGGCTGGTCAGCGCGTGCGAGTCGTGCATCTCGTACGCCGGCAGGATGTGCCAGAACCCGAACAGGAGCGCCGAGCCGAGCACGCCCCACACCAGGCCGTAGGACTCGGTGAGCAGCGCCAGCAGCACGGAGCGGAAGACCACCTCCTCGAGGGCGACGGTGCCCAGCGGCACCTCGACGAGGGACTTCAGCGCGACCTGCGCGCCGGTCACCGTCACGACCCGCTCGTCGGCGAACAGTGGGTGCAGCCGCGGGATCGCGACCCCGGCGGCCATGCCGATCGACACGATCGCCACGCAGCCCAGCGCCCAGAGCAGTCCCGTGCCCCAGTGGGCCAGCCCGAGCTGGGTCCAGGAGAGCCCTATGAGCCGGCCGAACAGCAGGAACGCCACCGTCCACACGAGCGCCAGCGGCACGTACCAGCGGCGCGAGATGTGGAAGGTGGTGAAGCTCGCCAGGAGCATCATCACCAGCAGCAGGGCGAGTTGGAGCTCCACTCAGTCGTCCCGGCCGATGACCTGCTCCGGGGCGCTCTCGGGCGGCACGTCGTCGAGCGCCAGGTCGATCGCGGGCTCCCCCGAGCCGACCCGGGCCAGCTCGTGGTCGATCAGCGCGTCGGCGGCCGCCACGTCCACTCCCCAGCCGGCCATCGTCGCCTCGGCCTTCGCGCGGGCCCCGCCGAGCTGCTCGGCCACCAGCCTGGACTGCGCGATGAGCAGCTCGCGCCGGCGCAGGGCTGCCTCGATGCGCGACAGCTCCTCGGGGTTGCACGGCAGGTCGTAGACGACCGAGACGAACCGCGCCAGGTCCTCCCGGTAGTCGTGGCCGTCGGCGCCGAACTGGCCGGGCACCACGGTCATGGCGTTCATGACGTCGGCCACGGTGACGAAGAGCGTGGTGAGCGGCCGCCAGTCCATCTCCGGGGGGATGCCCGGAGGTCGCGCGGCGCGGTCCTCGGCCAGCCAGCCGGGCTGCCGGATCGCCAGCTCGGGCCCGAACTTCGTGATCGGGTCCTCGTGGTGGCTCAGCAGCACGATGCGTGCGGCGGCCCGCCGATGGGCCGGCAGCGCCTCGAGCTCCTCGAACGAGTCCACCTCCGCCACGATGCCGTCGGGGTCGGTGGCCACCGGGTCGGCGCGCCACTCCTTGGCCCACGCCGACTCGTCCGGGGTGCCGATGAACAGCGCGCGCTCGATGCCCCGCTCGGCGAAGGCCCGGGCGCCACCGTGCATCATCACGTCCTGGCCGGTGTGCGCCCCGAGGCTCTCGCCGAACTGCACCACGCGCGGCCGGCGCTCCGCGGGCATCGCCGCCAGGTGCGCGTGCACCGCCTCGATCAGGGCGCGCGCGTTGTGCCGCCCGACCCTGACCCGGTCCAAGGACAGGAACGACGGCCGCAACGAGTACTGGGTGGTGACGATCGCGCAGTCCCCGCGCGTGAGGTACTCCACGGCCTCGGCCATGACGTAGTTGACGTAACCGGTGCCGGTCGGCGAGCACAGCACCAGCAACGAGCGGTCGAACGCGCCGAGGGCCTCCATCTCCTCCAGGGCGATGCTCGCGCGCTCCTCGGCGGTGTCCGCGGCTGACAGGGGCACGAACACCCGCACCGGCTCGGAGGCGGCCGAGCCCATCACCTCGGTGATCTCCTGCGTGGTCAGTGGCAGGGCGGCGAACCGGCGACCCTCCCGGGTCATGCCGGCCCAGGCCAGGTGGCTGGCCGGGCCACCGGAGACGCAGCGGTTCGTGGGCGGGTCCGCGTGCAGGGTCTCGATCGCCGAGCCCGCGTGCTCGGTGTTGCGGTAGAGGGCCTCGACGCCCTGCCAGATCCCAACGCCGAGGGCGCTCAGGCACACCACGTGGCCAACGGCCGTGCCCGCCGGCGAGGGCACCGCATCGGGCAGCGACCGGCCGATCGCATGCGCGGCGAGGGCCTCACCCTTGCCCAGCGCGGTGAGCCCGAGCGCGGTGCCCGCACCGATCGCGACCGAGCGGGGGCTCAGCGGCGGGACCGGCTCCCCGGTTGCCTGCGCCCGACGCACCCGCTCCCGCTGCACCAGGGAGGTGGCCAGCGCGGTGCCCAGGCCCAGCATGGCGGCCCCCCCGATGAGGCGGCGGCTGCCGCGGCCAAGGTGCGCCCTGCGCATGCCGTCGTAGAGGAGGTCGCTCGTCGCGGTGGCGATGAGCCCGACGATCGCGGCCTGCTCGGTGCGCTCGAGCCACGAGCGGGTGAGGCCGCGGCTCACCGACTCCCCCGGCTGCTGGGCCACGAGGCGCTGCAGCGGTCGCGAGGCCAGGCCGGTGGTCAGGTACGTGCCATAGGCGAGCAGCCGCACGCGGGCCCGGTACTCGTGCATGACGCTCTCGTCGTCGTAGCCCTCGATGACGGGCAGCACACGGGGGGCCACCAGCGAGGCCCCGGCCCAGAGCAGCGACTGACTCGTGGCGACCAGGCCGTAGTTCACCGAGCCGGTCAGCCCGGTGGCCAGCGCCTGCCCGGCGGTCGTGCGCGGCATCAGGCCGCGTCCGAAGGTGCGCCCGGTCGAGGCGATCGCCGCGAGCAGGGCGGTGCGCTCGGCCAGCGTCGAGGCGATGTCGGCACGGAACGCGTTCTGCGCCACGGGGCTCACCCCCCGGAGTCCGAGGTCGGGCTGGCGCCACCCGGCAGCTCGGCCTTGGCGAGCTTGGCCTGGACCGCCCGTCGGGCGGACATGCTCAGCAGCTTCACCGCCACCCCGATGAGCACGAGGTCCAGGACCATCTGCAGGGTGACGAGCATGCGCGCGGCGTCGGTCACGGCGGCGATGTCGCCGAAGCCGACGGTCGCCAGGACCGTCACCGAGAAGTAGACGCCAGCCACTTTGTCCACCGGCTGAGTGAACGACCCCGGGTCGTTGGCCGACAACGAGACGTAGATGAAGGCGAAGAGCGTGAGGAACATGCCGAACACCAGCGCGAGCGCCTCGATGGCGGCCAGCACCGGCCGGTCCGCCCGGGAGATGCGCCCCATCTGCCGGGCGAAGACCACCCCGACGAGCACGAGTCCCAGGACCGCCATGACGCCGACGAGCGGCGCGGTCTCGGGCCGGATCGGCACCAGCGCGTAGACCAGCAGCGTGACCGCCACGACGCCCAGGGAGCGCGCGGCGGCCAGGGCGAGGAGCCGGCGGGGCAGGTGGTCGGCGAGCGCGGCGTCGACCAGCGGCGCGGCCGGTGAGGGGCCCATGGCCATCGCGTCCTCCTGCGCCGTCGGCGGTTGACTCGCCGGCAGCCTAGCGGTCCCCTCGCAGTCGAGGCGGCAGTCGAGGCGGCGAGATCACACTGCCAGCTGCGCGGCCAGGACCACGAGCACCGCGACCACGGCCTCGACGGCACCGAGGATGCCCGGACGCATCCCGGGGCGGCGCACGAGCGTGCGCAACAGGGCGGGGCCGAAGCCCAGAAGCCACCACGGCGAGAGCAGCCCGGTGCCCACGGCAGCGAGCAGGTGCCAGGCCAGGTCCAGGGTCTGGTAGGTCGCGCTGCCGGCCTCGCGCAGCAGCGACTTCACGTGGACGACAGAGCCCGTCAGGTACACCGCGCAGACCAGGGCGACCGTGACCGTCGGGGCGAGCAGCGTGTCGAGCAGGGCTGTGGGCCCCGCGACGACCGCCACCGCCATCGGCACCGCCGCCACGGCCTGGGCCACCAGGAGCAGGTCGTTGGCCATGCTGCGCTCGCCCAAGCGGGCGGCGACCCACAGCCCAGCGCCCCAGAGCAGCGCGAGCACCGCCGCTGCCAGCAGCAGCCAGGGACGGGTCATGGCCAGCGGCAGCCCGAGCAGCGCCGTGAGCACCGCCCAGGGCACTGCGCGCGACAGCTCGCGGCGGGCCAGCCGCGTCCAGCTGCCGCGGCGCACCCGCGCGGTCAGGGCGCGGCCCCCGTAGTAGCCCACCGGATAGGCGCACACCCAGGCGGCGAGGAACAGCCAGCCCGCTGCGCTCGCGCCGCTCACGGCGAAGGCCATGAGCACCGGCACGATCAGGAACGCCCACGCCCCGTGCTGCGGCGGCGGCAGCGGCACCCACGCCGGCCGGTCGCGGCGGTGCCCCGCTCGCCTGCCGGCGGCCGGAGGCACGGGTGGCGCAGCGCGCCAGCCCTGCTGGCCCGGTTCCGGCGCCATCGGCCCGAGGGGCGTCGCGTTCCGCGCCGCAGCCAGGGCGGTGTACTCCCCGGAGGGGATCGGCCCGAACCGGTCGGCGGTCATGGCTGCTGCTCGGGATCGGCGGACGGCACGAAGGCGAGCAGCTCGGCCCCGTCGGCGTCGGCCAGGACCAGCTCGTCGGCGTTGCTGCTGAACGTTCGCACCCGCTCCAGCAGCGCCACATAGGCCTGCTCGGCGGCCATGGCATGGGGTGGGCCGGCCATCATCGTCATCCCGAACGGGCCAAGCTCGAGCTGGCCGTCGGGCAGCTCACGACAGGCGCCGAAGTAGCGGTTGACCGGGGCCTTGCCACCAGCCCGCTGCTCCTGCAGGCCCAACGTCACGTGCACGGCCGACCAGTCAACGTCCCGGTCGGCGGCCCGGACGAGGTCCCACTGGGTCCCCCACGGCAACGCCTGCGCCTGCGCCATGGCCACAGTGTGGCTGATCGCCCAGCGCACAGGGCGGCCGAAGGGCGGCCCGCTGATGCGCCGCATTTCTCCAACGAGTTGGTTGCTGAATTGCCGGGGTGCGTTAGTCTTCAACCATGCGCATCGCTGACGACATCACCCAGCTCATCGGCAACACCCCACTCGTGCGCCTGCACAGGGTCACTGACGGGGCCGAGGCCCAGGTACTGGCCAAGTTGGAGTTCTTCAACCCCGGTGGCTCGGTGAAGGACCGGATCGGAGCCTCGATGATCGCCGCGGCGATCGACGCCGGCGAGCTCGGCCCGGAAACGGTCATCGTGGAGCCGACCAGCGGCAACACCGGGATCGCCCTGGCGATGGTGTGCGCGGCCAAGGGCATCCGATGCATCCTCACGATGCCCGAGACCATGAGCAAGGAGCGTCGCATGCTGCTGCGTGCCTACGGCGCCGAGCTCGTGCTCACGCCCGGCCCGGAGGGCATGGGCGGGGCCATCGCCAAGGCCAAGGAGCTCGCCGCGGAGCACGACAACTACCTCATCCCGCAGCAGTTCGAGAACCCGGCCAACCCGGAGATCCACCGCCGCACCACGGCCGAGGAGATCTGGAACGACACCGACGGGTCGGTCGACATCGTCGTGGCCGGCGTGGGCACCGGCGGCACCATCACCGGCGTCGGCCAGGTGCTCAAGGAGCGCAAGCCCGAGGTGCAACTCATCGCCGTCGAGCCCGCGGCCTCGCCAGTGCTCTCCGGCGGTGCCAAGGGTCCGCACCCCCTCCAGGGCATCGGCGCCGGCTTCGTGCCGGCGGTCCTCGACACCGGCATCTACGACGAGGTCGTCACCGTCGATGCCGCGGACGCCATGGCCACCGCCCGGCGAGCAGGCGCCGAGGAGGGCGTGCTCGTGGGCATCTCCTCCGGTGCCGCGATCTGGGCGGCGGTGCAGGTCGCCAAGCGACCCGAGAACGCCGGCAGGACGATCGTCGTCATCATCCCGTCGAACGGCGAGCGCTACCTGTCCACGGCGCTGTTCGCCGACCTCGTCGACTAGGGGCGGGCCGAGGCATGGGGGCCCTTGCGCAGATGCGCCGTGACGTCACCTGCGTCTTCGAGCGAGACCCCGCAGCCCGCTCGAAGGCTGAGGTGGCCCTGCTCTACCCCGGCGTGCATGCCGTCTGGGCCCATCGGGTCTCCAACGCGCTGTGGCGCCGCGGGCATGCGCTGAGCGCACGGGCCATCTCGCAGGCGGCTCGGGCGGTCACCGGGGTCGAGATCCATCCGGGGGCGACGATCGGCCCCGGTCTGTTCATCGACCACGGGATGGGCGTGGTGATCGGCGAGACCGCCGAGGTCGGCGAGGACTGCACGATCTACCACGGGGTGACCCTCGGCGGCACCAGCCTCGACCCGGGCAAGCGCCACCCCACGATCGGCGACCGGGTGACCATCGGTGCCGGCGCGAAGGTGCTCGGGCCGATCGAGGTCGGTCATGACTCCCGCATCGGCGGCAATGCCGTGGTGGTGCGCCCGGTGGCCGACAACTCGGTCGTGGTGGGGGTGCCCGGCCAGGTCATCGCCCGCACCAAGCCCCACACTGCAGACGACAAGCCCGACCTCGAGCACGCGAACCAGCCGGACCTCATCGGCGCTGCGGTGGCCAACCTGCTCGATCGCGTCGACAAGCTCGAGCATCACGTGACGGGGCACGTCAACGAGTTCCACCTCCACAGCCGCGGCGGCGGCGTGTGGGAGGAGCTCGAGGACTTCTCGATCTGACTGCTCAGCGCACACGCAGGCGGATCCATCGGGTCGCGCTCGATCCGGCGGCGTCGCGCACCCGCACCTTGAGCCTCACCGAGCGGCGCACCGTGGGGGTGCCCACGACCAGGCCGCCCGCCGTGAGCCGCAGGCCCTTGGGGAGACTGCCGCGCACCCGGCGCCAGGTCCGCGGGCCGGTGCCGCCGCTGGCGGTGAGCTGGGCCACGTAGCGAGTGCGTCGCGCTGCCCGGGGCAGCACCGACGTGGTGATCGCCAGCGGGGAGGCGGCGACGAGCACGGGCGTGCTGGGCGTCGTCGGCGCCGGATCGGGCGTTGACGGGGGTGGCGTGGGGTCGGGAGTGGCTTGCGTGGTCGGTGGCGGGGTGGGCGGCGGCGTGGTGGGCGGCGGGGCGCTCGGTGACGGGCTCCCCGAGGTCGACGCGGAGGCGGCGGGGGTCGGCGCGCTGGGGCTCGGCGACGGGCTGGACGCACCCGGTGCCTGCGCCCGCACCGCCAGGCTGTACCAGCCCAGGCTCCCGTCGTCACTGGCGCCCGCCGAGCCCGCGATGCCGTTGCCCGTGCCCTCGAGGGCGATCGTGTATGTGCCTGCCGGCACGCTCACCGTGAGGCTGGCCCGCAGCGAGGCGGCCGGCGCGGCGGCGTCGAAGGCCGGCGCCTCGGTCGCGATGACCGTGCCGGCGGGATCCGTGATCGTGAGCCCGAGGTCGAGGTTCGGCCCCGGCCAGAACGGGGTGGCCTCGACGGCCAACGAGCCAGCGGCGACGCTCACGGAGAACCGGTCCACGTCGTCGGCGGTGCCGAGCAGGCCAGTCGCACTGGCCGT
>DASVBK010000289.1:0-12582 GCA_036375875.1 Candidatus Nanopelagicales bacterium
GGCTGCGGGCTGGTACACCTGCTGTGCATGGGCATGGAGGTCGAGCACAAGTTCCTGGTCACGGGTGACGCCTGGCGCGCGGGGGTGACCAGCGCCGTCCGCATCGTGCAGGGCTACCTGACGCCGCCCGGCGACGGCCAGTCCGGCCTCGCCACCGTCCGGGTGCGCACGAAGGGTGATCGCGCCTTCCTGACCATCAAGGGCCCGAGCAGCGGCACGGCGCGCAGCGAGTTCGAGTACGAGGTGCCCGTCCCCGACGCCCTGGCGATGCTCGCCGAGCTGGCCCAGGGACCGGTGATCGACAAGGTGCGCCACCTCGTGCCCGTCGGCGACCACGTCTGGGAGGTCGACGTGTTCGAGGGGGCGAACGCCCCGCTCGTGATGGCCGAGGTGGAGCTGGCCGCGCCCGACGAGCCGTTCGCACGCCCGGAGTGGGCCGGGCTCGACGTCTCGGACGACCCCCGCTACTACAACGCGAACCTGGCCCGCGAGCCGTACTCGGCATGGGCGGGCCAGACCTCACCGGGCACCGCGGTCGAGTAGCCCCAGCGGAACAGCCCCGGTCGGGGCGCCGCCGGCGCCGACCCGCCTACCGCTGCGCCTCGTACGCAGCGACCTGGTCGATGCGGCGCTGGTGGCGCTCCTCGCCCGAGAACGGGGTGTCGAGGAACGTCCGCACGATCGCGAACGCCTCCTCGGTGCTGTGCATGCGTGCCCCGATGCCCACCACGTTGGCGTCGTTGTGCTCGCGCGCGAGCTGGGCGAGCTCCGGCGACCACGCCAGGGCGGCCCGCACGCCCACCACCTTGTTGGCCGCGATCTGCTCGCCGTTGCCCGACCCGCCGATCACCACGCCGAGGCTGCCGGGCTCGGCGACCACCCGCTCGGCCGCCGCGAAGCAGAAGGCCGGGTAGTCGTCATCCGCGTCGTGCTCGAACGCCCCGTGGTCCACCACGTCGTGGCCGAGGTTGCGCAGGTGCTCGGCCAGCAGGTGCTTCAGCTCGTAGCCGGCGTGGTCACAGCCCAGGTGCACTCGCATGGGGGCCAGTCTGGAGGATGCTGCTGCCGTGCGTCACTCCCACCCCCGCATCGAGGTGCTCGCGACCTCAGTCGGCGCGGCGCGCCTGGCCCTGCTCGGTGGGGCCGACCGGATCGAGCTGTGCGAGAACGACCCCCAGGGCGGCACCACGCCCTCCGCGGGCACGATCGAGACCGTCCTGGAGCTCGCCGAGCCGCAGGGCACCCCCGTGCACGTGATGCTGCGCCCGCGGGGCGGCGGGTTCGTCCACGACCGCGACGAGGTCGCCGTCCTGCGTCGCGACCTGGCGGGGGCCGTGCGGCTCGGCGCCCAGGGCGTGGTCCTGGGCGTGCTCACCCCGACCGGCGACGTGGACGTGCCCCTGCTCGCGGAGCTGATCGCCGCCGCCGAGGGCCGGTCGGTCACGTTCCACCGCGCGGTCGATGTCGCCCGCGACCTGGAGGTGGCCGTCGAGACCGCGTTCGCGCTGGGCTGCGACCGGGTGCTCACCAGCGGCGGGGCGCCCACCGCGGCGCAGGGCGCCCGGATGCTCGCGCGGCTGGTGCGCCACGCGCCGCCGGGGCGGATCGTGATGGCCGGCGGCGGCATCCGAGCCCAGACCATCCGCGCCCTGGTGGCCGACACGCTCGTGCCCGAGGTGCACGTCGCGGCGCGCAGCTACCGCACCTCGGGTGCCTCGCCGAGTCCGCCCGGGATGCTCGGCGTCACCGCCGGACCGGGCCCGGACTGGCCGGTCAACGGGTGGCCCGCCCCCGACGTGGAGCAGCTGGCCCGGATGCGCGAGGCGCTCGTCGACGTCGCACCGTCCGGGAGGTTCGGCGACTCGGACTGAGCCAGCCGTGCCACAATCGCGGGCGCTGGGCAGATCCCGGCTCCCGCGCGCCCACCGGCGCGCCACCCTGCACCGACCATTGGAGATCCCCGTGGCCAAGCCCTGCCTGACCCGTGACGAGGCCGCCACCCGTGCGGCCCTGCTCGAGGTCATCGGGTACGACATCGACCTGGACCTGACGACGTCGGACACGACGTTCGCCTCCACGTCGACGATCACCTTCACCGCCGCCACGCCCGGCGGGAGCACCTGGGTGGACATCATCGCCCCGCGCCTGGTCTCGGCCACGCTGAACGGCTCCGCGCTGGACCTGGCGGGCTACGACGGGCAGCGCCTGCCCGTGCCGGGCCTGGCCGTCGAGAACACCTTGGTCGTGGTCGCGGAGTGCGCCTTCTCGCGCACCGGCGAGGGCCTGCACCGGCTCGTGGACCCGGTCGACGACGAGGTCTACCTCTACACCCAGTTCGAGTCCGCCGACGCGCAGCGCATGTACGCGTGCTTCGACCAGCCCGACCTCAAGGCGGTCTACACGCTGCACGTGACCGGGCCCGACCACTGGCAGGTCATCTCCAACGCGGCCACGCCCACCCCGAGGCCGGTCGACGACGGCATCGCGCGCTGGGACTTCCCCACCACGGCGCGCATGTCCACCTACATCACGGCGCTGGTGGCCGGCCCCTACGCCGTGGTGCGTGACGAGTACACCGGGCCCCACGGCACCTACCCGCTCGGGGTGTTCTGCCGCGCCACGATGGCACCGTTCCTCGACGCCGACCGCATCCTGCGCGAGACCAAGCAGGGGTTCGCGTTCTTCGAGGCGGCGTTCGGCCACCCCTACCCGTTCGGCAAGTACGACCAGCTCTTCGTGCCGGAGTACAACGCCGGGGCGATGGAGAACGCCGGGTGCGTGACGATCATGGAGGACTACGTCTTCCGCTCGCGGGTGACCGAGGTGGCCTACGAGGACCGGGCCAACACGATCCTGCACGAGCTGGCGCACATGTGGTTCGGCGACCTGGTGACCATGCGGTGGTGGGACGACCTGTGGCTCAACGAGTCGTTCGCGGAGTGGGCCTCGCACCACGCGATGGTGGCGGGCGGCACCGACTACCCGCAGGCGTGGACCACGTTCGGCATCCAGCGCAAGACCTGGGCCTACCGCCAGGACCAGCTGCCCTCCACCCATCCGATCGCCACGGACATGGTCGACCTCGACTCGGTGAAGCTGAACTTCGACGGCATCACCTACGCCAAGGGCGCCTCGGCGCTGCGCCAGCTCGTCGCCTGGGTGGGTGAGCCGGAGTTCATCGCCGGCCTGCGCACCTACTTCGCCAAGCACCAGTGGGGCAACACCGAGCTGCGCGACCTGCTGCACGAGCTCGAGGTGACCTCCGGCCGCGACCTCGGGGACTGGTCCCAGGAGTGGCTGCGCACCGCTGGGGTCAACCTGCTGCGTCCCGAGGTGAGCTACGCCGCGGACGGCACCTACGCCTCGGTGGCGATCCTCCAGGACCCGCCCATGACCCCGCCGGGGCTGCCGCCGGTGCTGCGCAGCCACCGGCTGCGCATCGGGCTCTACGAGCTGGTCGACGACACGCTGGTGCGGACCGAGCAGCTGGAGCTCGACGTCGTGGGGGCGCGCACCGAGCTGCCGCAGCTGACTGGTCGCCGGCCCGCGGACCTGCTCCTGCTCAACGACGACGACCTCACGTTCGCCAAGATCCGCCTCGGGCAGCGCTCGCTGAAGACGGTCATCGAGCACCTGGGCGCGCTCGACGGCCCGATGGCACGGCAACTGGTCTGGAGCGCGGGCTGGGACATGACCCGCGACGCCGAGATCTCGTGCGGCGAGTTCCTCGAGCTGGCGCTGTCCGGCCTGCCCGTCGAGACCGACATCGCGGTCATCACCCGGGTGCTGCTCCAGGTGCGCACCTCGATCGCCACCTACGCCGCACCCGAGCACCAGGCGGCCTACCGTGAGCGGTTCGCCGCCGCCGCCCACGCGGCGATGCTGGGCGCCGCCCCGGGCAGCGACGCCCAGCTGGCCTACGCGCGAGCGTTCCTCGCGGTGGCCGCCACCGACGAGGAGCTCGACCTGCTGGCCGGCCTGCTCGACGGCTCGGGCAGCGTGCCCGGCCTGGTGGTGGACACCGACCTGCGCTGGACGATCCTGGGCCGCCTGGTGGCCCTGGGCCGCCTCGGGGAGCCAGCCATCGAGGCCGAGCAACAGCGCGACAACACGGCCTCGGGCCGGCGCAGCGCGACGGCCATGCGCGCGGCGATCCCGACCGTGCAGGCCAAGGAGCAGGCCTGGCACGCCCTCGTGGCGGACGCCGACCTGCCCAACGCGCTCATGGAGGCCACGATGTCGGGCTTCGGCATCCCGGAGCAGCGCGAGCTGTACCGGCCGATGCGCGAGCGCTACTTCGCGGTGATCGGCGACGTGTGGCGCGGCCGCAGCGTGGAGATGGCCGCCCGGCTGGCCACGTCGCTCTACCCGCACCTGCAGCTCGAGCAGGAGACGATCACGCTCAGCGAGGCCTTCCTCGCCGACCCCGACCTGCCGCCCGGCCTGCGCCGGATCGTCACGGAGAACCGCGACGGCGTCGAGCGGGCGCTGCGCTGCCAGGCCCGGGACGCCCTGGCGGACGCCCCGGCCTGACCGGACGGCTCACCGCCGGCCGGTCAGCGCCTGCCGATGGAGAGCCAGCGCCGTCACGGCCTCCCGGTGACCGCAGCGACCAGCCGCTGCAGCAGCGGCAGGTTCGGGAAGTCCTCGATGAGCACGGCCCGGCCGGCGCTGTCGGTCAGCGGCACGCGCCAGTTCGGGTACTCCTTGTCCGTGCCCGGCTGGTTCTGGGCGCGCCGGTCGCCGACGGCGTCGGTGAGCGCCACGCCCAGCAGCAGCGACGGCGAGGCGGCCAGCAGCTGGTGCAGCGCGACGATGAGGTCCTCGTCGGTGCCGTCGGCGGACAACCAGCCGCGGTCCACGCACATCGCACGCCACTCGGCGATCTGGGCGTTGCTCTCGGCGAGCTCCTCCTCGGCCGAGCGGGTGAGCAGGCCGAGCTCACCGCGGATGCGCACGTGCTCCCCGGCCAGGTACCCGGCCGTCGGGGGCAGGTCGTGGACGGTCACCGAGGCCAGCACGTTGCTGCGCCACTGCTCGGGCTGCAGCGGCGTGTCCGGGTGCTGGTGGTAGTCGCGCTCGAACCACATGATCGTCGTGCCCAGCACGCCGCGGGCCTCGAGGTACTCCTGCACCCACTGCTCCACGGTGCCGAGGTCCTCGCCGACCAGCCAGGCGCCCGCGCGCTGCGACTCCAGCAGCAGGATGCCCACGAGTGCCTCGTGGTCGCTGGTGACGTAGGTGCCGCAGTACGCCGGCATGCCCTCCGGGATCCACCACAGCCGGAACAGCCCGAGCACGTGGTCCACCCGGATGCCGCCGGCGTGCCGCAGGATCGTGCGCAGCATGTCGCGGTAGGGCAGGAACGCCGCCTCGGCCAGCGCATCGGGCCGCCACGGCGGCTGCGACCAGTTCTGACCCATCTGGTTGTACATGTCCGGGGGTGCCCCCACCGACACGCCCTGGGCGAGCACGTCGCGCAGCGCCCAGGCGTCCGAGCCCACCGGGTGCACGCCGACGGCGAGGTCGTGCACGATCCCCGAGCGCATGCCGGCGTCGGTGGCCGCCTGCTGGGCACGGGTGAGCTGCTCGTCGAGCTGCCACTGCAGCCACGCGTGCCAGCGCACCTCGACGGCGAGGCGCTCCCGCTCGGTGACGACCGCCTCGGACTTGGCGTCCTGCAGGGCGGGGGGCCACGTGAGCGGATCCGCCCCGTGCGCGTCGACCAGGGCGCACCAGGTGGCGAAGTCCGTGAGGCCCTGGCCCTCGCGCTCGACGAACGCGTCGAAGCGGGCCTGCCGGCCCGGGCTCAGCGTCGCCTCGAAGAGGATCCGCAGCGCCTTGGCCTTGGCCGCCCAGATCTCGTCCCGGTCGATCAGGTCCGGCGAGGTCGACAGCGCCCGCACCGGGATCGACAGGGCCTCGATGCGCGCCCGGTCGGCCAGTGGCAGGGCCGCGTACTCCTCGATGGCCTCGACCCGCAGGTAGATCGGGTTTGCGAAGCGCCGGGTGACCGGCAGGTAGGGCGAGGGCTCCATCGGCGGTGCCGGCGAGGCGGCGTGCAGCGGGTTCACCAGCACGAAGTCCGCCCCCTCGGCGTGCCCGCTCCAGGCGGCCAGGTCGGCGAGGTCGACCAGGTCGCCGATGCCCCAGGACTCCTGGGAGCGCATGGCGTACACCTGCGTCATGAAGCCCCACTGCCGCCCAGCGGCCAGCGCCGGGGGATCCAGCCGGGCCGGGGTCACCACGAGCGGGCAGCTGGACTCGCGCACCACGCCGTCGGCACCCTCGGAGCGCGCCCACATCGTGTGCCACCCCACGGGCAGGTCCCACGGGATCCGGAAGGTGGCCTCGCCGGTGAGCATGCCGTCGACGTGGCGCGGCTCGACCCAGCGGTCCACCTGGTCGAGGAACCACGCCTCGCCGCCGGCCTCGAGGTCCACCCACATGCGCACGCCGTCTCCGTGCGGCAGGTGCACCCAGCACTGCTGCTCGCTGCCGGAGCGTGCCACGAAGACCGGCGGCAGCATGCGCCGCCAGGGCGCGTTGCGCCGGTCGTACAGGGCGTTCCAGACCGACTCCGGGCTGCTCACGTCGACGCCCAGCGCGGTGAGCACCGCGTTGATGGTCGCCGCGCCGACGCGGTGATAGGCACCCGACTGGTCCCAGTACTCGACGGCCACGCCGTAGGCCCTGGCCAGCTCGACCAGCTCCTGGCTCGGCTCGACCCACGGCGGCTCCACCGGCGGCGGCGGGGTCGCCGGAGCCGCGGGCGCCGGTGCCACGGCGGCAGCCGCGGGGTTGCCTGCGGGGGTGGTCGAGTCGGACGCGTCGGTCGCCACAGTGGCCTCCCGGTCGGGGTGCGGGGGACCCGTCGGCACTCGGTGGGCGGGGTCGCCGCACGCTCCGGCAGGTCTGCGGCTCAGGCTAGGCCGTGGCACGGTGCGACCGCGCGCCCGGGGCGACGCCACCCCGGACGACGTAGGCTCTCGTGCCGTGATCGCCACCCACTCCCTCCTGGTGAGCGTGCCGTCCGCGGAGGAGACCACCAGCTGGCGGGACGGGATCGCCGGCACGTCCCTGACGATCGCGGTCATCCTGGGCGTCGCGGCCCTGTCGCACCTGCTCGTGGCCTCGGCCATCTCCCGCACGGTGAAGCGCTGGATCGACAGCGGCCGCAGCCGCGAGGACTCGATCGTCGCCAACCCCGAGGAGACCGTCGAGCTGCAGGCGATGATCATGTCCCAGCGGCGCGAGCAGCGGGCCCGGGCAGTCGGACAGCTGCTGCGCAACACGATCGCGCTGATCATCTGGGGCACCGCCATCCTGCTCGCGCTGACCGAGCTGGGCATCAACATCACGCCCCTGCTGGCCAGCGCGGGCGTGCTCGGCGTCGCCCTGGGCTTCGGCGCCCAGACCCTGGTGAAGGACTACCTGTCGGGGTTCTTCCTCATCGTGGAGGACCAGTACGGGGTCGGCGACCTCGTCGACCTGGGCCCGGTCATCGGCACGGTCGAGGAGGTGACGCTGCGGATCACTCGCGTCCGGGACATGACCGGCGTGGTCTGGTACGTGCGCAACGGCGAGATCCTGCGCGTGGCCAACCAGTCGCAGGGCTGGACGATGGCCTCCGCTGTCATCCCCGTGGCCTACGACGCCAACCTCGAGCAGCTGCGCAGGATCGTCGCCGAGGTCGGCACGGAGATGTGGAACGACCCGGAGACCAGCCAGATGATGCTCGGCCGCCCGACGTTCGCCGGGGTCGACGCGGTCTCGGGCGAGGCCATCTACGTGCGCATCGTCGCCAAGGCCCGGGCCACCCAGCAGGTGACCCTCACCCGTGAGCTGCGCGAGCGGCTCAAGATGGCCTTCGACCGCAACGGCGTGGTCGTGCCGGTGCTCGCCCGGCCGATGCAGTACAACCCCGACGGCACCCCGCTGACCCCCGGCAGCCCACCCCCCGCCGCACCCGCACGGTAGCCGCCGCGGCCCCGGTGCGGTTGCGCCGCGCTGGCGACTGGCCAGACTGGCCCCGTGTCCACGCCACCTGCCCCCGCCGACGAACCAGGGGCTGAGCCGGTCCCCGAGCGCACGGTCGCCCCCGGCCCGCCGCGGGCCTCGGCCACACCCGCGCTCGCCGACCTGCCCCACCCCGGCCCGGCAGCGCCGGGCAAGCGGTGCCTGGTGACCGGTGCCACCGGCTACGTCGGCGGGCGGCTGGTGCCCGAGCTGCTGCGGGCCGGCTATCGCGTCCGGGTGCTGGCCCGCTCGCCCGACAAGCTGCGCGACCTCCCCTGGCACGACGAGGTCGAGATCGTCCAGGGCGACGCCGGCGACCATGCCGCCCTGGCCGTCGCGATGGCCGACGTCGACGTGGCCTACTACCTGGTGCACGCGATCGGCGCCGGCCAGCACTTCGCCGAGGTGGAGGAGCAGGTCGCGACGGCGTTCGCCACCGCGGCTCGCGAGGCCGGGGTCGGTCGGATCGTCTACCTGGGCGGCCTGACGCCGCAGGGCGGCGAGCTCTCCGCGCACCTGCGGTCGCGGGCCGCGGTCGGGCGCATCCTGCTGGAGTCGGGCGTGCCGACGGCGGCCCTCGGCGCGGCGGTGGTCATCGGCTCGGGCTCCCTGTCCTTCGAGATGCTGCGCTACCTCACCGAGCGGCTGCCCGTGATGGTGACGCCGCGCTGGGTCCGCACGCGCATCCAGCCGATCGCCATCCGCGACGTGCTGCGCTACCTCGTGGGGTGCGCGGAGCTGCCCCCCGAGGTCAGCCGCAGCTTCGACATCGGCGGGCCTGATGTGCTCACCTACGAGCAGATGATGCAGCGCTTCGCGGCCGTGGCGGGCCTCAAGCGCCGCACGATCCTGCCGGTGTCCACGCTGCAGCCCGAGCTGTCGGCGCGGTGGATCGGCCTGGTCACCCCGGTGCCCAGCGCGATCGCCCGGCCACTCGTGGCGTCGCTGCGCAACGAGGTGGTCTGCCACGAGGACGACCTGCGCCGGTTCATCCCCGACCCGCCCGGGGGCCTGCTCGGCTACGACGAGTCGGTGCGCCTGGCGCTGCAGCGGGTTCGCGATGCCGACGTCGCGACGCGGTGGTCGGATGCCTCGCCGCCCGGCGCCCCGAGTGACCCGCTGCCCTCGGACCCGGACTGGGCCGGCGGCTCGCTCTACACCGACGACCGCAGCACGGTGGTGCCCGCTGCGCCCGCCGCCCTGTGGTCGGTGGTGGAGTCGATCGGCGGCGAGAACGGCTGGTACTCGCTGCCCTGGGCGTGGGAGCTGCGCGGCGTGCTCGACCGGCTCATCGGCGGGCCCGGCCTGCGCCGGGGTCGCCGCGATCCCATGCACCTGCACGTCGGCGAGGCCTGCGACTTCTGGCGCGTCGAGGAGGTCGTGCCGGGCCGGCTGCTGCGGCTGCGCGCGGAGATGAAGGTGCCGGGCCTCGCGTGGCTCGAGTTCCACGTGGGCGTCACCGAGCCCGATGAGCTCGGGGCGGTGGCCGCGACGCTGCGCCAGCGGGCCACGTTCTTCCCCCGCGGCCTGGCCGGGCACGCGTACTGGTACACCGTGCTGCCGTTCCACGGCATCGTGTTCCCGTCGATGCTGCGGCGGATCAGCGCCGCGGCCGTTGCCCGCGACCGTGCCCAGCGGGAGGCTCAGGAGGCCCCTGAGGCTCCGGGGTACGGCTCGGTGTTGACCATGGAGAACGCTGCGCGCACCAGGTAGGTCCACAGCTCCTGCTCGTCGTCGGCTGCGAGGTCGAACGTCGCGGCAGCCTCGTCGAGGGCGGTGCGCATGTGTCGCAGCCAGGCGTCGTGCGCCGTGGCGTCCACCGGGAACGGCGCGTGGCGCATGCGCAGCCGTGGGTGCCCGCGCTCCTGCGAGTAGGTGGTCGGCCCGCCCCAGTACTGCTCGAGGAACAGCTGCAGGCGTTCGGCCGCGGGCCCGAGGTCGGCCTCGGGGTACATCGGGCGCAGCGCGGGGTCCTCGGCGACACCGGCGTAGAAGCGGCCCACCAGCCGGTCGAAGAACTCGTGGCCGCCGAAGCGCTCGAACGGCGTCCGCGGCGGCAGCGCGGCGTCGGTCGTCCCCACGGCCTCGGCGTCGTCCCGGGGCGAATCCATGCCCCGACCCTAGCTCCGGTGCGCCGGAGGTGACGAAGCGCCGACGAGCCGGGAGGATGGCTCACCGTGCCGATCACGAACGACGCCGACTGGTGGCGCAACGCGGTCATCTACCAGATCTATCCCAAGTCCTGGGCCGACGCCGACGGTGACGGGTTCGGCGACATCGCCGGCATCCGCGCCCACCTCGCGCACCTGGCCCGGCTCGGCGTCGACGCGGTGTGGTGCTCGCCCTGGTACCGCTCGCCGCAGGCCGACGGCGGCTACGACGTGTCGGACTTCCGTGCGATCGACCCGCTCTTCGGCGACGTGCCGGCGGCCGAGGCCCTGGTCGACGAGGCCCACGACCTCGGCTTGAAGGTGATCGTCGACATCGTCCCCAACCACACGTCCAGCGAGCACCGGTTCTTCCAGGAGGCACTGGCCAGCGAACCGGGCTCGGCGGCGTGGCAGCGCTACCACTGCCTGCCGGGCCGTGAGGGTGGCGCCCTGCCGCCCAACGACTGGGCCTCGGTCTTCGGTGGCCGGGCCTGGGACCCGATCCCCGGCCCGGACGGGCAGCCCAGCGGGTGGTGGTACCTGCACCTGTTCGACGCCACGCAGCCGGACCTCAACTGGGAGCACCCCGACGTGCACGCCGAGTTCGTCGAGACGCTGCGGTTCTGGTTCGACCGGGGGGTGGACGGGTTCCGGATCGACGTGGCCATGGGCCTGGTGAAGGCGGCCGGCTACCCCGACCGGCGGCCCGGCGCCAGCGAGCCCGGCGAGTTCGACGCCGTGCTGGTCGAGCCGATGTGGGACCAGCCGGGCGTGCACGAGATCTGGCGCGAGTGGCGCCGGGTGGCCAACGCCTACACGCCACCCCGGGCGTTCGTCGGCGAGGTGTGGGTCAGCACGGCGCACGCCCACGCCGCCTACCTGCGCCCCGACGAGCTGCACACCGCCTTCAACTTCCACCACCTCAAGGCCCCTTGGGACGGCCCAGTGCTGCGGCGGGTCGTGGACCACTCGCTCTACGAGGCGGGCCTCGTCGGGGCGCCGACGACCTGGGTGCTGGAGAACCACGACGTGCCCCGGGTGCGCACCCGCTACGCCCTGGAGGCTGCCGGCGCCGTCCTGCCGCGCAGCAACACCGCGCCCATGCCCGACCTCGAGCCCGACGACGCCCGTGGCCTGGCGCGGGCCCGGGCCGGGCTGGTGTTCATGCTCGGACTGCCCGGCTCGGCCTACCTGTACCAGGGGCAGGAGCTGGCGCTGCCCGAGGTGGTGGACCTGCCCGCCGGGGTCCGTCAGGACCCGGCCTTCCATCGCACCGCCGGCGCCGAGGGGTTCCGCGACGGCTGCCGGGTGCCGATGCCGTGGACCCGCGAGGCACCGTCGTTCGGCTTCTCCCCGACCGGGGCGTCCTGGCTGCCGATGCCCGGCGACTGGGGCGAGCTCAGTGTCGAGGCGCAGCAGGACGATCCGGGCTCGATGCTCGAGCTCACCCGCCGGGCGCTGCGGCTGCGCCGCACGGAGCAGGCGCTCGGCGACGGCGACCTGCACTGGCTCTCGGCACCCGACGCCACGTGCCTGGTGCTGCGCCGGCCCGCGGATGACGCCGACCCGCACGTGCTCGTGACGATGAACCTAAGCGACCAGCCGGCCGTGGTGGTGGCCGAGTCGGTGGTGCTCAGCAGCGGCGCGGACCTGGCGCCGTCCCCCGACGGCACCGGGTTCGTGCTGCCGCCGGACACGGCTGCCTGGCTGCGGTGAGCCAAGGGCACGCCGTGTCCGGGCGGCGGGTTCACCGACGTGGGGCCTCCCGGCGGCTCAGTACCCGCGCGAGGTGTCCTCGGCCGCGTCGCCGGCGAGCGTGCGGCTGAACTCCTCCGCGGTCATGGGCTTGGAGAACATCGGGTAGTCGTAGGCGATGGCGTTGTCGTGCTCGGCCATGCTGGTGGCGCCGACGCAGTCCGTGAGGGTGATGACCTCGAAGCCCTTCTCGTAGGCCGAGCGCATGGTCGACTCGACGCAGCAGTTGGTCAGGAACCCGGCGAGGGCCACGGTCTGCACGCCCTTGCTGCGCAGGATGAAGTCGAGGTTCGTGCTGGCGAACGCGTCGAGGCCACGCTTGCCCTCGAGCACGATGTCACCCTCCTGCGGGGCCACGTCGTCGACGATCTCGGCACCCCAGCTGCCCTTGACGAACGCATTGGTGTCCACGACGCCCTTGAGGATCCCGTAGGGGGTGGCGGTGATCTCGCCGTACCCGGGGGCGAACTGGATGGGCGAGTGGATGACGGTGGCTCCCGCGGCCCGCGCGGCCTCGACGGCCTCCCGGGCGTGCTCGAGCATGTCGGTCTGCTCCATGACCTCGGCCACGGCGCCGTGCAGCGCGCCGCCCTCGGAGGTGAAGTCGTGCTGGAACTCGATGAGCACGACGGCGGTCTTCGACGGATCCATGCGGTCC
>DASVBK010000293.1:0-19996 GCA_036375875.1 Candidatus Nanopelagicales bacterium
AACTTCACCGTCACGAGCGTCGAGGCTGCGGTGGTGGGCCCCCAGGCCGAGCAGGTGGCCGAGCAGCTGCCTCCGTTCTTCGACGTGACGGTGGTGTCCCCCGCCGACGACCGGGCGGATGCCGAGCACCTGGTGGTCGACAACGAGGTCGACGTCGTCATCGTCACCGGCACGAACCCGCCGGTGGCCCTCGTCGACGGCTCCAACCTCTTCGCGGCGCAGGCCGCCGTGTCGGTGCTCAACAAGCTCGGGGACCGCATCCGCACGGAGATCATGTTCAACCCGGAGCTCAAGACCTCCTGGGTCATGATCCCGGCGATCATCGGCCTGATCCTGACGTTCATCGGCACGATCGTCACGAGCATCGGGATGGTCCGCGAGCGCGAGACGGGCACCCTGGAGCAGCTCGCGGTGATGCCCATCAAGCCCAGCTCGGTGATCCTGGGCAAGATCGCGCCCTACTTCGTGGTCGCCTCGATCGACATGCTCGTCGTCACCGTGCTGGGCGTCCTGCTGTTCGACGTGCCGTTCAACGGCAACCCCGCGGTGTTCGCCCTCGGCGCCGGGCTGTTCCTGTTCGTCGTGCTGGGCCTGGGCATCTTCATCTCGACCATCTCGCAGAACGCCGGCCAGGTGATCCAGACCGCGTTCTTCTTCCTGCTGCCCCAGATCCTGCTCTCGGGGATGATCTTCCCGCTGTCGGCGATCCCGTGGGGCGTGCGATGGATCTCCTACCTGCTCCCGCTGACCTACTTCACGATGATCAGCCAAGGCGTGCTGATCCGGGGTGCTTCGCTGGCCAGCCTGTGGCTGCCCTTCCTGGCGCTGTCCGTGATGGCCCTCGTGGTGTTCACCGGTGCCGTGCTGCGGTTCCGCCGCGACCTCGCACCAGGCGGGGGCCGGCACGCCAGGCAGGTCGGCGGCGTCGAGCAGGGCGAGGCGACCGGCACGAGGCTGGACGGGGCCCGGCCGTGACCGGCACCCCGAGCGGGGTCACCGACGCGGTGGTCCGCGTCGGCCCCCGCACGGCCCTGGACGGCGTCAGCCTCACCGCCGAGCCCGGCGCTGTCACCGCCGTGGTGGGCGGCGACGGTGCCGGCAAGACCACCCTGCTGCGCGTCCTGGTGGGACGGGTCGCCCTCGACGCCGGCACCCGCACGGCCCCGGACCCGCACCGGATCGGCTTCGCGCCGGCGACCGCCGGCAGCTGGGCAGGGCTCACCGTCGAGCAGAACCTCGCCTTCGTCGGGGGCTCCTACGGCGTCGATGCCCCCATCCTGCGCGAGCGCACCGAGCAGCTGCTCGAGGCGGCCGGGCTGCGGGAGTTCCGCGACCGCCCGGCCGCCCAGCTCTCGGGGGGGATGCGCCGCAAGCTCGGCGCGATCCTGGCGATGGTGCACGACCCGCAGCTGCTGGTCCTCGACGAGCCCAGCACCGGCGTCGATCCGGTCAGCCGCGTGGACCTCTGGCGCCTGGCGGCGCACGCCGCCGCCCGCGGCACGACGGTGGTGATGAGCACCAGCTACCTCGACGAGGCCGAACGGGCCGCCCACGTGCTCGTGCTGGACGCCGGCAGGCCGCTCGCCCAGGGGCTGCCCGCCGCGGTCGTCGGCGCGTTCCCCGGGACGCTCACCGAGCAGGAGCGGCCGGTGCGGCCGGCGTGGGCGTGGCGGCGCGGCCGCCGGTTCCGCGAGCTGTGGCCCCCGGGAGGTCCGCCCTCCGGTGCGCCGGTCGGCGCGCTCGCCGAAGCCGACCTCGAGGACGTGGTCATGGCGCGCTCGCTGCTGGCACTGCACGGTGAGGTCGAGGCGCCATGACCGCGCCCCTGCTCGAGGTCGAGCACGTGAGCAAGCGCTTCGGGGCCTTCGTCGCCGTCGACGACGTGTCGTGCGCGGTGGGTCCGGGCGAGGTGGTCGGGCTGCTCGGCGCGAACGGGGCAGGCAAGACCACCGTGCTGCGCATCGCCCTCGGGCTGCTCGCCGCCAGCAGCGGCGGTGTGCGGCTGCTCGGCCGCGCGCCGGACCGCGAGGCCCGCAGCCGCATCGGGTACGTCGCGCAGGGCCTGGGTCTCTACGCCGACCTCAGCGTGCGGGAGAACCTCGAGTTCGTGGCCTCGGTCTACGGCCAGCCGCGCCCGGAGGTCCCCGACGCCTTCACGGATCTCGCCGACGACCTGGTGGGCCGCATCCCGCTGGGCAGCCAGCGCGAGCTGGCCTTCGCCTGCGCGCTGCTGCACGACCCCGCGTTCGTGGTGCTCGATGAGCCCACGTCGGGCGTCGGTGCCGTGGCCCGGTCGGCGCTGTGGGAGACGATCCACGAGCGGGCGGAGGCCGGGGTGGGCGTGCTCGTCACGACCCACTACATGCAGGAGGCCGACCAGTGCGACCGCCTGCTGCTCATGGCCAGCGGCCGACTGGTCGCCGCGGGCAGCCGGGCGCAGATCGTGGCGGGGACCACCGCCGTCGAGGTGCGTGCCGCGGAGTGGGCGCGGGCCTTCGAGGTGCTCAGCGCCGCGAACCTGCCGGTGACCCTGGCCGGCACCGCCGTGCGGGTCGCCGACGTGCCGCTCGACGCGGTCCGAGCCGAGCTGGATCGGGCCGGGGTGGGCGCGCAGCTGGCACCGGTGGCAGCGACGATCGAGGAGCGGATGACGGTCCTGGCGGGTCAGGCCTGATCGGTGCCGTCCAGGTAGCGCTGCACCGTGGGCGCCACGCGGCCGGCCAGCTGCTCGACGGTGGGCCGCGTCAGCTCGGCGAGCCCCACCACGTGGCGGCCCAGCACGATGCCGATGAGCTGCGTGGCGGCGAGCACCACTCGCTGGGGGGCGTCCGGGCCGGGGAGCTCGCGGGCGACGGCCGGCAGCAGCTGGGACTCGAGGTACTCGCGCAGCGGCCGGGCACGCTCCGGATCGACCAGCGCGCTGCGCACGATCGTGAGCAGGGGGGTGCGGAAGGCGGGGTCCTCCCAGAGCGTCAGCACGTGGCGGGCAAGGCGCATCCCGAGCTGCTCGGGTGGCCCAGCGAGCACGCCGGGGAGGCCGGCGGCTGGGTCCACCGGGATCTGCGTGACGTCGCGGAACAGGGCGGCCTTGCTGCCGAAGTAGTGATGGACCAGGGCGGGATCGACGTCGGCGCGCGCGGCGATCGAGCGGATGGTGGCGGAGGCGAACCCGCGCTCGGCGAACTCGGCTGCCGCAGCAGCGCGGATGGCGCCGCGCGTGTCCGTGCCGTCCGCCCGCGGGCCCCGACGCCGCGGGGCATCGGGCGCGGCGGCAGCGGGCATCTGCCCATTGTGCTCCTGTTGACGCCCCTGCCGGCGCGGGCTGACCAAGTGCCAGTCCCGGTCGAGCCGTCGGCCTGCCTGCTGCCCCGACCATGCTGCCGCCCGGTCGGGCCGTCGCGGCGTTGGGGGCGTCGCTCGCCTCCCGGGCCGCTCCCGGCGGTTGCCCTACCCTGTGCAGCGTGGACACCCGTGACCGCTACGCGTCGATCCCCGTCGTGACCCAGGACAGCCCCGCGTACCGCGACCCGTCGGTCTCCACGGTCCGGCCCGCGGCCGAGTGGGAGGCTGTCGGCGACTGGAGCGACATCCGGTACGAGCTGTCCGGCGACGGCGTGGCAAAGATCACCATCAACCGGCCCGAGGTGCGCAACGCCTTCCGGCCGCAGACCCTCTTCGAGCTGCGCACCGCCTTCGAGCTGGCCCGCGACGACGACCGGGTGGGCGTCATCATCCTGACCGGACAGGGCGACTGGGCGTTCTGCTCCGGTGGCGACCAGCGCATCCGCGGCAACGACGGCTACATCGGCGACGACGAGGTGGCCAGCAAGGGGATCGGCCGGCTCAACGTGCTGGACCTGCAGGTGCAGATCCGCCGCCTGCCCAAGCCGGTCATCGCCATGGTCGCCGGCTACGCCATCGGCGGCGGCCACGTGCTGCACATCTGCTGCGACCTCACCATCGCGGCCGAGAACTCCCGCTTCGGCCAGACCGGGCCGAAGGTGGGCTCGTTCGACGGGGGCTACGGCTCGGGACTGCTGGCGCGGCAGATCGGCCAGAAGCGGGCACGCGAGGTGTGGTTCCTGTGCCGGCAGTACGGCGCCGAGCAAGCCTATGAGTGGGGCCTGGTGAACTCCGTGGTGCCGCTCGCGGCCCTCGAGGAGGAGACCATGCAGTGGGCGCGCGAGATGCTCACGATGAGCCCGCTCGCGCTGCGGATGCTCAAGGCCTCGCTGAACGCCGCCGACGACGGCCTGGCCGGGATCCAGCAGCTGGCTGGCGACGCGACGCTGCTGTTCTACATGACCGAGGAGGCCCAGGAGGGCCGCGACGCCTACACCGCCAAGCGCACGCCCGACTTCGCGAAGTTCCCGAAGCGGCCATGACCGTCGGGGAGGGGACCGTCAGCGAGGGGACGTTCAGCGAGCCCGCGGTCGGGCTGGCCCACGCCGGGGCGGCACCAGCAGACGACCGGACGGGCACGGCTGGGTCCCATGTCGCCGCGTCCCGTCCCGGCCGGACCCGACCAGGGCGCGCCGAGCCCAGCCCCGCCGAGCTCGCCTCCGTCGCGGTGCCGTTCAAGGTGCCGCTCGCGATGCGCTTCCGCGGCGTGGAGCACCGTGAGGGCCTGCTCTTCTGCGGGCCGGCTGGCTGGGCCGAGTGGGCGCCCTTCCCCGAGTACGACGACTGGGAGGCCGCCCGGTGGCTGGCCGCCGCGGTCGAGGCGGCGTGGGGCCACTGGCCCACGCCGGTGCGCGACCGCGTGCCCGTGAACCTCATCGTGTCCGCGCTGCCGCACGAGCAGATCGCGACGTACGTCACGGACGCAGTCGCCCGGACCGGCTGCACGACCGTGAAGGTGAAGGTCGGTGAGCCGGGCAGCGCGCTGGCCGATGACCTCGCCCGCGTGGCCACGGTGCGCGCCGCGCTGTCCGAGGCCGGGGCGCGCGACGCCCGGCTGCGCATCGATGCCAACGGCGCGTGGACCGTCACGCAGGCCCGGCGTGCGGCGCGCATGTTCGCCGCCGAGTTCGGGCCGGTCCTGGACTACCTCGAGCAGCCGTGCCGCACCACGACCGAGCTGGCCGAGCTGCGCTACCGGCTCGTCGACGACGAGGTCAGCGTGCGCATCGCCGTCGACGAGGGCCTGCGGCGCGCCCGGGACCTCTACGCCGACGGCCTGGCTGCGTCGCTGCGCTCCGCCGGCGACGTGCTCATCGTCAAGGTCGCCCCGGTGGGCGGCGTCGCGCGCGCGCTGGCGCTCATCGAGGAGATCGGGCTGCCCGTCGTGGTCAGCAGCGAGATGAACACCTCGGTCGGCCTCACCGCCGGCATCGCGCTGGCGGCCTGCGTGCCCGACCTCGCCGGGGCGGCGGGGCTGGGCACCGGGCTGCTGCTGGCTGACGACGTCTGCGCGCACAGCCTGCTGCCCCGGGATGGGCACCTCGCGGTCACCAGGCGGCTGCCCGACGAGTCCGCGCTCGGTCGCGCGGCCGATGCGTTGGGCGGCGAAGGGACCATGTGGTGGCGCGAGCGGCTGGCGCGGTGCGCCCGGCTGCTGTCGGTCGTGTGATGCTGCGCTGCGTCGCCGCCGGGCAGCGCCGATGAACCCCTCGACCGCGCTCGCCGCGGCGATCCTGGCCGAGCTCGTGCACCAGGGCGTCCGCGACGTGGTGCTCGCCCCGGGCTCGCGCTCGGCACCGTTGGCGTTCGAGGCGCTGCGGCTGGCCGAGCTCGGCCGCATCCGGCTGCACGTGCGGGTCGACGAGCGCGACGCCGGGTTCCTGGCCCTGGGCCTGGCCAAGGTCTCGGGCGACCCGGTCGCGGTCGTGTGCACGTCGGGCACGGCCGTGGCCAACCTGATGCCGGCCGTGGTGGAGGCCTCCTACAGCGCGGTCCCGCTCGTGGTGGTCACCGCCGACCGGCCGGTCGAGGCTCGCGGCATCGGTTCGCCACAGACGATCGACCAGGTGGGCTTCTTCGGCGGCACGGTGCGGTTCGCCGCCGACCTCGGGACGCCCAGGCGTCCGCATCCCGAGGAGGCGCCGGCGCCGCTGCTCGCCGCGAGGGCGTCGGTGGGCATGGCCGTGGCGGCAGCCCTTCGCCAGGCGGGCCCGGTGCACTGCAACGTGGGGTTCCGGCTGCCGTTGGTGCCGGAGCCGGCTCCCGCCGTGGCGCCCCGGCCGCCGAACGGCGCACAGCGCCCGGCCACGGGCTCGCCGTCCCACGGGCACCCCGGGGGCCCGACGCGGGGCTCGCCCCCCCGGCCGCGCCGGACCCCGCTCGCGGGCTGCGACGTCAGGGAGCTCGGCGAGGTGCTCGGCGAGGTGCCGGCCCGCGGCGTGCTGCTCGTGGGCGACCTGCCGTGCGCACCACTGCGCGGCCATCACCAGTGGTTGCGCGAGCTGGCGACGGCCTGCGGCTGGCCGATCGTCGCGGAGCCGTCCGCGAACCTCCATGACGCACCCACCGCCCTGGCCCACCCGGTGCTGGTGCTCGGCACCGAGGGCTTCCTCGAGGAGCACGCACCGGACCTGGTGCTCAGCGCCGGCCTGTTCGGGCTGTCGCGGCCGACGATCGAGCTGCTGCGCCGCGCCCGGCGTCACGTGGCCGTGCAGCTGCCCGGCGTCGGCCGCGAGGTGTGCGACCCGGCCCGGACCGCCCGCGCCATCCTCACCGCCATCCCGCTGCCCCCCGCCGAGCCCGCGCCGGAGCCGGCATGGCTCGACGCGTGGCAGGGCGCGGACCGGGTCGCGGCCCAGGTGGTGGCCGAGGTCGTCGTGGGCCCGGCGGCACTGACCGGATCGGCGGCCGTCGGGCAGGTCTGGTCAGCCCTGCCCGACGACGCGCTGCTGCTCGTCGCCGCGTCGTGGCCGGTGCGCCAGCTCGAGGCGTTCGCGGGCGGCCGGAACGGCGTGCGGGTGGTCGGCAACCGCGGGGCCAACGGCATCGACGGCCTGGTGGCGACCGCCTGGGGGGCCGCCCTGGCCCATCAGGCTGCTGGGGGCGGGCGCGCCGTGGCACTGCTGGGCGACCTCGCGTTCCTGCACGACCACAACGGCCTGCTGGCCGGCCCGCTCGAGGCGCGCCCGGACCTCACGCTCGTGGTCCTCGACAATGACGGCGGGGGCATCTTCCACCAGCTCGAGCAGGGCCGACCCGAGCACGCCGCCCAGTTCGAGCGGCTCTTCGGCACGGGACAGGGCCGCGACCTCGTCGCGGTCGCCGAGGCGGCTGGGATCCCGGCGGTGCGGGTGCGCTCGCGGGCCGCCCTTGACGCCTCGCTGGACGCGTCCCTGCGCGACGGGGGCCTGCGCGTGATCGTCGTCGACGTGCCGGATCGGGCTGGCGAGGCGCGGCTGCTCGCCGCGGTGCGGCAGGCCGTGGACGAGCGGCTGAGGGCTGACTGAGCCGCGCTCGTGGCAGTCGACACACGGGGAGCCGTGCTCGACGCCGCGAGCTGCGGCCTGCCCGAAGGCGCTGGCGCGCGAGGCCCGCGCCGTGCGCCTCAGGCGCCGAGCGTCCAGCCGTTGCGCTGCATCGACCCGATGCCACCGCCGTCCACCACGGTCAGTCCCGCGGCACGCAGCTGTCCGGCGGCGCGGGCCGAACGGTTGCCGCTCTGGCAGTACACGACGTAGGTCCGCTTGGCGTTGAGGCCCTTCACCTGTCGGGCGAAGTCCGGCGCGGACACATCCAGGTTGCGCGCACCGGCCACATGCCCCGACTGGTACTCGGCGCGCGACCGCACGTCGAGCACCCGCGCTCCCTCGGCCTGCAGCTCCGCTGCGCTCGGCACCGGCTGCTTGGCTCCGAACAGCCTGGCCCACCGCCCCATGGCTCCTCCTCTGCTCGGCAGTGATGATACCCCATGGGGTATATCAGGACCGAGCCCGCGACGGCTCGGGCAGCCACACGTCCGGTTCGATGCCCTCGATGAGCGCGGGCAGGCTGGCGCGGTCGAAACAGGGCTGCGCACCGGCCCGTCGCTGCGCCTCGTAGGAGGGTGCTGCGGCCACGCTGGGGAAGCGCGCCGGGGAGGCCGTGGGTGTCACCCGGCGGCACCCTGCCTGGAGGCGGGCACGCGCCGGCTCACTGCGTGAGCGCCTTGCGGACCGCGTCGAGCTTGGCCTCCGACTCGGCGATCTCAGCCTCGGCGCTGGACCCGGCCACGATGCCGCAGCCTGCGAACAGTCGCAGTCGGGTGCCCGGCCCGCGGGGGGAGTCCTCGAGCGCGCCGCATCGCAGTGCGATGCCGAACTCGCCATCGCCGTGAGCGTCGATCCAGCCGACCGGCCCGGCGTAGCGGCCCCGGTCCATCCCCTCGAGCTCCCGGATCAGCGCCGCCGCGCGCTCCGTCGGCGTGCCGCAGACCGCCGCGGTCGGGTGCAGCGAGGCTGCCAGCGCCAGCGCAGGCGCGCGGTCGGCGAGCAGCCCCGAGACGTCGGTTGCCAGGTGCTGCACGTTGGCGAGGGTGAGCACGTGCGGCGCGGCCGGCACGTCCAGGTCCGTGCAGTGCGCGGCCAGCGACTCGGCGACCGAGTGCACCGCGTAGTCGTGCTCCTCCAGGTCCTTGCCCGAGGCCAGCAGCGCCTCCGCGAGGTCGGCGTCCACGGACTCGTCACCCCGCCGGCGCACCGTGCCCGCCAGGACCCGGCTGGTGACGCGGTCCCCCGCGCGGCGGACGAGCAGCTCCGGGGTCGCACCGAGCAGGCCATCGACGCTGAACGTCCAGCACTCGGGGTACGCCTCGGCGAGCCGACGCAACAGGTCAGCCTCCGCGAGCGGGCCAGGCAGCTCGGCGACCAGGTCGCGGGCGAGCACGACCTTGTCGAGCTCGCCGGCGCTGATCCGGCCGATGGCCTCGGCCACGGCACGGGCCCAGTGCTCGACGGGGCGGCTCCCGGGCGACCAGCGCAGCACTCCCTGCGGCGCCACTGAGTCCTGATCCGCCGCTGCCGCCGCCGTTCCCGGCTCCGGGCCCACCGTGGTCAGCCACGTACGCCCGGCCCGATGGCCCACGAGCACCGAGGGCACCAGCACCACGGACTCCTGTGGCCCCGCGTCGAACGTGAAGGAGGCGAAGGCCACCGGACCGGTGCCGGGCACCCCGACGTGATCGTCCACGCTGGCCTGCGCGCACCACGCGTTCCACCACCGCTGCACGCGGCTGAAGCGCTCGGTGCCCGACGTGGTGAACCGGGCCGCGGTCCCCCAACCGACGAACCCGGCGCCGTCGCGGACCCACGCGTGGCCACCCGTCGCGGGCAGCAGGGCGAGCAGCGCCTCGTCGATACCATCGAGGGAGACGGTCCGGACGACCTGCCCGTGGGTGGTCGTCGGGAGCACGTCGGTCACGTGCCCGAGTTTACCGGCCCGCAGCACGACCGCTGGTCCGCTGGCTCGGCCCCGATGCTCCGTCAGGCCGTCGCGCGGTGCATGGCGACGATGCCGCCGCTGAGGTTGCGCCACGCCGGCCGCTGCCATCCCGCGGCTGCGATCCTGGCCGCCAGCTCCGGCTGGCTCGGCCAGGCCCGGATCGACTCCGCGAGGTAGACGTAGGCGTCCGGTGCGCTGGAGACGCGGGTCGCGATGGCCGGCAGTGCCCGCATCAGGTACTCCTCGTACACGGTGCGGAACGGCCCCCAGGTGGCGTGGCTGAATTCGCAGACCAGCAGCCTTCCCCCGGGCTTGGTCACGCGGTGCATCTCGGCCAGGGCGGCGTCGACGTCCACCACGTTGCGCAGCCCGAACGAGATGGTCACCGCGTCGAACGCGTCGTCGGCGAAGGGCAGCGCGGTGGCGTCGCCGGCCACGAACGGCAGCTGCGGCATGCGCCGCCGTCCCTCCGTGAGCATCCCGAGCGAGAAGTCGCTGGAGACCACGGCAGCGCCAGCGCGCTGGAAGGGCAACGAGCTCGTGCCCGTGCCCGCCGCCAGGTCCAGCACCCGCTGCCCCGGCTTGGCCGCGACCGCGCGGACCACCTCGCGGCGCCAGTACCGGTCCTGCCCCAGCGAGAGCACGTCGTTGGTCAGGTCGTACCTCGCCGCGACGTGGTCGAACATCGACTGCACGTCCTTGGGCTCCTTGGCCAGGCTGGCTCGCGTCACCGGCACATCATCCCCGAGGCGCAGGCGCCGGGGAGCATCGGCGATGCAGGGTCCGGACACGGATGCGGACGCGGGAGGGCCCGGCCGGGGCTGCCGACCGGGCCTGTCCGCGAAGGGGTGGCGGGAGTGCTCAGTCCGCGACCAGCTTGCCGAGCCTGCGCAGCTGGAACGCGCGGATGAAGTCGCCGATGCCGTGCATGATCGCCCAGATCGCGGCGAACGTCAGCAGGGTGATGAGCTTCGCCACCGTGTTCTGCTGGCTCACCCACCAGGCCAGGCCGATCATGATGAGGCCCGAGATCAGCCCGAGCCACCACAGCGGGTTGGCGCGCTTGGTGGCGAAGGCCTCCACCACCCAGAAGATGCCGATGAGCACGAACAGCAGGCCCAGGCTCGTGGCCAGGGCGAAGGTCGTCGCGATCGGCCGGACGATGGCCCAGAGACCGCCCAGCACGAAGAAGACGCCGAAGACGATCCAGACCCATTTCCAGCCCTTCACGGCCGAGGCGACCATGAACTGCTCGATGCCGGTGAACAGCAGCATGAAGCCGACCAGGTAGCCGACGGTCGCCAACGACGCCCCGTCGAACTGGAACAGGATGAAGGCGACGGCCAGCCAGGCAACGCCGGTGATCAGGAACAGCCACCACCACTTGGCGATGCCGGCGACGGCCTCGGCAGCGGCCGAGCCGGGAGTGGGTGCAGGGGCGGACATGGGCAACCTCCTCAGGGTCGGCCCTGTCCTACCAGATCAGGCGACGGCAGCGGTGGAGGCTCACGCCGCGAGCTCACGACCAGCGACAGCGCGGTGCTGCACGACGCCGACGCCGCGACGCCCGGGCGTCGCGCGACCCGGGGTGGCCACCCGGCACGTCCGCGAGCCCGGAGCCATCGCCCGCCCCGCTCACGCGAGCGCGACCAGCCCGCGCTCCCGGAAGATCGCCAGCGCCTGCTCGACCTGCCCGTGGGTCGGTGTCGGCGTGCCCTCGAGCGGGTACGGCCGGCCCAGGGCGGCGTACTTGGCGACACCGAGGCGGTGGTAGGGCAGCACCTCGACGCGCTGCACGATGGGGCCGAGCTCGGCGGCCCGGTCAGCCACCTGCGCGATGTGCTCCGGGGCGTCGGTGAGCCCCGGGACCAGCACGAAGCGCACCCAGACGGCCACGTCGTGCTCGAGCAGCCGCGCCCCGAAGGCCATGACGTCGGCCAGCGAGCCACCACCGGTCACCCGCTCGTACAGCGCGGCGTTGCCCGCCTTGATGTCCAGCAGCACCAGGTCGGTGTGCGCCAGCAGCCGGTCGCTGGCCCGCTGCTGGTTGTTCGCCGCGGTGTCCAGCGTCGTGTGCAGCCCGTACTCGGACTTCACGCCGACGAAGAGCTCCTCGACGAAGCCGGGCTGCAGCAGTGGCTCGCCACCGGTGACGGTCAGCCCTCCGTGGCGCCTGATGAAGGCCAGGTAACGACCCACCTCCTCGATCACGCGGGTGGCGCTGGTGCGCTCGCCCAGGCGCATGCCCTGCGTGTCGGGGTTGTGGCAGTACAGGCACCGCAGCCCGCAGCCGGAGAGGAAGACCGTGTAGCGCAGGCCCGGCCCGTTCACCCCCGAGGTCGTCTCGGTCGAGTGCACGAACCCGACCCGCGAGCCGTCGGCCACGTCGAACTCGTCGTCGTAGGGTGCCTCGGCGGGCAGGGTGCTGCCGACGCCGGGGGCAACCACGGCGGGCGCGTCCCCGCCGGCGTCACCGCCAGCCGTGGGCACCTCCTGGGCAGCCTCCCCCTGCGCGTCGACCAGGCGGGACAGCGCGCGCAGTGGGGTGGGGTCGGGGGTCACGGTGGGAGCAGCCGCGTCACACGCTCATGTGGAACGTGCGGTCGATGACGTCCTGCTGCTGCTCGCGGGTCAGGCGCACGAAGTTGACCGCGTACCCGGAGACCCGGATCGTCAGCTGCGGGTAGTTCATCGGGTGCTCCATGGCGTCGAGCAGCATCTCGCGGTTGAGCACGTTGACGTTCATGTGGAACCCGCCGCTGCCCACGTACCCGTCGAGCACGTCGATGAGGTTCTCGACGCGCTCCTCGCCGGTGCGGCCCAGGCCCGAGGGGATGACCGACGTTGTCAGCGAGATGCCGTCCTGGGCGTCTCGGTAGGGCAGGTGCGCCACGGACATCGCCGCGGGGATCAGGCCCTTGCGGTCACGGCCGTGCATGGGGTTGGCCCCCGGCGCGAACGGCTCGCCGGCCTTGCGGCCATCGGGCGTCGCCCCGGTGTTCCTGCCGTAGACCACGTTCGAGGTGATGGTGAGCACCGACTGCGTGTGCGTCGCGTCCCGGTAGGCCGGGTACGAGCGCACCTTGTCCATGAACATCGTCACGACCCGGGCAGCGATCTCGTCGACGCGCGGGTCATTGTTGCCGAACGCCGGGTACTCACCCTCGAGCTCGTAGTCCACGACCAGGCCGGTCTCGTCGCGGATGGGGCGCACGGTCGTGTGCTTGATCGCCGACAGCGCATCGGCCACGATCGACAGCCCGGCGATGCCGCACGCCAGCGTGCGCTCGGGGTCGTAGTCGTGCAGCGCCATCTCCAGGCGCTCGTAGGCGTACTTGTCGTGCATGTAGTGGATGACGTTCAGCGCGTTGACATAGGTGTCGGCCAGCCAGGTGGCCGCCTCGTCGAAGCGCCGCCACACGTCGTCGAAGTCCAGCACCTCGTCGGCCACCGGGGTGCCGAGGTCGATGACCTGCTGGCCGGTCAGCTCGTCGCGGCCGCCGTTGATCGCGTACAGCAGCGTCTTGGCGAGGTTCACCCGGGCGCCGAAGAACTGCATCCGCTTGCCGACGGGCATGCTCGACACGCAGCACGCGATCGCACAGTCGTCGCCGCCCTCGTTGAACTCGCGCAGCAGGTCGTCGGACTCGTACTGGATCGCCGAGGTGTCGATCGAGACCTGCGCGCAGAACGCCTTGAAGCCCTCGGGCAGGGCCGGCGACCACAGCACGGTCAGGTTGGGCTCCGGGGCCGGGCCCAGGTTGTAGAGCGTCTGCAGGAACCGGAAGCTCGACCTGGTCACCAGGGTGCGGCCGTCGTAGCCCATGCCGCCGATGGACTCGGTCACCCACGTGGGGTCGCCGGAGAACAGCGCGTCGTACTCGGGCGTGCGCAGGAAGCGCACCATCCGCAGCTTGATGACGAAGTCGTCCACGAGCTCCTGCGCGGCCTCCTCGGTGAGCAGGCCGGCCTCGAGGTCGCGCTGCAGGTACACGTCGAGGAACGTCGACACCCGGCCCAGGCTCATCGCCGCGCCGTTCTGCTCCTTGATCGCCCCGAGGTAGGCCATGTAGAGCCACTGGATCGCCTCGTGCGCGGTGACGGCCGGCCGCCGCAGGTCCAGGCCGTGCATGTCGCCGAGCTCGATCAGCTCGCGCAGCGCGCGCAGCTGCTCGTTGAGCTCCTCGCGGTCGCGGATGATGGCCTCGGTCGACAGCCGGTCGTCCAGCCGCGCCAGCTCGGCGCGCTTGGCCGCGATGAGCCGGTCCACGCCGTAGAGCGCCACCCGGCGGTAGTCGCCGATGATCCGGCCGCGGCCGTAGGCGTCGGGCAGCCCGGTGATCACGTGCGAGGATCGCGCGGCGCGGATCGCCGGCGTGTAGGCGTCGAACACGCCCTGGTTGTGGGTCTTGCGGTACTTGGTGAAGATCTCGGCGACCCGCGGGTCCGGCTCGTAGCCGTAGGCCCTGAGGCCGTTCTCGACCATGCGGTAGCCGCCGTTGGGCATGATCGCGCGCTTGAGCGGGGCCTCGGTCTGCAGGCCCAGGATGAGCTCGGGAATGTCCGGCGTGATCCGCCCCGGCGCGTGGGACGTGATCGTGCTGGGCGTGTGGACGTCCACATCGAGGATCCCGCGCTCGCGCTCCACCACCATGAGGTCGGCCACGAATCGCCAGAGCGCGGTGGTGCGGTCGGTCGGCCCGGCGAGGAACGCGGCGTCGCCCTCGTACGGCGTGTAGTTGCCGCGGATGAACCCGGCCACGTCGATGTGCTCGCGCCACCCGCCGTCGTCGAAGCCGTGCCAGGGGTCGCTGCTGGTCGTGGGACGGTCCATGGCGAGGGTCACGTCGGGACTCCTGGGTCGAGGGCGCGGGCGCGGGCGGGCTGGCCTCCATTCTCCGTGGCGGCACCAACCATGCATGCCCGAAGAGGTCCCAGCCCACGCGGGACCTTCGTCCCCAACCAGTGCAGGTGACCGGGTGTGCCACCCGTGGCGCCTCCCCGGGGCACCCGACGTACGGTGTGGCCGGACCGAGGAGGTTGGCCATGGGGCTGCTGGGCAGGGACCGCACACCGACGACCCGTTACCGGATGAAGGAGAAGGCCTTCGCCATCGGCGACGACTTCTGGGTGGAGGACGACGACGGCAAGCGCGTGTTCAGGGTCGATGGCAAGGCGCTGCGCATCCGCAGCACGTTCCGACTGGAGGACGCGCAGGGCCGAGACGTGGCCAAGATCCAGGAACGCATGATGACGCTGCGCGACACGATGGTCATCGAGCTGGCCTCGGGGCAGAAGGCCACCGTGAAGAAGCGGCTGCTCGGCATCCGCGACCGCTTCAACGTCGACGTCGACGGCGGGCCGGACCTCACCGCCAAGGGCAACTTCGTCGACCACGAGTACGAGATCGAGCGCGACGGCACCACCGTGGGGACGGTCTCGAAGAAGTGGTTCAGGATCCGCGACACCTACGGCATCGAGGTGGCCGAGGGCGCCGACGCCGGCTTCATCATCGCCATCGCCGTGTGCATCGACGAGATGGCGCACGACGTCGGCTGACACAGGCGGACACACGGTTGAGCCGGGCTGACGGCGGGCTGACGGCGGGCTGACGGCGGGTGACGTCGGCTGGCGCTGGCTCAGCAAGCGGCGCGGCGCAGCGGGACTAGAATCCGGTTCGTCCCGATCGTCAGGACCCCGATCCACCACCCCCGAGGTGCCCCATGTCCGCGCAGGCCGTGTCCGCGCAGGCCGAGTCCGCGCACGATGCCGACGTCATCGTCGTCGGCGCCGGACCCGCTGGCTCGGCCACCGCGCACCGCCTTGCCGCGGCGGGCCGCGACGTGCTGCTGCTGGAGAGGGCCCGGTTCCCCCGCGACAAGGTGTGCGGCGACGGCCTGACCCCGCGGGCGGTCAAGTCCCTGGTGACCATGGGCGTCGACATCTCGCCGGAGCGCGGCTGGGCACGCAACAACGGCCTGCGCATCGTCGCCAACGGCCGCACCTACGAGCTGCCCTGGCCCGAGCTGGAGCGCTTCCCGAACTTCGGCCTGGTCCGCGCCCGCATGGAGCTCGACGAGCTGCTCGCCCGGCACGCGCAGGCTGCCGGGGCACGGCTGCAGGAGCACACGAAGGTGCTGGCGCCGGTGCGCGACGAGCGCACCGGCCGGGTGCGCGGCGTGCTGGCCCAGCCCCTGGACGAGCGCGGCCGGGCCGCCGGGCCGCCCGTCACGTACACCGCCCCGGTCGTCGTGGCCGCCGACGGGGTCTCCTCGCGCCTGGGCGTGGCCGCGGGCATGGCCCGCCGCGACGACCGCCCGATGGGCGTCGCCGTGCGGGCCTACGCCCCGAGCCCACGGGCCGCCGAGCCGTGGATGGAGAGCCACCTCGAGCTGCGCAGCGACGGGGCGCTGCTCCCCGGCTACGGCTGGGTGTTCGGCCTCGCGGACGGCACGGTGAACATCGGCCTGGGCATCCTCAACACGTCCGAGGCCTTCCAGAACGTGGACTACCGCGACCACCTGCGCCGCTGGATGCGCGAGACCCCCGAGCACTGGCAGCTGCGCGAGCACGCCGACACGGTGCCGATCAAGGGCATGGCCCTGCCGATGGGCTTCAACCGCCAGCCGCACTACGCCAAGGGCCTGCTGCTGGTCGGCGACGCCGGCGGCATGGTCAACCCGTTCAACGGCGAGGGCATCGACTACGCCCTGGAGGCAGGGGCCCTGGCCGGCGTGCGCATCGACGAGGCCCTCGCCGCCGGCCGCGCCGAGGGCCGTGAGGCCGCGCTGCACGCCTACGCCGACGACCTCAAGGCGCACTACGGCGGCTACTACACGCTGGGCCGCTGGTTCGTGCGCGCGATCGGCCATCCGGCGGTCATGAAGCTGGCCACGACCTACGGCATGCCGGTGCCGGTGCTGCGCGAGCTGGCCCTGAAGCTCATGGCCAACCTCACCGACGTCGAGCAGCCCGACGCGATGGATCGGCTCATCAACTCGCTGTCCCGGATCGCGCCAGCGGCATGACCGGACGCCCGCGCAGCGCCACCTGCCCTTCGGCCCGGAGCCACGTGGGGGTGCCCCTAGGATGTGCTCGCCCGCGCCACGCCGGTGCCTTCAGGGAAGGATGGGTGCTCCTGCCGTGAACGTCTACACCCCGATCCTCATCCTCGGCCTGCTGGCCTTCGGCTTCGCGATGTTCTCGGTGGTCGTCGCCGGGATCACCGGCCCCAAGCGCTACAACCGGGCCCGCCTGGACGCCTACGAGTGCGGCATCCAGCCCACCCCGCAGCCGATCGGCGGCGGCAAGTTCCCGGTCAAGTACTACCTGACCGCCATGCTGTTCATCGTCTTCGACATCGAGATCGTCTTCCTCTACCCGTGGGCGGTCACGTTCGACAAGCTCGGCCTCTTCGGCCTCGTGGAGATGCTGCTGTTCATCGCGACCCTGCTCGTCGCCTACGTCTACGTGTGGCGGCGCGGCGGACTGGAGTGGGACTGATGGGCCTCGAGGAGCAACTGCCGTCCGGCATCCTGCTGACCAGCGTCGAGGTGCTGGCCGGGTACGTGCGCAAGAGCTCGCTGTGGCCGGCGACGTTCGGCCTGGCCTGCTGCGCCATCGAGATGATGTCCACCGGCGCCCCTCGCTACGACCTGGCGCGGTTCGGCATGGAGGTGTTCCGGGCCTCGCCGCGGCAGGCCGACTGCATGATCGTGGCCGGTCGGGTCAGCCAGAAGATGGCCCCCGTGCTGCGGCAGGTCTACGACCAGATGCCCGGCCCCAAGTGGGTCATCGCGATGGGCGTGTGCGCCTCCAGCGGCGGCATGTTCAACAACTACGCGATCGTCCAGGGCGTCGACCACATCGTGCCCGTCGACATCTACCTGCCCGGCTGCCCGCCCCGGCCCGAGATGCTCATGGACGCGATCCTCAAGCTCCACGACCAGATCCAGCACACCAAGCTCGGCGCGCACCGCCGGGCCGAGGAGGTCCAGCTGGAGGCGGCCGCCCTCGAGGCGGCCCCGACGATCGAGATGAAGGGGCTGCTGCGATGAGCGAGCCCACGACCGGGCCAAGCGGGCCCACGGGTGACCGGGCCGGTGCCGGCCCGATGCCGGGCACCCCGACGGCCACGCCGGGCGCCGCGGGGGGCCCCGAGGTCGTGCCCATCGGCGCGGTCGACCTCGGCCTGACGCCCTCGGTCACCGCCCACGAGACCATCGGCGTGCGCAAGGGCGCCTTCGGCAGCGCGGGCGCCGGCGACACCTCGGGCTTCGGCGGGCTCATCGCGCCCATCGTGATGCCCGGCCCCAGCGAGCGTCCGTACGGCGGGGACTTCGACGCCATCGCCGATGAGCTCGAGCTGGCCCTGGCCGACGCGGGCGTCCCAGCGGAGTCGGCCATCGAGCGCGTCGTCGTCGACCGCGGCGAGCTCACGTTCTTCGTCGCCCGGGAGCACCTGCTCGAGGTCGCCCGCCAGCTGCGCGACGAGCCGGGGCTTCGCTTCGAGCTGTGCCACTCCGTCTCCGGCGTGCACTACCCGGGCGACCCGGGGCGCGAGCTGCACGCCGTGCTGCACCTGCTGTCGATCACCCACAAGCGCCGGATCCGTCTCGAGGTGGCCTGCCCGGACGGCGACGCCCACATCCCCTCGGTGACCTCGGTCTGGCCCTCGGCTGACTGGCACGAGCGCGAGACGTGGGACATGTTCGGGATCCAGTTCGACGGCCATCCCGCCATGACCCGGATCCTCATGCCTGACGACTGGCCGGGCCACCCGCAGCGCAAGGACTACCCGCTCGGCGGGATCCCCGTGGAGTACAAGGGCGCCACCATCCCGCCGCCGGACCAGCGGAGGTCCTACACCTGATGAGCACCACCTACGAGTCCGGCGACGCCTTCGAGCCGGCGACCGAGCAGGCTCCGGCCCCCGACACCGCCCCCGGCTACGACACCACCGGGGGCCGGGTCTTCACCGTCACCGGCGGTGACTGGGACAGCATCACGCTGGACCCCTCCCACGAGACCGAGCGCATCGTCGTGAACATGGGCCCGCAGCACCCGTCGACGCACGGCGTCCTGCGGCTGATCCTCGAGCTCAACGGCGAGCTCATCGAGGAGGCCCGCTGCGGCATCGGCTACCTGCACACCGGCATCGAGAAGAACCTCGAGTACCGCACCTGGACCCAGGGCACGACCTTCGTCACGCGGATGGACTACCTGTCCCCCCTGTTCAACGAGACCGCCTACTGCCTGGCCGTCGAGCGGCTGCTGGGCATCACCGACGACATCCCGGACCGGGCCAGCGTCATCCGCGTCATGCTCATGGAGCTCAACCGGGTGAGCTCGCACCTGGTGTGCCTGGCCACCGGCGGCATGGAGCTCGGCGCGCTCACCGCGATGACCTTCGGCTTCCGCGAGCGCGAGTCGATCCTCGACCTGTTCGAGATCATCACCGGCCTGCGGATGAACCACGCCTTCGTGCGCCCCGGAGGCCTGGCCCAGGACCTGCCCGACAAGGACGACAAGGGCCAGGACATCAAGGTCCGCATCCAGCAGACGATCGACCTGCTGCGCAAGCGGCTGCCCGACACCGCCAACCTGCTGGTCGACAACGCCATCTGGATGGGCCGTACCTCAGGCATCGGCTACCTGGACCTCACCGGGTGCATGGCGCTGGGGCTCACCGGCCCGATCCTGCGGGCCACCGGCTACCCCTGGGACCTCCGCAAGGCGATGCCGTACTGCGGCTACGAGCGCTACGAGTTCGACGTGGTGACCCAGACCTCGGCCGATGCCTACGGCCGGTTCCTGATCCGCCTCGAGGAGATGAACCAGAGCCTGCGCATCGTCGAGCAGTGCCTGGACCTGCTGCAGCCCGGGCCGGTCATGGTCGACGACCCGAAGATCGCGTGGCCCGCGCAGCTGGCCATCGGCGCCGACGGCATGGGCAACTCGCTGGAGCACATCCGCACGATCATGGGCACCTCGATGGAGGCCCTCATCCACCACTTCAAGCTCGTCACCGAGGGCTTCAGCGTGCCGGTGGGGCAGGCCTACGAGGTCATCGAGGCACCCCGTGGCGAGCTCGGCGTCCACGTGGTGAGCAACGGTGGCACGCGGCCCTACCGCGTGCACTTCCGTGACCCCAGCTTCAACAACCTGCAGTCCGTCGCCGCCATGTGCGAGGGCGGCCAGGTCGCCGACGTGGTCGCCGCGGTGGCCAGCATCGACCCCGTGATGGGAGGCGTGGACCGCTGATGTCCATCTCCGACCAGACCCGAGCCGAGCTCGCCGAGCTCGCCGGGCGCTACCCGGTGGCGCGCTCGGCGCTGCTGCCGATGCTGCACCTGGTGCAGTCCGAGGAGGGCTACGTGAGCCCCGAGGGCATCGCGGCCTGCGCCGAGACCCTCGGGCTGAGCACCGCCGAGGTGGCGGGCGTGTCGAGCTTCTACACGATGTACAAGCGCCGCCCGGCCGGCAGGCACCACGTGGGCGTGTGCACGAACACGATGTGCGCCCTGCTGGGCGGCGACGCCGTCTGGGAGGCGGTCAGCGAGCGTGCCGGTGCTGGCCACGACGAGGTGAGCGCCGACGGCCTGTTCGACCTCGAGCG
>DASVBK010000294.1:0-25059 GCA_036375875.1 Candidatus Nanopelagicales bacterium
GGCCGGCAGGCACCACGTGGGCGTGTGCACGAACACGATGTGCGCCCTGCTGGGCGGCGACGCCGTCTGGGAGGCGGTCAGCGAGCGTGCCGGTGCTGGCCACGACGAGGTGAGCGCCGACGGCCTGTTCGACCTCGAGCGGATCGAGTGCCAGGCCGCCTGCACCCACGCCCCGGTGATGACCGTGGACTGGGAGTTCTTCGACCAGACCACCCCGGCGCAGGCCGTCGACGTGCTCGACAGGCTGGCTGCCGGCGAGCAGGTGCGCAGCACGCGTGGCCCGGTGGTCCGCGGGTTCCGGGCAGCTGAGCGCACGATCTCGGGCATCGACGACGACGGCCTGACCGACGAGGGCGGCAACGCCGACGAGCTCATGCTGGCCAACGTGCGCGCCGCGGCCGAGCTCGGCGTCGGGCCGGCGGACGGGGGGCCGGTCGCATGACCCTCACCCCGGTCCTCACCGCCCACTGGGACGAGCCGGACTCGTACACGATCCACGGCTACCGCCGCCACGGTGGCTACGAGCAGCTGGCCACCGGGTTCGCCATGGGTCCCGACGCCCTGATCCAGCTGGTGAAGGACTCGGGCCTGCGCGGCCGCGGTGGTGCGGGGTTCCCCACCGGCATGAAGTGGGGCTTCGTCCCGCAGGGCGACGGCAAGGCGCACTACCTCGTGGTGAACGCCGACGAGTCCGAGCCGGGGGCGTGCAAGGACATCCCGCTCATGCTGGCCAACCCGCACGCGCTGGTCGAGGGCTGCATCCTCACCTCGTACGCGATCCGCGCGAACTGGGCCTTCATCTACGTGCGCGGGGAGGTGCCGCACGTGCACCGGCGGCTGCGCGCGGCCGTGCGCGAGGCGTACGCGGCGGGCTTCCTCGGCACCAACATCCAGGGCACCGGCTTCGACCTCGACCTGGTGGTGCACGCCGGCGCCGGGGCGTACATCTGCGGCGAGGAGACCGCGCTGCTGGACTCCCTCGAGGGTCGGCGCGGCCAGCCCCGCCTCAAGCCGCCGTTCCCCGCCGTCGCGGGCCTCTACGCCTCGCCCACGGTCGTGAACAACGTCGAGACCATCGCGAACGTGCCCTCCATCGTGCGCAACGGCGCCGACTGGCTCACCCAGTGGGGCACCCAGAAGTCGCCGGGCTTCAAGCTCATGAGCGTCTCGGGCCACGTGCGGCGGCCCGGCGTCTACGAGGTGGCGCTGGGCACCACCATGCGCGAGCTGCTCGGCTACGCCGGCGGCATGCGACACGGCGGCGAGCCCAAGTTCTGGCTGCCGGGCGGCTCCAGCGTGCCGATGCTCACCGCCGAGCACCTCGACCTGCCGCTGACCTACGAGGACATGGCCGGCGTCGGCACGATGCTCGGCACCGCCACGCCCATGGTCTTCGACGACACCGTCTCGGTCGTCAAGGCGATCACCCGCTGGCTGGAGTTCTACAAGCACGAGTCCTGCGGCAAGTGCACGCCGTGCCGCGAGGGCACGGGCTGGATCGCCGGCACCTTGGGCAAGTTCGAGGCCGGCCGCGGCAGCGAGGCCGAGCTCGGCATGCTCGAGGAGCTGTGCGGCCAGATCCTCGGCCGTTCGTTCTGCGCCCTGGGCGACGCCGCGGCCACGCCGTTCCCGGCCGCGCTCAAGCACTTCCGTGCCGAATGGCTGGAGGCCACCCACACCCCGGCCGACGAGTCCTTCGACCCGACGGCCGCCACCGTCCTCGCCGCGGGAGCCACGCGATGACCAGCCCGACCCTGCCCACCACGGGGGGCACCGTCACCACCCCGCCGCCCCCGCCGCCGGCGCCCCCCGGGGCCACCGAGCCGCTGCCGCCGGCCATCCCGGCCGACCACGTCGCCATGCAGATCGACGGCGTCGACCTGGTGGTGCCCAAGGGCACGCTCATCATCCGGGCGGCGGAGCGGGCCGGCATCGAGATCCCCCGGTTCTGCGACCACCCGCTGCTCGAGCCGGTCGCCGCGTGCCGGGCCTGCCTCATCGAGATCGAGGGCCAGCCCAAGCCGCAGCCGGCATGCGCTATACCGGTGGGTGACGGGATGAAGGTGCGCACCGCGCAGACCTCGCCCATGGCCGAGCTCGCCCAGCGCGGCGTCCTGGAGTTCCTGCTCATCAACCACCCGCTGGACTGCCCGGTCTGCGACAAGGGCGGCGAGTGCCCACTGCAGAACCAGGCCATGAGCCACGGCCCGGGTGGCTCGCGGTTCGACCTGCCCAAGCGCACGTTCCCGAAGCCGGTGGCGCTGAGCACCCAGATCCTGCTCGACCGTGAGCGGTGCGTGTCGTGTGCGCGGTGCACCCGCTTCGCCGACCAGGTGGCCGGTGACCCGTTCATCACGCTGCAGCAGCGTGGGGGCCGCCAGATCGTCGGCATCAGCGACGACACGCCGTTCAACTCCTACTTCTCCGGCAACACCGTCCAGATCTGCCCCGTGGGCGCGCTGACCAGCGCCGCCTACCGGTTCCGCTCGCGGCCGTTCGACCTGGTCTCGGTGCCCACCACCTGCGAGCACTGCGCGAGCGGCTGCGCGCTGCGCACCGACGTCCGGCGCTCCACGGTGATGCGCCGGCTGGCCTGGGACGACCCGGACGTCAACGCGGAGTGGAACTGCGACAAGGGCCGCTTCGCCTTCCCCTACCTGCAGCGCGACCGGCTGGGTGCCCCGCTGGTGCGCGAGGCCGGAGCACTGGTCGAGGCCTCGTGGCCGGCGGCCACCCGCCGCGCCGCCGCGGCCCTGGCCGAGGCCGGGGCGCGCACGGTGGTGCTCACCGGTGGCCGGCTCACCCTCGAGGACGCCTACGCCTACGGCAAGTTCGCCCGCGCCGTGCTGGGCAGCGACTCGATCGACTTCCGCCACCGCGCGACGAGCGCGGAGGAGGCCGACCTGCTGCGTGGCGTGGTCGCCGGTGCCGGCCTCGGCGTGACGTACGCGGACCTCGACGCGGCGCCGAGCGTGCTGCTCGTGGGCTTCGAGCCCGAGGAGGAGTCGCCGATCATCTTCCTGCGGCTGCGCGCGGCCGTGGGGCGGGGCCGGACCAGGGTGTTCAGCGTGGCGCCGTTCGCCTCGCCGGGTGCCGCCAAGCTGCGCGCCCGCGTCCTGGCCGCAGCACCGGGGCAGGAGCCGGGAGTGCTCGCCGCGCTGCGCGACCCCGCGCGCGATGCCGATGCCGCCCTGCCCGACCTGTCGGCTGCCGGGTCGGTGATCCTGCTCGGCGAGCGCGCCGCACAGGTGCCCGGCCTCATCACCCAGGCCACCGAGCTGGCTCGCACCACCGGCGCGCGCCTGGCCTGGGTGCCGCGCCGCGCCGGCGAGCGTGGGGCCCTGGAGGCCGGCGCGCTGCCCGGGCTGCTGCCCTGGGGCCGTCCGCTGGCCGATCCCGCCGCCCGGGAGCAGGTCGCCACGGCGTGGGGGGTCCCGGCCGACGCACTGCCCACCGAGCCGGGCCTGGACCTTGCCGGCCTGCTCGCCGCCGTGGCCGCGGACGAGGCCGATGCCGCCGAGGCGGCTGCTGCGGCCACCGGCACCGGCGCTGCCGCGCACGACCCGGCCGACGAGCCGGCCCGCCGCGTCGAGGCAGTGATCCTCGCCGGTGTCGAGGCCGCTGACGCCCCGGACCCCGAGGCGTTCCTCGCCGCGCTGCGTGCCGTGCCGTTCGTGCTGTCGCTGGAGACGCGCGCCACCGAGCTCACCGACCTGGCCGACGTCGTGCTGCCCGTGGCCGTGGTCACCGAGAAGTCCGGCACCTTCCTGGACTGGGAGGGCCGCGCCCGGCCGTTCGGCCAGGTGCTGCGCGAGACGACGTCGATCACCGACGCCCGTGCGTTGGGCCTGGTCGCGCGGGCCATGGGCCGGTCGCTGGGCTCCATCGAGGTCCCCGACCTGCGCGCCGAGCTCGCCCGGCTGGGCCGCTGGCAGGGCGCCCGGCCCCCGGGCGAGCCCGTGGCGCTGGCACCTGCCCCCGAGCTGGGTCCCGGCCGGGCGATCCTCGCCACCTGGCGGCACCTGCTCGACGAGGGCGTGCTGCAGCAGGGCGAGCAGGCGCTGGCCGGCACTGCCCGCCCCGCGGTCGCCCGCACGTCAGCGACCACGGCCGCCGCGCTCGGCCTGGTCGACGGCAGCCCCGTCACGGTGCGCAGCGAGGCGGGTGCCATCACGGTGCCGCTGGTCGTGACGGCCATGGTCGACGGCGTGGTGTGGCTGCCCGGGAACTCGGCGGGCAGCACCGTGCACGCGACCCTGCGGGTCGGCACAGGGGCCGTGGTCGGTGTCGCACCGGCCGCGGACGAGGCAGGAGGTGCCCGGTGATCGCGACGAGCGCGCTGGCGGCGCCGGTGGTCATGGCCACCGACTTCGCCCCCTTCGGCCAGGACCCGTGGTGGCTGGTCATCCTCAAGGTGCTCGGCCTGTTCGTCGGCGTCGTGCTGCTGGTCCTGCTGACGATCTGGGGCGAGCGCCGCGTGGTCGCGCGCATGCAGTCGCGCCTGGGCCCGAACCGCGTGGGCCCGTTCGGCGTGCTGCAGGGGCTCATGGACGGCGTGAAACTCGCCCTCAAGGAGGACATCATCCCAACCGCGGCCGACAAGGCCGTGTTCTTCATCGCGCCGGTCATCTCGGTGGTGCCGGCGTTCCTGGCCCTTGCGGTCGTCCCGTTCGGTCCCGAGGTCTCGATCTTCGGCGTGCGCACCCCGCTGCAGCTCACCGACTTCCCGGTCTCGGTGCTCTACGTGCTGGCCATCGCCTCGATCGGCATCTACGGCATCGTCTTCGCTGGCTGGTCCTCGGGCTCGACCTACCCGCTGCTCGGCTCGCTGCGCTCGACCGCGCAGATGATCAGCTACGAGATCGCGATGGGCCTGGCCTTCGTCGCGGTGTTCCTCTACGCCGGCTCGATGTCCACCTCGCAGATCGTCGCGGCCCAGCAGCCGGTGTGGTTCGCGGTGATCCTGCTGCCGAGCTTCCTCATCTACGCCACGGCGATGGTCGGCGAGACCAACCGCGCCCCCTTCGACCTGCCCGAGGCCGAGGGCGAGCTCGTGGCGGGCTTCCACACCGAGTACTCATCGCTGAAGTTCGCGCTGTTCTTCCTGGCCGAGTACATCAACATGGTGACCGTCTCGGCGCTGGCCACCACGCTGTTCCTGGGCGGCTGGCAGGCGCCGTGGCCGATCTCGGCGATCAACGACGGCCAGTTCAACCAGAGCTGGTGGGGCCTGCTGTGGTTCATGATGAAGCTCTGCACGTTCCTGTTCGTCTTCATCTGGCTGCGCGGCACGCTGCCGCGGTTCCGCTACGACCAGTTCATGAAGTTCGGCTGGAAGGTGCTCATCCCGGCGTCCCTGGCCTGGATCGTGCTCGTGGCGACGTTCCGCGCGCTGCGCAACGAGGGCTCGGCCGATGCCACCACCCTCACCGTCATCGCGGTCGGCGCGGTCATCGTGATCTTCATCGCCTCGTGGTTCATCGAGGTGGCCCGCAACCGGCGGGTCGCCCGCGAGGAGGCGCTCGCCGCGGCCGAGGAGGCCGCGTGGCGCAGCGACCAGCAGACCCATCCCGTGCCGCCGATGCCCGGCGAGCCGTTCGAGTTCACGCCGCGGGCGCGCCGTACGGTGCCCAGCGCGGTCGCCGGCGACGACGAGGAGGGCCCCGGTGCCTGACCTGCCCCAGCCCATCAAGGGGTTCGGCACGACCTTCATCACCCAGTTCCGCAAGGTCGTCACCGAGCAGTACCCCGAGGAGAAGGACGAGTACCCGCCCAAGCCGCGCTTCCACGGCCGCCACCAGCTCAACCGGCATCCGGACGGCCTCGAGAAGTGCGTTGGCTGCGAGCTGTGCGCCTGGGCCTGCCCTGCCGACGCCATCTACGTCGAGGGCGCCCCGAACACCGAGGAGGAGCGGTTCTCCCCCGGTGAGCGCTACGGCCGCGTCTACCAGATCAACTACCTGCGCTGCATCCTGTGCGGGCTGTGCATCGAGGCCTGCCCGACGCGCGCGCTGACGATGACCAATGAGTACGAGCTGGCCGACAGCACGCGCGAGCAGCTCATCTACGAGAAGACCGATCTGCTCGCCCCGCTGCTCGGCGGCATGGTCGCCCCGCCGCACGGGATGGTCGAGGGCACCGACGAGGGCGACTACTACCGTGGTGCGGTCACCGGGGCCACCGACGCCCAGCGGGCCGAGGTCGCGGCCCGTGAGGCGCTGGCGACGCAGGCCGAGCAGCCAGCTGGCGATGCGCCGGGCGCTGCACCGGCGGCGGAGGGGACGGAGGGGTCGTGAACGCCCTGGCACACATGGGGGCGCTCGCCGCGACCGGCCCGATCGGGGTCGAGCCCAACAGCGGCGAGCAGATCACCTTCTGGATCTGCGCCACGCTGGCGGTGATCGGCGCGCTGGGCACCGTGCTCTCGCGCAAGGCGGTGCACAGCGCCCTGTTCATCGCGATGACGATGATCAACCTGGCGGTGCTCTACATCGCCCAGGACGCGCTGTTCCTCGGCATGGTCCAGGTGATCGTCTACACCGGCGCGGTGATGATGCTCTTCGTCTTCGTGCTCATGGTGGTCGGCGTCGACGCCTCGGACTCGCTGGTCGAGACCATCAAGGGCCAGCGGCTGCTCGCGGGGCTGGCGTTCGTCGGCTTCCTCGGCCTGCTGCTGACCGGCATCGTCGACGCCCTCGACGGGATGCCGCTCAACGGGCTGCAGGCGGCCAACGAGCTGCACGGCGGCAACGTGCAGGGCATCGGCGTCCTCATCTTCACGCGGTACCTGTTGGCCTTCGAGGTCACCTCAGCCCTGCTCATCACGGCCGCGGTCGGCGCCATGGTGCTCACCCACCGTGAGCGCATCGAGCCGCGCAAGACCCAGGCGCAGCTGTCGGTGGAGCGCTTCGCGCCGGGCAGCCACCCGGTGAACAAGCCCAGCCCCGGGGTGTACGCGCGCAACAACGCGGTCTCGATGCCGGCGATGCTGCCCGACGGCTCGGTGGCCGAGGACTCGGTGCCCACGCCGCTGCGGGTGCGCGGTGACGCCCGGGACGCGGACCTGCTCGCCCTGGAGGAGGCCGACCACCTGGCCCACCACGAGGCGATGACGGTGGACGAGGCCGACGGGACGGGGGCGTCGCGATGAACCCCACGAACTACCTGGTCCTCTCGGCGATCCTGTTCTCGATCGGCGCCGGCGGGGTGCTGGTGCGGCGCAACGCCATCGTCGTGTTCATGTGCATCGAGCTCATGCTCAATGCCTCGAACCTGGCGTTCGTCACCTTCGCCCGCGTCAACGGCGCGCTGGACGGCCAGGTCGTCGCCTTCTTCGTGATGGTCGTGGCCGCCGCGGAGGTGGTCGTCGGCCTGGCGATCATCGTGACGATCTTCCGGACCCGCAACTCGGCCTCGGTCGACGAGCCCAACCTCCTGAAGCTGTGAGGGGTCAGCCGTGATCAACACCGGAGCCGCCCTGCTGGCGCCCTCCCTCGCAGCCCCGGGCCTGGCCGTCACGGAGGTCACGCCGGGCCCGGTCGTGCCCGCGACCGGCACGTTCACCCTCATCGCCTGGCTCATCGCGATCCCGCTGGCCAGCGCCGCGATCCTGCTGCTGGCCGGCCGCCGCTCCAACCGGTGGGGGCACCTGCTGGGCACCCTCGCCGCGCTGGCCTCGGCCGTGCTCGCCGTCGTGCTGCTGGTGGCCCTCATGGGCCAGCCGGAGGAGTCCCGCGTCATCAACCAGCAGCTGTGGAACTGGATCACGGTCGGCAGCTTCAGCGCCAACGTGGCCCTGCAGCTGGACCCGCTGAGCGTGAGCTTCGCGGTGCTCATCACCGTCGTCGGCTCGCTGATCCACGTGTACTCGATCGGGTACATGGCCCACGACCCGGGGCGGCGCCGGTTCTTCGCCTACCTGAACCTGTTCATCGCGGCGATGCTGCTGCTGGTGCTGGCCGACAACTACCTGCTGCTCTACGTGGGCTGGGAGGGCGTGGGCCTCGCCTCCTACCTGCTCATCGGGTTCTGGTTCCACAAGCCCTCAGCCGCGACCGCCGCCAAGAAGGCGTTCGTGGTCAACCGCGTCGGCGACTTCGGCCTGAGCATCGCCATCATGCTGATGTTCGCCACGTTGGGCACGTTCACGTTCGACCAGGTGGACGCCCGCATCGGCGAGGCGAACTCCACGACGGTCACCTGGATCGGCCTGGCCCTGCTGCTGGCCGCCTGCGGCAAGTCCGCCCAGTTCCCGCTGCAGTCCTGGCTGCTCGACGCGATGGAGGGCCCCACCCCGGTCTCCGCACTCATCCACGCGGCGACCATGGTCACCGCGGGCGTCTACCTGATCGTCCGCTCGAACGCGATCTTCGACCTCACCGCGACCGCCCAGCTGGCCGTGGTGGTCGTCGGCACGATCACGCTGCTCATGGGCGCGATCATCGGTACCGCGAAGGACGACATCAAGAAGGGCCTGGCCGGCTCCACCATGAGCCAGATCGGCTACATGATCATGGCCGCCGGTCTCGGGCCGGTCGGCTATGTCTTCGCGATCTTCCACCTGCTGACCCACGGCATCTTCAAGGCCAACCTGTTCCTCGGCGCCGGCTCGGTCATGCACGGCATGGACGACGACGTGAACATGCGCCACTACGGCGCCCTGCGCGCCGCCATGGTGATGACGTGGGTCACGTTCGGGATCGGGTACCTGGCGATCATCGGCATCCCGCCGTTCGCCGGCTTCTTCTCCAAGGACGAGATCATCCACGCCGCCTGGGCCGAGCACCCGATCGCCGGTGTCGCCGCGCTCATCGGCGCCGGTGTCACCGCCTTCTACATGACGCGCATGATGGCCATGACGTTCTTCGGCAAGCAGCGCTGGGAGCCCGACGTGCATCCGCACGAGTCGCCCGCGTGGATGACGATCCCGATGATCATCCTGTCGCTGGGGTCGGTCGTTGCCGGCTTCGCCCTGCTCTACTGGGGCGACGTCGAGCACTGGCTGGAACCCGTCACCGGGTTCGAGGAGGCCGAGGGCGGACCGTCGACCGCGGTGCTCATCGCCATGACGCTCACCGTGGTGATCGTCGGGGCGGTCATCGCCTGGCGGCAGTACGCCGTGCGCGAGGTGCCGCGGATGGCCCCCACGCAGGTGTCGTGGGCGACCCGAGCCGCCCGGGCCGACCTCTACGGCGACGCGATCAACGAGGCGCTGTTCATGCGCCCCGGCCAGTACCTGACCCGCACGCTGGTCTGGACCGACAACAAGATCATCGACGGGGCGGTCAACAGCACCGCCGCCGGGATCGGGGGGCTCAGTGCCCGGATGCGCCGATGGCAGTCCGGCTACGTGCGCTCCTACGCCCTGTCGATGCTGCTCGGCGTCGTCGTGCTCGGCGGCGTCCTGGCCGTGGTGAGGTTCGCATGAGCATCGAGCAGTACCTGCCCATCCTCGCCCTGGTGGCGCTGCCGCTGCTGGGTGCGCTGCTGCTGGCCCTGCTGCCCAAGGGGCGCACGGAGCTGGCGAAGCGGGCGGCGTTCGTGGTCTCGCTGCTCGTGCTGGCGGTTGCGGTCGTCGTCGGCCTGGCCTTCGAGCCAGGGGCGGCGGAGCGCTTCCAGCTGACGTTCACGTGGGACTGGATCCCCGCGTGGGGCGTCTCGTTCGCGCTCGGGGTCGACGGCATCTCGCTCATGCTCATCCTCATGACCGCGGTGCTCGTGCCGGTCTGCATCCTGGCCGGCTGGCTGGACGCCGACGGCACGGCTGGCAGCGCCCGGGGCTACTTCGCGTGGATCCTGGCCCTCGAGGGCCTCGTGCTCGGCGTGTTCGCCGCGACCGACGTGTTCCTGTTCTACGTGCTGTTCGAGGCCATGCTCGTGCCGATGTACTTCCTCATCGGCCGGTACGGCGGGGCGCAGCGGCAGTACGCCGCGATCAAGTTCTTCCTCTACTCGCTGGCCGGCGGCCTGCTCATGCTTGCCGCGCTCGTCGGGCTGTGGGTGGCCTCTGCCGACCAGCTCGGCGCGGGCACCTTCGACTACCAGGCCCTGGTCGGCCTGGACCTCGGCCCGGAGCTGCAGAAGTGGCTGTTCCTCGGCTTCTTCATCGCGTTCGCGATCAAGGCACCGCTGTGGCCGCTGCACACCTGGCTGCCCGACGCCGCTGCGGAGGCGCCGCCCTCCTCGTCGGTGCTGCTCGTCGGCGTCCTGGACAAGGTGGGCACGTTCGGGATGCTGCGGCTGTGCCTGCCGCTGTTCCCCGATGCCTCCCGGTACTTCACCCCGATGGTGATCGTGCTGTCGGTGATCGGGATCGTCTACGGGGCGCTGGTGGCCATCGGCCAGACCGACCTCAAGCGCCTCATCGCCTACACGTCGGTGAGCCACTTCGGGTTCATCGCGCTGGGCATCTTCGCGATGACCTCACAGGGCCAGAGCGGCGCCACGCTCTACATGGTGAACCACGGCTTCTCGATCGCCGCGCTGTTCCTGCTCGTCGGCTTCATGGCCACCCGCCGGGGCTCGCGGATGGTGGCCGACTTCGGCGGCGTGCAGAAGGTGGCGCCGATCCTGGCCGGGCTGTTCCTCGTGGCCGGCCTGTCGTCGCTGGCACTGCCGGGCCTGAGCTCGTTCGTCTCGGAGTTCCTCGTGCTGGCCGGCACGTTCACCCGCTACCCGGTGGCCGCCGTCATCGCCACCCTCGGCATCGTGCTCGCCGCGCTCTACATCCTGTTGATGTACCAGCGCACGATGACGGGCCCGGTGCGCGACGAGGTGGCCGGGATGCGCGACCTGCGGGGTCGTGAGGTGCTGGCGATCGCGCCGGTGATCGCAATCATCCTCGCCCTCGGGTTCTTCCCCCAGGTGGCCCTTGACGTGATCAACCCGTCCGTGGACCAGACGATGACGGCGGTCGGCAGCACCGATCCGGTGCCGGCCATCGCCGAGGGGAAGTGAGCGCCGTGACGCACCTGGCCGCCCCGTTGGCCGAGACGCTGACGTTCCCGAGCTTCCAGTACCGGGCACTCGCCCCGGTGCTCCTCGTGCTGGGCGCCGCCGCGCTGAGCGTGCTGGTCGAGGGCATCGTCCCGCGTGGCGCGCGGCGTGGCGTGCAGCTGACCCTCACCGCTGCGGCCCTGCTCGGCGCCCTGGTGCTGGCGGCCACGTCGAGCGCCTCGCTGCAGGGTCTCGCGGCCTCCGGTGCGGTGAGCATCGACGGCCCCGCGCTGTTCCTGCAGGTGACCATCCTGGTGGTGTCGCTCGTGGCGATGCTGGTGATCGCCGAGCGCCGCGTCGATCCCGCCGGCGACGCCTTCGCCCCGCGCTCGTCGGCGCTGGTCGGCTCCGGCGAGGAGCAGGCGCAGACCAAGCTCGGCTGGTCGCAGAGCGAGATCTGGCCGCTGTTCCTGTTCTCGGTCGGCGGCATGCTGCTGTTCGTCGCGGCCAACGACCTGCTCATGCTGTTCGTGGCGCTCGAGGTGATGTCGCTGCCCCTGTACCTGCTGGCCGGGATGGCGCGCCGCCGCCGCCTGCTGTCGCAGGAGGCCGCGCTCAAGTACTTCCTGCTCGGCTCGTTCGCCTCGGCCTTCCTCCTCTACGGCTCGGCGATGCTCTACGGGTATGCCGGGTCGCTGGAGTTCGGCGCCATCGCCGAGGCCTTCCGCGACAAGCCCGGGCAGGTTGGCCTGCAGCTGCTGGGCGTCGGCCTGGTGAGCGTGGGGCTGCTGTTCAAGGCTGCCGCGGTGCCGTTCCACATGTGGACCCCGGACGTGTACCAGGGCGCCCCGACGCCGATCAGCGGCTTCATGGCCTCGGTCGTCAAGGTCGCGGCGTTCGGCGCGATGCTGCGCGTCATGTACGTCGCGCTGGGCGGCGCGGCCTGGGACTGGCGCCCGGCGTTCTGGGTGGTCGCGATGCTCACCATGCTGGTGGGCGTGATCTTCGCGGTCACCTCCAGCGACATCAAGCGCGTCCTGGCCTACTCCTCGATCGCCCACGCGGGCTTCCTGCTGCTGGGCGTGGTCGCCTACTCGCAGGAGGGCCTCTCGGCCACGATGTTCTACCTGCTGGCCTACGGCCTGACCACGGTCGGCACCTTCGCCGTGGTCATGCTCGTGCGCGGACCCTCGGGCGAGGCCGGCCACCTGTCGAGCTGGGCCGGCCTGGGGCGCACGTCGCCGCTGCTGGCCGGGGTCTTCGCGCTGTTCCTGCTGGCCCTGGCCGGCATCCCGCTCACCAGCGGGTTCACCGCCAAGTTCGGCGTGTTCGCCGCGGCGCTCGGGGCCGGCGCGGTCGTGCCGGTGATCGTGGCGGTCATCGCCTCGGCGATCTCGGCGTTCTTCTACCTCAAGGTCATCGTGCTGATGTTCTTCGCCAAGCCCGGGCCCGACGCCCCGTCGGTGGTCGTGCCGAGCCTGCTGACCTCGACCGCGATCGGGGTGGCCGTCGTGGCGACCGTGGTGCTGGGCGTGTTCCCGCAGGTGTTCCTCAACCTCGTGAACGAGTCGACCCCGTTCCTGCGCTGAGCCGGGCCGGGCGCGCCCGGTGCCCGCACCGGGCGGCGACCGGGTCAGGGCTTGCGGGCAGTGACCAGCAGCGAGACGCCGGGCAGCTCGCCGACGGGCAGCCAGCGCTCGAGGGCCACCACGGCCCGCAGCCCGGCGTTCAGCAAGCTGCCCGGCTCGTCGAGGTCGCTGCCGGTGGCCCGGCGCCGGCGCAGGGCGGCGACCGGGCGCAGCAGCACGTTCCAGGAGCGCACGTCCTCGAGCCGGAACCCGGCCCCCTCGAGCAGCCGCACCAGCTCGTCGCGCTCGTAGCGGCGCACGTGGTCCACCGCCTCGTCGTGGGCCGACCACAGCCGCATGTCCGCCGGCACCGCCACCAGGAAGGTGCCTCCGGGCCGCAGCGCCCGGAACACCTCGGCCGCAGCGGCCCGGTCATCGGGGATGTGCTCGAGCACGTCGTACGCGATGACCAGGCCGAGGCTCGCGGCGGCCATCGGCAGCGCCGTGGCATCGCCGCGCACCACCCGCAGGTCGCGCTCGTGGGCCAGCGTCGCGCCGACAACGGAGTACTCCAGCGCCAGGCAGGGCCAGCCGGCCGCTGCCAGCACCCGGGTGTTGCCACCCGCTGCGGCGCCGATGTCCAGCGCCCAGCCCGTCACCGGCAGGTCGCGGACGGCCCGGCGGATGAGGTTGCGCCGCTCGGCGTACCACCAGTGGCGGTCCTCGAGCTCGCCGAGCAGCCGGATCTCCTCGCTGTGCACCCGTAGAGTATGGCGGTCGGCCGGACGCGCCCCGGACGCCGGAACGGGCGGGGCCGGCGGGGAGGGAGGCCAGAAGCGTGCTGCTCTCGCTGGTCGTGCCCGTGTTCAACGAGCAGGAGGCGCTGCCCCACTTCGCCGCCCGGGTGCGACCCATCCTCGACGGCCTGGGCGCCGACTACGAGGTCCTGGCCGTCGATGACGGCTCCACCGACACCAGCCGTTCGGTCCTGGCTGAGCTGGGCTCGACCTGGCCGCAACTGCGCGTCCTGGCACTGCGCCGCAACGCCGGGCACCAGGCCGCGCTCACCGCCGGCCTCGAGCACGCGCGCGGCCGTTGGGTCGTCACCATCGACGCCGACCTGCAGGACCCGCCCGAGCTCATCCCGGACCTCATCGCGGCCGGCAGCCAGACCAACGCCGACGTCGTGTACGCGGTGCGCACTGACCGCGCGTCGGACTCGGCGTTCAAGCGATGGACCGCGGGCGCCTACTACCGGCTCATGAACCGCACGGTCGGGGTCCCGGTCGCCCGTCACGCCGGCGACTTCCGGATGCTGTCCGCCAGCGCGGTCGCCGAGATCATGGCGCTGCCCGAGCGCGGCCGCGTGTACCGGCTGCTCATCCCCGCGATGGGATTCCGCTCGGCGATGGTCGAGTACGCCCGCGCGCCCCGGGTGGCGGGGCAGAGCAAGTACCCGGTGCGCAAGATGGTGCGCCTGGCCGCCGACAGCTACTTCTCGTTCACGGTCGCGCCGCTGCGCCTGGCAACCTGGGTGGGTGCGATCGGGTTCGTGCTGTGCTCGGCGTTCGCCGTGCTGGCGGTGGTCGCGTACGCCAATGGCCGGACCGTCCCGGGCTGGGCCTCCTTCGCCCTGGTGATCGGCTTCGTGGGCGCGGTCCAGTTCGTGTTCCTCGGCCTCATCGGGGAGTACCTCGCGCGGGTCTACCTCGAGCTGCAGGCACGGCCCCGCTACTACGTCGAGCGCCGCCGGGAGCATCAGGCCGGGAGCGCGGGCGCGCCCGCGCAGGTGGGCTCGCGCGAGGTTCGCTAGCCTGTGCGCCCATGACGGCGCCGCAGCAGCACAAGTACCTGCTCACCGAGGACGAGATGCCCACGTCCTGGTACAACCTGATCCCCGACCTACCCGCGCCGCCGCCGCCGCCGCTGCACCCGGCCACCCACGAGCCGATCGGCCCCGAGGCGCTCGCACCGCTGTTCCCGATGGCGCTGATCGAGCAGGAGGTCTCGGCCGAGCGCTACATCCCGATCCCCGAGGCGGTCCAGGACATCTACCGGCTCTGGCGGCCCTCGCCGCTGTTCCGGGCCCGCCGCCTCGAGCAGGCCCTGGGCACGCCGGCCCGCATCTACTACAAGTACGAGGGCGTCTCGCCGGCCGGCTCGCACAAGCCCAACACCGCCGTGCCGCAGGTCTACTACAACGTGCAGGAGGGCGTGCGCCGCATCACCACCGAGACCGGCGCCGGCCAGTGGGGCACGGCGCTGGCCTTCGCCTGCTCGCTGTTCGGCGTGGAGTGCGAGATCTGGCAGGTGGGCGCCAGCTACGACCAGAAGCCCTACCGGCGCCTCATGATGGAGGTGTTCGGCGGCCAGGTGCACCGCTCGCCGTCGCCGCTCACCGAGTCGGGCAAGGCGATCCTGGCCACCGACGAGCACCACCCCGGCTCGCTGGGCATCGCGATCAGCGAGGCCGTCGAGGTCGCCGCGCAGGACCCCACGACCCGCTACGCGCTGGGCTCGGTGCTCAACCACGTGCTGCTGCACCAGACCGTGATCGGCGAGGAGGCGCTGCTGCAGCTGGCCAAGGCAGGCGAGGACCGCATCGACCTGGTCGTCGGCTGCACCGGCGGCGGCTCGAACTTCGCCGGCCTGTCGTTCCCGATCCTGCGCGAGAAGCTGGCGGGCCGGTTCGACCCGGAGATCCGCGCCGTCGAGCCAGCGTCGTGCCCGACCCTGACCCGGGGCACCTACGCCTACGACTTCGGCGACACCGCGGGCCTCACCCCGTTGATGAAGATGCACACGCTGGGCCACTCCTTCGTGCCCGATCCGATCCACGCCGGAGGCCTGCGCTACCACGGCATGAGCCCGCTCATCTCGCACGTCTACGAGCTGGGCCTCATGACCGCCACCGCCGTGCCGCAGACCGAGTGCTTCGAGGCCGGCGTGCTCTTCGCACGCACCGAGGGGATCCTGCCGGCGCCGGAGCCGACGCACGCGCTGGCGGAGGCCATCCGCGAGGCCCGCCGGTGCGCCGAGACCGGCGAGGAGAAGGTCATCGTCACCGCCCTGTGCGGGCACGGCCACTTCGACCTCGCGGCCTACGACGCCTACCTCAACGGCCGGATGGTCGACGAGGAGACCCCCGACGAGCGCTTCGCCCCGGCGCTGGCGGAGCTGCCCACGATCTGACGGGGGCGATTCGGCGCGATGATCGTGCGTGGGTCAGACTGGACCCCGTGCCGTCGCTGACCTCGAGCCGCCCGGAGGGCCTGCGGCTGCCCGACCCGCAGCTCGACGCCCGGGTCAGCGCACGCCTCCTCGAGGTCGAGCAGCTGCTGCGCGACTCGGTGGTCAGCGACTACCCGTTCGTCACCATGGCGGCCCGCCACCTGGTGGAGGCCGGCGGCAAGCGGTTCCGTCCGCTGCTCACCGTGCTGGCCTCGCAGTTCGGCGACGCCGAGGCGCCCGAGGTCATCCCCGCGGCGGTCGTCGTCGAGCTCACCCACCTCGCCACGCTCTACCACGACGACGTCATGGACGAGGCGCCGCTGCGCCGTGGTGCGGTGTCCGCGAACGCGCGCTGGGACAACACGGTCGCGATCCTCACCGGCGACTTCCTGTTCGCCCGCGCCTCGGACCTGCTGGCCGACCTCGGCCCGCAGGCGGTGCGCATCCAGGCGCGCACGTTCGAGCGCCTGTGCACCGGCCAGATCCGCGAGACGATCGGGCCGGCTGACGGCGAGGACCCGATCACCCACCACGTCGAGGTCCTCGCGGACAAGACCGGCTCGCTCATCGCCACCGCCGGGCGCTTCGGGGCGATGATGGCCGGCGCCGACCAGCAGACGATCGAGACCCTCGCGACGTTCGGCGAGCGCATCGGCGTGGCCTTCCAGCTGGCCGACGACCTGGTCGACATCACCAGCGCCCAGACCCAGTCGGGCAAGACCCCGGGCACGGACCTGCGCGAGGGCATCGCCACGCTCGCCGTGCTGCACGCGCGCACCTCCACCGACCCGACCGATGCCCGGCTGCTGGCGCTCACCGCCGCGCCCATCCACGACGACGCCGAGCACGCCGAGGCCCTGGCGCTGCTGCGCGCGCACCCGGCGATCGAGCTGGCGCGCGCCGAGGCGCACCGGTGGGCCGATGACGCCCGCGCCGCCCTGGCCCCGCTGCCGGTGGGGCCCGCCCGTGAGGCCCTCGAGCTGCTCTGCGACTACGTGGTCGACCGGACCGGGTGATGGAGGTCCGCGATCAGCGCGGACGGCAGCGGGCAGGGGTGGCCTCCGGGTTCACCGCCTACGTCCTGTGGGGCCTGTTCCCGCTCTACTGGGGGTTCCTCGAGCCGGCCACCCCCAGCGAGGTGCTCGCGGCGCGCGTGGTCTTCTCGCTGCTGTGCCTCGCGCTGCTGGTGAGCGCCGTGCGTCAGTGGGACCTGGTCCGCGGGGTGCTCGCCGATCGGCGCCGGCTCGGGCTGCTGGCCGTCGCCGCGGCCGTCGTCTCCGTGAACTGGGGCGTGTTCATCTGGGCGGTCGCCAACCAGCACGTGGTGGACGCCTCGCTCGGGTACTTCATCAACCCGCTCGTGTCGATCGGGCTGGGCGTGCTCGTGCTGCGCGAGCGGCTGCGCGCGCTGCAGTGGCTGGCCGTGGCGATCGCAGCCCTGGCCGTGCTCTACGCGACGGTCAGCCTGGGCCGCCCCCCGTGGATCGCGCTGGTGCTGGCCTTCTCGTTCGGCCTCTACGGCCTGCTCAAGAAGCTCGCCGGGGTCGACGCGGTGGCCAGCCTCACCGTGGAGATGCTGGTGCTCACGCCGTTCGCCCTGGCCTACATGGCCTGGCTGTGGTCCCAGGGCCAGCTCGCCTTCGGCTCGCAGGGGCTGGCCCACACGCTGCTCATGATGGGCGCCGGGCCGGTGACCGCGCTGCCCCTGCTGCTCTTCGGGTTCGCCGCCCACCGGGTGCCGCTGAGCGTGCTCGGCCCGCTGCAGTACGTCGCCCCGTCCCTGCAGCTGGTCATCGGGGTGTGGTTCCTGGGCGAGGCGATGTCCGTGCAGCGCTGGCTGGCCTTCGTCGGGGTGTGGATCGCGCTGGTGGTCTTCACCGTCGACGCGCTGCGCGCGGCCCGCGGCCGAGGCCTGGACGTAGCCGCGGAGGGCATGTAGCGCGACGACCCCGCGGCCGGCGATGCGCGGATCCGCCAGCCGGTGGGCAGGATGCCCGCGCGTACGATGGGGGCGGCCTGCATGGGGCAGGGCCAGGCACCGGCGAGGACACCATGACGCAGCACGTGGACCGCATCCCACCGCTCGAGCTCACGCTGGAGGACGCCGTCCGCGTCACGGTCAGCGGCACCCAGCGCTGGGCCCTGGTGCTGGGGCTCGTGCACGCCGGCGACGAGGTGGTCGTCACCTGCGCGGGACTGGACCGGGCGCTCGTGCTGCCTGCGCGGGTGCCGGTGGTGGTGCTGCGCGGCGCGATGCCCGAGGCCGATGACATCGATGTCGAGGACGCGATGGGTCACTGGTACGCCGGCGACGTCGACGCGGCCACGGCCAGCGCACTGGCAGCCGAGCGTGCCAAGGTGCGCACCACGGCGCAGCCGCCGGCGAGCGGAGCGCCGCGCATGTCGCGCGATCCCTCCCTCGTGGGCATCTACGGCGGGGATCTCGACCACATCATCGACGCGCTGGGGCACGGCGACGCCGACCCCGCCGCCCGGGCGCTGCGCGCGACCCTGCAGCGGGCGCTCGCTGAGGCCGCGGCGCAGCAGGAGCACGTGCCGCAGCCTGGCGAGCCGGAGACCGACGCGATCACCGAGGCGGTGGAGGCGCGGATGGCTGGCTGGTACGCCGGCGACGTGGATTTCGTGGCCGAGCACAAGGACGAGCACCCCGACCCCAGCCAGGAGGCCGCCCCGCAGCGGAACGGGCGGTGAGCGCCGCCGCAGGGCCGCTGGCCGGCGTCCGATTCGTCGAGCTCGGCGGGATCGGGCCGGTGCCCCATGCCGGCATGCTGCTGGCCGACCTGGGCGCCGAGGGCGTGCGCATCGACCGCCCTGGCGGGCAGTTCTTCGGCCATGACCCGCGGTACGACCCGCTGCTGCGGGGCCGGCCCACCCGCCAGGTCGACCTCCGTGACGAGGCAGGGCGCGCGGAGGTGCTCGACCTCGTCGGACAGGCGGACCTGCTCGTCGAGGGGTTCCGCCCCGGCGTGGCCGAGCGGATGGGCCTGGGTCCGTACGACTGCTGGGCGGTGAACCCGCGCCTGGTGTACGGCCGTATGACGGGGTGGGGCCAGCACGGCCCGTGGGCCCAGCACGTGGGGCACGACATCAACTACAGCGGCCTGGCCGGCCCACTGCGCCACACGGCCCGGGCCGGCGAGCGACCCGTGCCCGCGCTGAACCTGCTCGCCGACCACGGCGGCGGCTCGACCTACCTGGTGATCGGCGTGCTCGCGGCGCTGCACGAGGCGACGCGCACCGGCCGCGGCGTGGTGGTCGACGCGGCGATGGTCGACGGGGCCGCCAACCTGATGAGCCTGGTCCACGGCCTGCGCGTGCAGGGGCGGTGGCCGAACCCGCCGGGGGGCAACGTGCTCGATGGCGGTGCGCCCTTCTACGACACCTACACGTGCAGCGACGGGCGCTACGTGGCTGTGGGCGCGTTGGAGCCGGCGTTCTACGCCGAGCTGCTCGCCGGCCTCGGGCTGGCCGACGCCGGCCTGCCCGCCCAATGGGACTCCAGGGGCTGGCCGCAGCTGCGGGCGCGGTTCACCGAGGTCTTCGTCGCGCACCCGCGGGCACACTGGGAGGCGGTGTTCGCCGGCAGCGCGGCCTGCGTGACCCCGGTGCTGGAGATGGCCGAGGCGCCCGAGCACCCGCATCTGGCGGCACGGGGCACGTTCGTGACCGACCCCACCAGCGGCCAGCCAGTCCCCGGGCCGGCCCCACGGTTCGGCCCCCGCGCGGGCGATCCGGCCTGAACCAGCCGTGCGAGGGTTCGCCCGGGCACCAGCGCCGCCGCGCGGGGCGTTGGTCCCTTCCAACCGCGGCGCGGCAAGGATGAGGATGAAGGTGTGGGTCCGGGTGCGGCCGGCGCGCCCGGCGGTCGCGCGAAGGGGCGCATCATGACGCAGCACAGGGAACTCGTGGTCGGGTTCGACGGCAGCCCGGACGCCCGTGCTGCGCTGGCGTGGGCGATGGCGGAGGCGGGCACCCGGCACCTGGCGATCCGCGTGGTGCACGTGCAGCCCGACCTCATCGGGTGGGGCTCCGCGTCGGCGGCCATGGCCGGCGCGCCGGTGCTGGCCGCGGAGCTCCCCCCGCCCGAGGACGGTCCGGCCGCGGAGGCAGTCGAGCTGGCCACGCGCGCCGGCGTCTCGGCCCGGTCCGTGGTGGTCACCGGTTCACCGGCCGCCGTGCTGGCTGACGAGAGTCGCTCCGCTGACCTGGTGGTCATCGGGTCGCGGGGGCTGGGCTCGGTGTCCTCGGCCGTGCTCGGCTCGACCGTCGCGCACGTCGCCGCGCACGCGCACAGCCCGGTCGTGGTCGTGCGCGCCGAGGGGCCCTCCACCGGTCCGCTCGTCGTGGGCGTGGACGGGTCTGCCGACTCCGAGGAGACCATCGGCTGGGCCTTCGACCATGCCTCGCGCCACGGGCTGCCACTCGAGGTGCTGCATGCCTACACGATCCCCGTCTACCCCGGCGTGGTGCCCTACGTGCCCCCGGTCGAGCTCACCGAGGCGACGACGCAGTACGAGCGGCGGGTCACGCAGGAGGTGCTCGCTGGCTGGCAGGAGCGCTACCCGGACGTCGCGGTCACCGCGAGCGTCACGCACGGCAGGGCCGCGCCGGCGCTCATCGAGGCCACGCGGCGGGCCACCCTCACCGTCGTCGGGTCACACGGCCGCGGCGCGTTCCTGGGCATGCTGCTGGGCTCGACCAGCCAGTCCCTGCTGCAGCACGCACACGGCTCGGTGGCCGTGCTGCGTCACCGGCGCCACTGATCCCGCCCGCGGCGCCGGGGGTGGGGCGCCGGGCGGACTGTGCGAGCCCGGAGGTCAGCCGAGGATCTTGTTGCCCCGCGTGAAGTCGCGGGACTCTGCGGCCAGGGGGCTCGCCGCGGCGACGAGGATGAGGAAGGCGATGCTGAACAGGGCGCCCATGGGGGACTCCTTCGAGGTCGGTGTCCACCGGTGATGCCCGCGGCCCGGGGTGAGCACACGGGCCCTTGGTCCCGAGCTCCGCTCAGTGGCCCGCGCCCAGCTCCTCGTCCTCGCGCGGCCCGATCGTCCACGTGTCGCGTCCGCGCAGCAGGCCGGCGAGGTCGGCGCCACCAGTGGCCTGGGCCCGGTCCAGCTGCTGGGTCAGCATTCGGTCGTACACCGGCCGCGGCACGTCGCGGAAGACCCCGATCGCGGTGTTCTCCAGGGTGTTGAAGTCAGCCAGGCGGCTCAGCGCGAAGGCGGTCGAGGGCTCGGCGGCGTGGGCGTCGTGCACCCACAGGCAGTCGCCGCCGCACGACTCGACGTCGTCGACAACGTGCAGCACGCCGTCAGCACGCCGGGCCACCCCCTTCTGCCCGTTGACCCCGAAGCGCACCGGCTGGCCGTGCTCGAGGCGGATCAGGTTGTCCTCGCGGATGCCCGCATCCTTGAGCGGCTCCCACGCGCCGTCGTTGAAGATGTTGCAGTTCTGGTAGATCTCGACCAGCGCCGAGCCCTCGTGCGCCGCGGCCGCGCGCAGCACCTCCGTGAGGTGCTTGCGGTCGGAGTCGATCGTGCGGGCCACGAACGAGGCCTCCGCGCCCAGCGCCACGGAGATGGGGTTGAACGGGTAGTCGATCGAGCCCATGGGGGTGGACTTCGTGATCTTGCCGGCCTCGGAGGTCGGCGAGTACTGGCCCTTGGTCAGGCCGTAGATCCGGTTGTTGAACAGCAGGATCTTGATGTTCACGTTGCGGCGCAGGGCGTGCAGGAAGTGGTTGCCGCCGATGCTCAGCGCATCGCCGTCGCCGGTCACGACCCAGACCGACAGGTCGGGCCGCGAGGTCGACAGGCCCGTGGCGATCGCCGGGGCCCGGCCGTGGATGGAGTGCATCCCGTAGGTGTTCAGGTAGTACGGGAAGCGCGAGGAGCAGCCGATGCCCGAGACGAACACGATGTTCTCCCGGCGCACGCCGAGCTCGGGCAGGAACGACTGCACCGCGGCGAGGATCGCGTAGTCCCCGCAGCCCGGGCACCAGCGCACCTCCTGGTCGCTCTTGAACTCCTTGGCGGCCTGCGGGGAGGCCGCCTTCGGCACCCCCGCCAGCGAGGGGGCGAGGCTCAGGTCGATGGTCACAGCAGCTCCCTGATCTGGTCGGCCAGCTCCGTGGCCTTGAAGGGCAGGCCCCGCACCTGGTGGTAGCCGACGGCGTCGACCAGGTACTTGGCGCGGACGAGCAGCCAGAGCTGCCCGAGGTTCATCTCCGGGATGAGGACGCGGTCGTAGGCGCGCAGCACCTCGCCGGTGTTGGCGGGGAACGGGTTGAGGTGGCGCAGGTGGGCGCGGGCCACCTGGCCGCCCTGCGAGCGGATGATCTGGCACGCCGCCCCGATCGGGCCGTGCGTGGAGCCCCAGCCCAGGACCAGCACCCGGGCCTCGCCGCTGGGGTCGTCGACCTCCAGCGGCGCGATGGTGCGCGCGATCCCGTCGACCTTGGCCTGGCGGGTGCGCACCATGAAGTCGTGGTTGTCGGGGTCGTAGCTGATCGCCCCGGAGCCGTCGGCCTTCTCGATGCCGCCGATGCGGTGCTCCAGGCCGGGGGTGCCCGGGATCGCCCACGGCCGGGCGAGGGTCTCCGGGTCGCGCTTGAACGGCCAGAAGACCTCGGTGCCGTCGTCGAGCACGTGGTTCGTCGTGGTCGCGAACTCCACCTTGAGGTCGGGCAGGGCCTCGACATCGGGGACCCGCCACGGCTCCGAGCCGTTGGCCAGGTAGCCGTCGCTGAGCACGAACACCGGCGTGCGGTAGGCCAGCGCAATGCGCGCGGCCTCGATGGCGACGTCGAAGCAGTCCGACGGCGACTGCGGCGCGACGATCGGCACGGGCGACTCGCCGTTGCGGCCGAACATGGCCTGCAGCAGGTCGGCCTGCTCGGTCTTGGTCGGCAGTCCGGTCGAGGGCCCACCGCGCTGCACGTCGACCACCACCAGGGGCAGCTCGGTGGCCACGGCCAGGCCGATCGTCTCGGACTTCAGCGCGATGCCCGGCCCGGACGTCGTGGTGACCGCCAACGATCCGCCGTAGGCGGCGCCCAGCGCCGCGCCGATGCCTGCGATCTCGTCCTCGAGCTGCAGGGTGCGCACGCCGAACTCCTTGTGGCGCGACAGCTCGTGGAGGATGTCGCTGGCCGGGGTGATCGGGTACGAGCCCAGGAACAGCGGCAGGCCGGAGAGCTGCGAGGCCGCGATGAGGCCGTAGGACAGCGCGACGTTGCCCGTGATGTTGCGGTACGTGCCGGGCGGCAGCGGGGCAGGGTTGATCTCGTACTGGACGGCGAAGTCCTCGGTGGTCTCGCCGAACGCCCAGCCGGCGTCGAACGCCGCGAGGTTGGCCGCGAGGATCTCGGGCTTGCGGCCGAACTTCGCGGTCAGGAACGCGCGGGTCCCCTCGGTGCCCCGGGCGTAGAGCCAGGACAGCAGGCCCAGGGCGAACATGTTCTTCGCGCGCTCGGCCTCCTTCTTCGTGATGTCGAAGCCCTTGAGGGCCTCGACGGTGAGGGTGGTCAGCGGCACCGCGTTGAGGCTGTAGGAGTCCAACGAGCCGTCGACCAGCGGATCGCTGGCGTAGCCGACCTTCTCCAGCGCGCGCCTGGTGAACTCGTCGCTGTTCACGATGAGGGTGCCACCGCGGCGCACGTGCTGCAGGTTGCTGCGAAGGGCCGCCGGGTTCATCGCCACGAGCACGTCGGCAGCGTCGCCGGGGGTCTGGATCGCATGGTCGGCGAAGTGCAGCTGGAAGGCGCTGACCCCGGGCAGCGTGCCGGCTGGGGCCCGGATCTCGGCGGGGAAGTCCGGCAGCGTCGACAGGTCGTTGCCGAACGAGGCCGTCTCGTGCGTGAAGCGGTCCCCGGTGAGCTGCATCCCGTCGCCGGAGTCACCCGCGAACCGGATGATGACCTTCTCGAGCTGGACGACGGGCTTGGTCACGACGACGTGCCTTCCTTGGGCGCCCACCGACGGGCTGCGCGAGTGCGTGCGAGATCCATTCTGCCCCGTTCCGCAACCCGGCGCCGTATGCCCCGCCCCGCACCCTGAGGGCAGCCTGCCCGGGTCGCCGTGTCCTAGCCTTGCCGTCCATGGCGGTCGGTGCGGTCGAGGGGGTCTGGCTGGAGCTCGCCGGTCGCCCGGTGGTCCTGCACGTCGTCGAGCTCGGCCTGGCGTGCTGTGGCATCGAGGTGCGCGAGGCGCGGCGGGTGGCCGAGGCGACCGGCGCACTCGCGGGGCCCGCGGACCCGCCGAGCGGCTCGGCACCGCCGGAGCCGCCGTTGCACGTGCTGGTCGTGGCAGGCACGGTCACCGCGCGCCTGGCGCCCGTCGTGCAGGCGGCCCATGCAGCCCTCCCCGAGCCGCGTGCCGTCCTGGCGTTCGGCGCATGCGCGGCCACCGGCGGGCCGTACTGGGACTCCTACAGCGTGCTGCCCGGGACCCACCAGCTGGTGCCCGTCGACGTCTGGGTGCCCGGATGCCCGCCGCGGCCGGGCGACCTGCTCGCAGGCCTCGAAGCGGTGCTGCATGCTCGTGGCTGAGGAGCAGGTGCCTGCTGGCGCCTGGCGCCAGCGGTGCGCGGAGCTGGCAGCGGACGGTGCGACGATGCTGGACTTCCTGGCCGGGGTGGACGATCCCGCGGCAGGACGCATCGTGGTCGTGGCGCACGTGGTCGACGTGGCAGCGCGCCGGCGGGTGCTGCTGCGCACCGAGGTCGACCGCGCGGACCCCGTGCTGGATTCGATGGTGGCGGTGTACCCGGGAGCGGCCTGGCACGAGCGCGAGACCCACGAGCTGCTCGGCGTGCGCTTCGCCGGCCATCCCGACCTGCGCCCGCTGCTCACCACCGGTGCGATGGGGTTCCCGCTGCGCCGGACCACGCCGCTGCCTGCCCGGATGGCCACGCCGTGGCCCGGCGCCACCGATCCAGCGGATCGCCCGGCCGAGGGTGCCGGCCGGTCGGGGCGGGTCGCCGCCAGGCCGCGGGCACGGCTCGCGCCCCCGGGCATGCCTGCCGAGTGGGAGCCCGACGCGCGGTCACCACGGGGGGAGTCGTGAGCAGCCACGCCCGCATCGCGCTGCGGCCGGAGGCCTGCACGTCCTGCATGCTGTGCGTCCGTGAGTGCCCCACCTGGTGCATCAGCCTCGAGGCCCACCAGGAGCTCGTCGGCGACCCCGGTGCGCGCCGGCCCCGCACGGTGAACGTCCTCGATGCCTTCGTCATCGACTGGGGCCTGTGCATGTACTGCGGCATCTGCGTGGAGGTCTGCCCCTTCGACGCACTGGCCTGGCAGCCC
>DASVBK010000297.1:0-6618 GCA_036375875.1 Candidatus Nanopelagicales bacterium
CCGGTTGGCAAGCACCGCACCGCACGGGAGCGGGAGCGGGTCGGCCAGAGGGTCACCAGTCTGAACCTCGTGCACCGTCATCACCGTCATCGCGGTCACCCCGTCCGAACTGGCCCGTTCCCCGTGCCCGGGGTGGTCCGCCTCCCACACAACGCCGCGACCAGCAAGCTCGGTAGGGGCAGACGTCCCGGACGACGCACGGCACCGGCCCGGCCGGCGATCCGCGCTCAGGTGGCCGGTGAGGGAAGGTCGGCGGCGAAGCGGAGCAGGACGGCGCCGAGGGCCTCGGGCTGCTCGAGGGCGGACAGGTGACCGGTGTCGGGCAGCGCGACGAACTGGGCGCCTGGGATGCGCGCGGCCAGCGCGACCGAGGCCCCGACCCCGGGATCGACGTCCTGGTCGCCGACGATGACCAGCGTGGGCACCCGGATCTCGGTGAGCCGATCGGTCACGTCGTCGCGCTGCACCAAGGCCTGCCCGACGGTCATCATCGAGGCCGGGTCCTGGGCCAGGAACCGGTCCCGCCACGTCGCCACCAGGTCCGGCTGGTCCCGGCGCGCCGTGGAGCCGAACAGCACGTTGACCACCTGCGAGGCGATCAACCGCCGCGCCGGCGTGCGCCAGACCGGGCTCAGCCCGGTGACCTTCACCCGGTTGACGATCCCCTGGGCTCCGGCGCCGGTGTCGGCCAGCACCAGGGCGCGCACCCGGTCCGGGTACCGCAAGGCGGCCCGGATGCCGGCCATGCCCCCGATCGACAGCCCGACCACGATCGCTGCCTCAACCCCGGCATCATCGAGCACGGCGATCAGGTCGTCGGCCATGTCCCAGATCGTGAACGACTCCAGGTGCGCGCCGGACCGGCCGTGCCCACGGTTGTCCACGTTGAGCACCCGGTACCCGGCGTCGACCAGCGCCGGCACCTGGGGCCACTGCCGGCCGTCGCACCACCAGCTGTGGCTGAGCAGCATCACCGGCCCCACCCCGGTGTCCTCGTAGTACAGCCGAGTCCCCCGACCGGTCACCTGCGGCATCAGCAACTCCGTCCCTCGCGCCCCCACGACCATCCGACCCTCGGGGCGGCACGCTCGGTAGAGGCGCAGGTCCCGCGAAGCGCGAACCCCAGCAGGCGAGCGGGTCGACCCTCCGGGGTGACGGCAGCCGCGGCTTGTGCCACAACTGTGCCAAGGCGAGCCCCCGGAGGGACTCGCCTTGGCATCAGTGCAGGTCAGGGACCGATTGCGGCCCCCAGCAGGGGTGGAGTTCAGATGTCGTAGTACAGCTCGAACTCGTGGGGGTGCGGACGCAGGCGGATCGGGTCGACCTCGTTGGCGCGCTTGTAGGCGATCCAGGTCTCGATGAGGTCCTCGGTGAACACGCCGCCCTCGGTGAGGTAGGCGTGGTCGGCCTCGAGCGCGTCGAGCACCTCGGGCAGCGAGCCGGGCACCTGCGGGATGTCGGCGGCCTCGTCCGGCGGCAGCTCGTAGAGGTCCTTGTCGACCGGCTCGCGCGGCTCGATCTTGTTCTTGACGCCGTCGATACCGGCCATGAGCATCGCCGAGAACGCCAGGTACGGGTTGCTCGACGGGTCCGGGACGCGGAACTCGATGCGCTTGGCCTTCGGGTTCGAGCCGGTGATCGGGATGCGGATGCAGGCCGAGCGGTTGCGCTGGCTGTAGACCAGGTTCACCGGCGCCTCGTAGCCGGGCACCAGGCGGTGGTAGGAGTTCACCGTCGGGTTGGTGAAGGCGAGGAGCGACGGGGCGTGCTTGAGCAGCCCACCGATGTACCAGCGCGCGATGTCCGACAGGCCGCCGTAGCCGGCCTCGTCGTAGAACAGCGGCTGGCCGTTCTTCCACAGCGACTGGTGGCAGTGCATGCCCGAGCCGTTGTCGCCGAAGATCGGCTTCGGCATGAAGGTCACCGACTTGCCCGCGGCCCAGCCGACGCCCTTGATGACGTACTTGAACTTCATCACGTCGTCGGCGGCCTTGGCCAGGGTGTCGAAGCGGTAGTTGATCTCGGCCTGGCCCGCGGTGCCCACCTCGTGGTGCGCACGCTCGACGGTGAGGCCCACCTCGGCGAGCTTCAGGGTCATCTGGTCGCGCAGGTCAGCGAAGTGGTCGACCGGAGGCACGGGGAAGTAGCCGCCCTTGTAGGGCGTCTTGTAGCCGCGGTTGGGGGTGCCGTCCTCCTCGTACTCGACGCCCGAGTTCCACTTGCCCTCGATGGAGTCGATGAAGTAGTACCCGGCGTTCTGCTTGGTCTCGAACCGCACCGAGTCGAAGATGTAGAACTCGGCCTCAGGGGCGAAGAACGCGGTGTCGGCGATGCCGGTCGACTGCAGGTACGCCTCGGCCTTCATCGCGATGTTGCGCGGGTCGCGGCTGTACGGCTCGTCGGTGAACGGGTCGCGGATCGACATGTTGATGATCAGCGTCTTCTCGGCCCGGAACGGGTCGAGGTAGGCGCTGCCCAGGTCCGGGATCAGCTTCATGTCCGACTCGTGGATCGCCTGGAAGCCACGGATGGACGAGCCGTCGAACATCTGGCCCTCGGTGAAGAACTCCTCGGGCAGGCCCTGGGCGGGCACGTTGAAGTGCTGCATCACGCCGGGCAGGTCGCAGAAGCGGACGTCGACGAACTGCACGTCCTCCTTCTTGATGAACTTGAGGACTTCGTCAGCGCTGCTGAACAAGCCAACCTCCTGGTGGACGGTCCGCGCGCGGGCGGGCCGGGTGTCGGTCCTGGGGTCGCGGAGCCCGATCGCGGGGGGATCGGGGGGTTCCGCTGTGGACCCTCGGGACGCTAGGCGGGAGGGGTTTCCCGTCCGTGTCCCGATTGTTTCCTGCGCGTTACGCACCACCACCGGCGGGTGGGATCAGGCGCGCACGACCACCGAGTCCACCGCGCGGTCGTGCAGGCCGCGCCCGTCGGCGTCCCAGATCAGCGGCGGCACCGCGAGGCAGATGAGCAGGGTGCGCACCGCGCTGCCGGTGAAGCCCAGCCGCCGGGCGCGCCCCACGACGCGGATGCCCAGGATGCGCTGGCCGAACGAGGCCGCCATGAGCCAGGTGAACAGCGTGACCTCGGCGAAGAAGATGCCCAGCGTGGCGAACGACTCCGGGGCGCTCTGCGGCGTGCCGACGAGCAGCCGGGACAGCAGGAGGGCGGCGAACCAGTCCACGAGCAGCGCGACGACGCGCCGCCCGGTCGAGGCCATCGACCCCGGGCCGGTCTCGGGCAGGCCCAGGCGCTCGCCCCGATAGCCCGCGCCCCCGGGCAGCGGCCCGCCGATCCACGAGCCGACATCGGCGCGGTCCACGGCTCAGCGCAGCCTGCCGCCGCGCGGCACCCGTCCGGACTTCGGGATGGGGCCCTTGGGCATCGGGACCGGCTGGCTGGCCAGGGCCTCGAGCCGCTTGCGGACTGTGGTGACCTCCCCGGGCGCGAGCACCTTGTTCATCTTCCGCAGGTGCTTGTCGAGCTTGGCGATCGGCACCTGGCCCTCGCCCTCGCCGACCACGAGCTCGCTGATCGGCACCTCGGCGACGAACCGCGCGGTGCGCTTGCGCTCGGCGGCCATCAGGGACGCAAGCGCCGGGCTGGTGCCCTCCCCGATGAGCACGACGCCCGGGCGCCCGACGGCCCGGTGCACCAGGTCCTGCTGCTTGTTGGCCGCCACCGCCGGCGTGATGCCCCAGCCGAGCTTCGTCATGTTCTGCACGACCGCCACGGCGGCGCCGGGCTGGCCCTCGATGGACCTGTAGGCCGAGCGCATGGCCCGGCGGCTGAACACGATCGCGACCACGGCGATCGCCACGGTGAGCCCGACGATGAGCCAGGTGATGAGGTTCGACGTCCATACGCCGATCCCGATGAAGACGGCCAGGGAGCCCACGAAGAGCGCCAGCAGGATCAGGCCGAGCCGCGGGTCGTGCTCCTTGGCCATCCGGTAGTTCTGCCCGATGACCCGGACCCGATCGCCCATCTTCGACATGGGCGCGATTCTACGTGGCAGCGCGTGCGGCCAGCGCCTGTGCGTGCAGCCGCCCGGCCCGGTACGAGGAGCGCACGAGCGGGCCGCTCATCACCCCGAGGAACCCCAGCTCGGTGGCGTGCTCGGCCAGCGCGACGAACTCCTCGGGTCGCACCCACCGCTCCACCGGGTGGTGTCGCGGTGTGGGCCGCAGGTACTGGGTGATGGTGATCAGGTCGCATCCGGCGTCGTGCAGGTCGGCCAGCGCCTGGTGCACCTCGTCGATCGTCTCGCCCATGCCGAGGATCAGGTTGGACTTGGTGACCAGCCCCGCGGCACGCGCCTGGGTGAGCACGTCCAGCGACCGTTCGTAGCGGAACGCCGGCCGGATCCGCTTGAAGATGCGGGGGACCGTCTCGAGGTTGTGCGCGAGCACCTCCGGAGCTGCGTCGAACACCTGGCCGAGCAGCGTGGGGGTGCCGGAGAAGTCGGGGATGAGCACCTCGACGCCGCAGCCGGGGTTGCGCTCGTGGATCGCCCGGACGGTCTCGGCGTACAGCCAGGCGCCCTCGTCGGGCAGGTCGTCGCGGGCAACACCGGTGACCGTGGCGTACCGCAGGCCCATCGTTGCGACGGACTCCGCCACGCGGCGCGGCTCGTCACGGTCCAGCGGCTCGGGCCGGCCGGTGTCGATCTGGCAGAAGTCGCACCGCCGCGTGCACTGGGCGCCGCCGATGAGGAAGGTGGCCTCGCGGTCCTCCCAGCACTCGTAGATGTTGGGGCAGCCGGCCTCCTGGCAGACCGTGTGCAGGCCGGCGCCCGCGACGCGCTCGCGCATCGCCGTGAACTCCGGGCCCGTGCGGACGCGGGTCTTGATCCATGCCGGCTTGCGCTCGATCGGCACGCTGGCGTTGCGCGCCTCCACGCGCAGCAGCCTGCGGCCGTCCGGGGTGATCACGGGAGCGAGCCTATGTCAGGACCTCGGCCACCCGCCCGAGCACGACTGCGCGGGCCTCGGCGACGGTGACGTCCCGGCCGAGCTCCTGGGAGAGGCTCGTGACGCTGGCGTCCCGAATGCCGCACGGCACGATGCGGTCGAAGGCGGCGAGGTCGGGGTCCGCGTTCAGGGCGAAGCCGTGCATCGTCACGCCGCGGGCCACCCGCACGCCGATCGCGGCGACCTTGCGTGCGGGGCCGCGCTCGTCGGCCCCGACCCACACGCCGGAGCGGCCCTCGACCCGCGTGGTCGCCAGGCCGAGGTCGGCGCAGGTGTCGATGAGCAGCTGCTCCAGGCGACGCACGTGTGCCACGACATCGACCGGGTCGGGCAGCCGGACGATCGGGTATCCCACCAGTTGGCCGGGCCCGTGCCACGTGATCTTGCCGCCCCGGTCGACGTCGATCACCGGCGTGCCGTCGAACGGGCGGTCCAGCGGCTCCGTGCGCCGCCCCGCGGTGTAGACCGAGGCGTGCTCGAGCAGCCAGAGCAGGTCCTCGGCCCCAGCCACCACCTCGTCGTGCCAGCGGCGCTGCTGCTCCCACGCGGCCAGGTAGTCCTGGGGGGAGTCGGCGACCACGACGCGCAGGGGCACGCGGCCACGGTAGTCGCCCCAGCCGCCACCGGACGGGTTGGCTCGGCCCCCTGCTCGGCGCCTGTGGACGACCGGTTGGCGCATCGGCGACCCGGGTGCAGCATGCGCGCCGTGGGGGAGCTGGACGAGGCGTGGGCACCGCTGCGCCGTGGGGAGCCGGGGCTGCCGTCTGCCGGGTTGCTCGATGGAGCGGCCGGGGCCGACGAGCCGGGGTTCGTGGAGGTCGTCCCCGGGGTGCGCCTGGCGCCAGAGGCGCCGGCGTCGCTCTGGCGCACCGTGAGCCCGGACGTGGCGCTGGCCGGGGGGCCGGCCCCGCGGGCCACGGCCGGCGCCGTTACAGGTGGGCCGGTGGCCGGCGTCCGTTCGGTGGGGCGAGGGACGCGAGGCCGGCTCCTCGTCGCGTTCCTGGCGCTGGTGCTCGTGGCCGGCGTCGCGCTCGCCATGGCGAGTGGGTGGGCAGCCTCCGCCCCGATGGGCGCCAGGGCGCCGAGCCCCGTGGACGCCTCGACGCCAGCGGGTGTGCCCCTGCCGCAGGGCGATGGCCAGGCGTCCTCGGCTTCGCCTCCTGAAGCGTCCGGGGGCGCCCCCTCGACGCCCGGGGCCAGCCCAGGGCCGTCCAGCTCCCCGGACTGGTGGGCCGTGCTCGCGCAGTTGGACCAGTGCCGGGGTCGCGCCCTGGGCGCCGCGGACCCGAGCCTCATCAGCAGCTACGCAGCGCCGGGCAGCCAGGTCGCCCGTGCCGATGAGGCGCTCATCGCCGCGCTCACCGCCGATGGGGTCACGCCCCGGGGCTGGAGCACCACGCTCATCGCGCTCGAGGAGGTGGTGCCCGAGGGGGAGACGGGGCCGTCCGGGGAGCTCGATCCGGCAGCCGGCTCGCAGCGGCCGGACGGCTCGGAGCCGTCGGAGGGCCTGGAGGCGTCCGCAGATCCCGGGCCGTCCGCAGCTCTCGGGCCTTCGGCACATCCGGACCTCGAACCGGGCGCCGACGAGGACCGCGACGTGATGGTCGGCCCAGCCGTGCGTCAGGTGCGCCTGGTGGTCGTG
>DASVBK010000012.1:0-9163 GCA_036375875.1 Candidatus Nanopelagicales bacterium
TGATCGGTTGGCTCGTGCTGGGCGAGCCCGTGGCCCCACCGGTCTGGTACGCCGTCGGCCTGGCGACCCTCGGCCTGGCCCTCATCAGCCTGCGCGGGTTCGCCATGGGGTTCGGCGAGCTGCTCACGCTCGGTGCGGCGGCGCTGTTCGCAGGGCAGATCGTGGGCCTGGCGCGGTGGTCGACGGCCTCGGACGCCTATGGCCTGACCGTGCTGCAGCTGGGCATCGTGGCGCTCATGAGCCTGCTCGCCTCGCCGCTGCAGGGCGGCGTGGTGCTCCCGCCCACCGCCGGGGTCTGGGCAGCGATCCTGTTCCTCGCCCTGGCGGCCACCGCGCTGGCGTTCCTGGCCCAGACCTGGGCGCAGACCCACATGAGCGCCCCCCGCGCGGCCATCGTGCTGACCCTCGAGCCGGTGTTCGCCGGCATCTTCGGGGTCACGATCGGCGGCGACACCCTCACCGCGCGGATCCTCGCCGGTGGGCTGTGCATCGTCGCCGCGATGTACGTCGTCGAGCTGGCGCCCCGGCTCAGCCGGCGCTGAGGCCCAAGATCGCGGTTCCCTCCAGGACGCGTCACGCCTGACCCGGATCGATCCAGGTCCTGGCACGCTGCGCGCACCCGAACCTGGATCGGATCGCGATCAGGCCAGCAGCGCGGTGAGCACCTCGATGGCGTGGTCGGTGGCAGGGTCGTCCACGTCGAGGTGGGTCACCAGGCGCGCAGCCCGCGGGCCGAGCACGCTGACCAGCACGCCGAGCTCCCGGGCTGAAGCGGCCAGCTCTGGTGCCGCCGGGCCGGCGGTGAGCTCGAGCACCACGATGTTCGTCTGCACCGTGGCGGGGTCGACCACCTCGGGGCGCACCTCGGCCAGTGCCTCGGCGAGGCGGCGCGCCCGGGCGTGGTCGTCGGCCAGGCGCGCCAAGTGATGGTCCAGGGCGTGGAGGCCGGCCGCCGCGAGGATCCCGACCTGGCGCATCCCGGCGCCGTAGCGCTTGCGCCAGATGCGGGCCTCGGCGATCCGCTCGGCGCTGGCGACGAGCACGGAGCCCACGGGGGCGCCCAGGCCCTTGGACAGGCAGACCGACGCGGTGTCGAACATCCCGGCGATCTCGGCCAGCGGCACGCCCGTGGCGACATGGGCGTTCCAGAGCCGGGCGCCGTCCAGGTGCAGGGCCAGGCCGTGCTCGTCGGCGAACGCGCGCAGCGCCCGCATCGCAGCGAGGTCCTGCACCGTCCCGCCGCCGAAGTTGTGGGTGTCCTCGACCGCGATCGCGCGCGTGGAGACCAGGTAGGGCCCGGCGTCGGGGGTGGCCATCGCCATGACCGCGTCCGGATCGAGCAGCCCGCGGGGCGCCTCCCACGTGCGCGTCGTCACCCCGCCGAGCGCCGCGTGCGCCCCGAGCTCGGCGCGCACCACGTGGGCCAGTCGGTCGCACAGCAGCTCGCCACCCGGGGGTACGAGCAGCCGCACCCCGAGCTGGTTGCCCAGCGAGCCGGTGGGCACGAACAGGCCGGCCTCGTGGCCCAGCAGTCCGGCCACCCGCTGCTCGAGGGCGGTGACCGTGGGGTCCTCGCCGTACACGTCGTCACCCACGACCGCCTCGGCCATCGCCCGGCGCATCTGCGGCGTGGGACGGGTTACGGTGTCCGAGCGCAGGTCGACCAGCTCCATGGTCGCCGAGCCTAGAGGAGGGGTCATGGGGGGTCTGGCCGGGACGCGACGGCGCGCTGCCGCGGGCGCCGGTGCCCTCGTACTGCTGCTCGGCGGGTGCGCCCAGGTGCGCGACCTCGTCGCCGGCCCCACAGACGCCGACCTCCTGCAGGCCGTCTCGCTCACGGAGCAGGACGCCGCCCCCGATGCCGCGTTCCAGGTGTACCCGAACGGCCAGAGCACCAGCGGGACGTCGCTGGACCTCTGCTACGCCGAGTTCCCCAGCGAGGGGTTGCGCACGGGGCGCAACCAGGTGGCCATCGGCGACGCCGCGAACACGGTCTGGGTGAGCAGCGAGGCGATCCTCTACGCCACACCGGCGCAGGCGCAGCAGGCGATGGGCGAGCTCGAGCGCGCCGAGCAGGAGTGCCCGGACGAGCCGGTCGCCCCGCGGGACGGCACGGGCGACCCGGTGACGTGGTCCTTCCAAGCCGCGCCCGACGCCGACTGGCCGCAGCACGCGGGCATCACCCGCCAGGCCTACGCGTTCACCACGACCGACGCGGAGGGCCGGGAGGACGCCGGCACGGCCACCTACCTGCAGCGCGGCCGGATGATCCTGGCCCTCTACACCACTCCCGCGGAGGCCCCGAGTGTGGCCGTCGTGAACGCGCCCGATCCCGCCCGGTTCGCCGAGGTGATGACCAACCGCCTCTCCGGCCTCGACGCGCAGGCGCTCCAACGCTCGAACGGGCGCGGCACGCTGCCGCAGGACGAGGGCGGGTTCGAGGCCTGAGCGCCGCACGCCAGCGCGACGACGATCGAGGAGGACCGATGGCACGGGTCGCAGTGCTGGGCATGGGCACCATGGGCTCCCGGCTGGCGCGCAGCCTGGTGGCCGGGGGGCATGCCGTGAGCGTGTGGAGCCGCAGCGGCGTGCCTGCCGACCTGCTCGCGGACGAGACCGGGCCCGTCGGATGGGCGGTCGCGGACACGCCGGCGCAGGCGGCGACCGGTGCCGAGGTGGTCCTCGTCGTGGTGCGCGACGACGTGGCCTCGCAGGCGGTCTGGTCCGGGGCCAGCGGCGCGTTCGCCGCGATGACGCCCGGGGCGCTGGCGGTGGACTGCTCGACGCTGACCGTGGAGCGCAGCGACGCCTTCGTGGCCGAGGCGCGCACCCGGGGCCTCGCCGCGGTGGTCGCCCCGCTGGTGGGCTCGAAGCCGCAGGCCGAGGCGGGCGCCCTGACCTTCCTGGTCGGTGGCGAGGCCGACGACCGTGCTCGCGCCGTGGCCCTCCTCGCGCCGGTCGGCGCCTCCGCGCGGGAGGTGGGCAACCCGGCTGACGCGGCCGTGCTCAAGCTGGCCATCAATGCGTCCCTGGCGGTGCAGACCGCGCTCATGGCCGAGCTCGACGCTGCCCTCGCGGCGCGGCTGTCGCCGGGTTCCCCGGGATTCGAGGCGGTGCGCGACCTGCCGGTCTTCTCCCCTGCCGCACTCGGGATGCTCGCCCGGATGCGGGCCGGCCAGGACGCGCCCAACTTCACGGTGGCCCTCATGGCCAAGGACCTGGACTACTTCCTGGGCCTGGTCGACAGCGGGGACGCGCCCACGGTCGAGCGGGCGCGGGAGATCTACCTCGACGCCGCGCGGCGCGGGCTGGGGGCACGTGACCTCAGCGCCGTCCGGCAGCTGCGGCAGTGAGCGTGTCGCGCGTCAGCGCGCGACGAGCATCTCCGCCACGGCGAAGGCCAGCTCCAGGGACTGGACCCGGTTCAGCCGCGGGTCGCAGGCGGTCTCGTAGCGCAGGCCCAGCCCTTCCTCGGTGATGCCGGCGGTACCGCCCACGCACTCGGTCACGTCATCGCCGGTGAGCTCGACGTGCAGCCCGCCGGGGTGGGCGCCGAGCTCGCGCATCACCTCGAAGAAGCCGGTGACCTCGTCCATCACGTCGGCGTAGGACCGGGTCTTGTGCCCCGACGCCGCCTCGAAGGTGTTGCCGTGCATCGGGTCGCACACCCACACCACCGGGTGCCCGGAGTCCTCGACAGCGCGCACGATCGGGGCCAGCGCGTGACGCACCCGGCCGGCACCCATCCGCGTGATCAGCGTCAGCCGCCCCGGGGTGTACTCCGGGTCCAGGGCGTCGGCCAGCGCGACGGCGTCCTCGGACGAGGTGGTGGGCCCCAGCTTCACGCCGATCGGGTTGCGGATGCCGCGCGCGAACTCCACGTGCGCGCCGTCGAGCTGGCGGGTGCGCTCGCCGATCCACAGGAAGTGCCCGGACACGTCGTACGGCAGGCCGGTGCGCGAGTCGATGCGGGTCAGGGCATCCTCGTAGTCCAGCAGCAGGGCCTCGTGCCCGGCGTAGAACTCGACGCGGTGGAACTCCTCGGGCTCCGCGCCACAGGCGCGCATGAACGCCAGGGCCCGGTCGATCTCTCCGGCCATGAGCTCGTAGCGGCGGCCCGCCTCGGTCGACGCGACGAAGTCCTGGTTCCAGGAGTGCACGTGGCGCAGGTCGGCGTAGCCGCCCTGGGTGAACGCGCGCACGAGGTTCAGCGTGGCCGAGGCGGTGTGGTAGGCCTGCACGAGCCGCTTCGGGTCGGGCCGCCGGGCTTCGGCGAACGGGGCCACGTCGTTCACGGCGTCGCCGCGGTAGCTCGGGATCGCCACGCCGTCGACGAGCTCGGTGTCGCTGCTGCGCGGCTTGCCGTACTGCCCGGCCATCCGGCCGACCTTCACCACGGGCATCGACGCGCCATAGGTGAGCACGATCGCCATCTGCAGCACGGTCTTGAGCTTGGCGCGGATCGCGTCGGCGGTGGCACCGGCGAACGTCTCGGCGCAGTCACCGCCCATGAGCACGAAGGCGTCACCGCGAGCGGCGGCAGCCAGGCGCTCGGTGAGCTGGTCGCACTCCCCGGCGAACACCAGTGGCGGCAGCGCCCGCAACGTGGCCGTGGCAGCCGCGAGCTCGAGCGGATCGGGCCAGGTGGGTTGCTGGGCGGCGGCGCCGAGGCGCGCGGCATCGGGGGCGGCCAGCAGTGCGGCGTCCTGCACAGACATGGGGCAAGGGTAGTTGACCGGCGTACGGTCGGCCGGCGCCCCCGCGCAGGGACGCCGGCGGACCGGACCTCAGTGCGCCACGGCCACCTTCGCGCGCTTCGGCTGGCCGATCCCCGCGAGCAGGTCGCCGAACCAGTCCACGTCGATGTCGAAGTTCTTGCCGCCCTTGATCCGCTCGAACTCGATGGCGCGCAGCACGTCGCCCTGCTCCTCGTCGTGCCCGACCAGGCCGATGCCACCGGCCAGCGCGGTGTCCACCGCGGTGTCGACGCAGGACTTGATGAGCTCGAGGTCGCGCTCGTTGGCGGCCGCGGCCCGGGAGTAGTAGCCGGACTTCTGCACCAGCACCTTGCCGGCGTCGATCATCGGCGCGAACGTCTCGGAGAACCACTTGCCGGGGTTGATGAGGTCGAGCTTCACGTGGCCGAATGCGTCGCGCGGCACCTCCTCGCCGGCGGCCTCCATCTGGGCGACGATCGAGTCCACGCCGGCACCCTCGGACAGGAAGATGTTCACGTTGCCGACCTCGTCCATGACGGTGCTCAGCCGCGCGGCCTCGGCCTCGAGGTCGAGGGCCATCTCCGGCACGAAGACCGCGTGCACGTCACGACGCTCGCGCGGCACCCCGAACTCCGGCAGCCAGTGCTTGCCGTCGAGCAGCGCGCGGTAGGACACCGCGGTGGCCGCGGTGAGCCAGCCGCAGTTGCGGCCCATGACCTCGTGGACGATGAGGGTGCGCGGGTTGGCGCTGTGCTCCGACACGACGTTCCAGAAGAACTCCGCGCCCTCGTCCGCGGCGGTCCACGCGCCCAGCGACTGGCGGATGGGGATGATGTCGTTGTCGATCGTCTTGGGCAGGCCCACGACCTGCAGGTCGTAGTCGTTCGTGTGCAGGAACTTCGCGAGGTCGGCCGCGGCGGTGTTCGTGTCGTCGCCGCCGATCGTGTGCAGCACGTCCACCCCGTCAGCGACGAGCTGGTCGGCGGCCACCTGCTGCGGGTCCTGGCCCTCCTGCACCAGGCCACGCTTCACGCAGTCAGCGACGTTCGTGAGCTTCACCCGGCTGTTGACGATCGGGCTGCCGCCGAACTCCAGCAACAGGTGCGCCTGCTCGCGCACCGCGGGCGTCACGTGCATGACGTCGCCCTTGAGCAGGCCCTGGTAGCCGCCGCGGTAGGCGATGATCTCGATCTCCGGCGCCAGCTCGGTGTAGCGCTGGATCAACCCGCCGACAGCGGCGGACAGGCAGGGCGCGAGCCCCCCGGCGGTGAGCAGAGCGACCTTCTTGACGGCCATGCGTGACCCTTCTTCCGTGGAGCGCCAGTGGGAGGACGGTTGGACGACCACCGTACCGACGCGCCCGACCCGACGCCCCACGAGCGCCGCGCCCTAGCATCAGCGGCCATGAGCATCCTCGCCCTGGACGCCGGCACGACCGGCGTGACTGCCCTGCTGGTCTCGGCCGACCTCGAGGTGGTGGCCAAGGGCTACCGCGAGTTCCCCCAGCACTTCCCAGCCGACGGCTGGGTGGAGCACGATCCGGGCGAGATCTGGTCGGCCACGCTGGCGGCCACCCGCGAGCTGCTGGCGACCGAGGCGGCCCACGCCGACCCGCCGACGGCCCTGGGCATCACGAACCAGCGCGAGACCATCTGCTTCTGGGACCGCGAGACGATGGGGGCACCGCGCCGTGCGATCGTCTGGCAGGACCGGCGCACCGCGGGCCTCTGCGCCACGCTGCGCGAGGCGGGCCACGAGCCGATGGTCGAGCAACGGACCGGCCTGCGGCTGGACCCCTACTTCTCGGGCACCAAGCTCGCCTGGGTGCGCACCGAGGATCCCGCCACGTGGCAGCGCATCGCCGCCGGTGAGGTGGCGGTCGGCACGGTGGACTCCTACCTGGTGGCCCGGCTGACCCGCGGCCTGCACCACGTGACCGATCCGTCGAACGCCTCGCGGACCCTGCTCTACGACCTGCACACCGGCGACTGGTCACCCGAGCTGCTCGCGCTGTTCGGCGTGCCGCGCGACGCGCTGCCGGAGATCGTCAGCTCCTACGGCCTGATCGGGCGCACCGACCCGGGATGCTTCCTGGGCCTGGACCTGCCGATCGCGGCGATCCTCGGCGACCAGCAGGCGGCCCTGTTCGGCCAGGGCTGCTTCGCGCTCGGTTCGAGCAAGTGCACGTACGGCACTGGCTCGTTCGTGCTGGTGAACACCGGCGAGACGATCGTGCCCTCGCGATCGGGCCTGCTCACCACGGTGGCCTGGCAGCACCCGGACGGCCGGCGCGAGTACGCCCTCGAGGGAGCGGTGTTCGTCACCGGCGCAGCGGTGCAGTGGCTGCGCGACGGCCTGGGGATCATCGGGTCCGCCGCCGAGACCGAGGCCCTGGCCACGTCCGTGCCCGACTCCGGGGGCGTGGTGTTCGTCCCCGCGCTGACCGGGCTCGGCGCCCCGGACTGGGACCCCTACGCCCGCGGCACGATCATGGGCATCACCCGCGGGACCACCCGGGCGCACCTGGTGCGGGCCACCCTCGAGGCGATCGCCTTCGAGGTGCGCGACGTGGTGGACCTCATGACCCGTGAGGCCAGCCTCGAGCTGCCCGAGCTCTCGGTGGACGGGGGTGCTGCGGCCAACGGGTTCCTGTGCCAGGTACAGGCCGACCAGCTGGGGGTGCCGGTCGTGCGCTCCTCCGAGCTGCAGGCGACAGGACTGGGCGCGGGCATCGCCGCGGGCATCGGGACTGGCGTGTGGGGGTCCACGGACGAGGTCGTCGAGCGGCTGCGCGCCTCGGCCGCCGCGCGGTTCGAGCCGGGCACCCCGGACGCGCGGGCGCACCGGCTGTGGCGGGTGGCGGTGGAGCGGTCGAAGGGGTGGGCGCGGCTGCGCTGAGCCGCCGAGCGGCGCTCCCCCACGCGCCGTGCCGCGCTCGGTCCGCGGTCAGCGCTCAGGCGGACTTCGACAACTTGGCCTTGGCGGCGGCGATCTGCGACTTGGTCGGGGTGGAGGTCCCGTACTTGCGGATGCGCTCCTTGGCCGTCGAGGCGTAGATGTCCACGTACTCCTGGCCGGAGAGCTCCATGAGCGCGTACATCATCTCGTCGGTCATGCTGCGCAGCACGAAGCGGTCGTCCTCCATGCCCGCATAGCGCGAGAAGTCCAGCGGCTTGCCGATGCGGATCTCCAGCGGGTGCAGGTTGGGCACGCGCTGGCCCGTCGGCTGGATCTTGTCGGTGCCGATCATCGCCACCGGGATGACCGGGGCGGGCGCCGCGAGCGCCATGCGGGCCGGCCCGGTGCGCCCGCGGTAGAGCCGACCGTCGGGGGACCGGGTGCCCTCGGGGTAGACGCCGAGCAGGTCGCCCTGCCGCAGCACCCGCACCCCGGTGTCGATCGCCGCCATGCTCGCCCGGCCACCGGTGCGGTCGATGGGCACCTGGCCCACCGCCTCCATGAACTGCTTGGTGAGCCAGCCCTTGACGCCGGGGCTGTTGAAGTACTCGGCCTTGGCCAGGAACGTGATCTTCCGGTCCACCACCAGCGGCAGGAAGATCGAGTCGGAGAACGACAGGTGGTTGCTGGCGAGGATCGCCGGGCCCTCCGCCGGGATGTGCTCGATGCCCTCCACGTGCGGGCGGTAGAGCACCTGCAACGGGGGCCCGAGGACGGCGTGCTTCATGATCGCGTAGAGCATGCGTCGTCCCTCCTCGAGCCGTCCACACCGTAGGGGACGGCGCGCGCGAGCGGCAACGCGACGGGCCGGCCGGTCCACCCCGGTGCCTGCCCGTGGCCGAGAACCCGCCCCGGACGCCCACCTCCCGAGGCGGCCCGATGTGGGACCATGGGCCATGCCCGAGCGGCCCGACGAGTTCGAGGAGGCGTGGGCCCGCATCGTCGAGGACCTCACGTCCGACGCCGGGCCCGACGGCCTCGGCGGCCTCACCGCTGCCGATGGCAAGGACGGCGCAGACGGGATCGAAGATCCGGCGGCCTCGACCCGGGCCGATGGCTCGACGGGTGGCCCGAGCCCTGCCGGCCCCGGGACCGCGGGCGTCGACCCGGGGCTCGCCGCGCTGTTCGAGCCGTTGCGCCGGCGCCCCCCGCAGCCCGAGCCCGCTGCCGCCCCCGCCGAGGACGACCCGGGGGCCTTCGTCGAGCGGTGGGGGGACGAGGGGCACTTCGAGCCGCCCATCCCGCCCGAGCTGCCCGAGGGCACGCCGGTGAAGCGGCTGGCGTGGGCGGGCCTGCTCGGCGGACCCGCTGCGTTCACGCTCATCGCGCTCAGCGGCTGGGAGGCACCCCGCGTGGTGAGCATCGCCGCCGGGCTGGCCACGCTCGCCGGGTTCGTGACGCTCGTCTGGCTGCTGCCGGACGCCCGCGAGGACTCCGGCTGGGACGACGGCGCGCGCCTGTAGTCAGCCCTCCTCGGGGGCCGTGGA